>NZ_CP024768.1:220585-541593 GCF_011395035.1 Pantoea cypripedii
GCATTGTTTACCGGATTCAGTTATGTCCTGCGGATTGAAGTCCGAAGGATTTTGCGCTGAAGCAAGGCGGCAAAAGAGACGGAAGGAAGGAGCATACATAAGTATGTGACTGACTTACGCGAATGCAGCCAACGCAGCAGCAGTGCAAAAGACACAGGACAGAGCAGAAAGAATTTGCCTGGCGGCTGTAGCGCGGTGGTCCCACCTGACCCCATGCCGAACTCAGAAGTGAAACGCCGTAGCGCCGATGGTAGTGTGGGGTCTCCCCATGCGAGAGTAGGGAACTGCCAGGCATCAATTTTAGTGTGCTGATATGGCTCAGTTGGTAGAGCGCACCCTTGGTAAGGGTGAGGTCCCCAGTTCGACTCTGGGTATCAGCACCAGTTATGGCATGAGTTCGGATTAAAAGAATTTGCCTGGCGGCTGTAGCGCGGTGGTTCCACCTGACCCCATGCCGAACTCAGAAGTGAAACGCCGTAGCGCCGATGGTAGTGTGGGGTCTCCCCATGCGAGAGTAGGGAACTGCCAGGCATCAATTAAGTGAAGAAGCCCTGAACGAAAGTTCAGGGCTTTTTTACGTCTGCAGATCAGGAAAAATCACGGATTCATAACAACGCGATTTATCGCGCTGTTATGAATTACAGGTTTTAGAACGTTAAACTTGCGGTAATCCCCCCAACGAAAGCATCTTTCACGCTGCTATCCGCACCAGGTGCGGCAACGTATTGCAAATTGGGACGCAGTGACAGCCACTGGCGGACGTTCCATGCATAGTAGAGTTCATAATCGTATTCTGAACCTCTGATCACCGGCAGGTAAGTGGCGTCATTGGTGCTCTGTACGCCATTTTCTTCATTTTCCCGCTCCAGCATGCGGCTATAAGCTGAATTTACATGTAGCCGGGCCATTCCTAAGCCAATTTCATCCTGTGGCCGCGCAGCAAAAAGCCCTTTCCAGGTCAGTGCGACGGTCTGGGTATAATCCAGTTTCGACGTGCGTTTATCATGCATTACCTGGCTAAGCGTCAGCGACAATCCACGATGGTTGTCATGCTGCCAGGCAAATAACTGCTGTTGAACAATGGCATAAGCGCCATAACCATGAGCGGTGTCGCCATATTCACCGTGCTGCCAGCTATGATAAACCCCGCCACGAGCTGAAGAGTAATAAGCACCCAGACGATAATTTCCCGGTAATGCATCAGCACCCAGTTTCGGCTGCCAGCCGATTTCTAGTGGAATAAGGTTGCCATCCGAGTGATTAACCGAGAAATGAAAACCGCTGCCACGATTATCGTTGTCATCATTTTGGTTATAAAATCCAACCTTAACATAGACATCTGGGGTGATATTGAGCTGTAAGCGTCCCATCCATTGTGACACTGGCCAGTTCATCCAGCGATCGCTACGTGATTTTCCGGGGATACCGGGTCCAAGCGCGAGGTTCTGGAAATGGGTTTCGATGGTACCGAAGTCCTCACCCACGGTTGCCCGGCCAAGTTTAAGATTGAAACGATCGTCGCTAAAGCCGGTGCGTAACCAGAACTGAGTCAGTCGCCATGTTTGCCCGCGGCCATAGACTTCCTGCACTGAGGAGAGCATAGGCGCTTTAGGATTCGCGATCTGCTCAGAAAGGTTCTGTCCGTTACGATCGGTCACTGTGGCCTGGAAATCCGTATCCTGCCAGCCCAGCAATTTTTGCAGGTCGAGATGGGCACCAAACGCCCATTGGTCGGTGTAACGT
Source organism: Pantoea cypripedii (assembly GCF_011395035.1). NCBI lineage: Bacteria > Pseudomonadati > Pseudomonadota > Gammaproteobacteria > Enterobacterales > Erwiniaceae > Pantoea > Pantoea cypripedii. The sequence goes on from NZ_CP024768.1 coordinate 222,329, forward strand.
GCAGTCGTCGCCGATTGATAACCCCCTGCCAGATTTGCCGCGCTTTCCATGACATAATTGACATTAAAATCAATGCCTTGTTGCTGAAGTGCCGTGCGTTGACCATTCCAGTCACCCAGCATCCACGGTGAGTTGCTGGAAAAGGGGCTGTCCGCGGCGAACCCATTGGGTGCGGCAACTACCAGCATCATGCCTGGCCAAATCAAACTGGCGATTTTAAGTTTATGCATAATAAAAAACCTTACTGATATAATTCCGTGCCAATAAAATTAAGTGGATATATGTTGATTAATATTGATGTTATTTGTGACAGTAATGACTTATACCGCAGGAAGGTTTTTAATTTTAGAAAAATTTATATGCGACTTTTGACTGAAAACAATAAAATTTTTAATTCAATGAATTAATTGATTTTTATATTTTAATTAAATTAATAAAAAACTATTTTTCCATGTTTTATCATTGATATTTAATAAACCAAAAAGGTATGACTTGTGAACCAAATAAATATAGAGGCGGATCATGGCTAATTAATGATGGGTTGGTGCGAGGTTAATTTAACGTATCTGAAGCATATTACCGGCCCAGGATCCTTTAGATGCATTAAGCTGAAACATTTTCATAAACCGCATGAAGACTCGACATTCTCACTGCACCAGGCTAATGTCAGGCATCTGGATGTCTAAACGTTTATACGGTTGTAAGAGGTGAGCAGGTTATGCCAATCAGGATCCCCGACGAGTTACCGGCAGTGAATTTTCTGCGCAATGAGAATGTCTTTGTCATGACCTCATCGCGCGCCAGTGTCCAGGAGATCCGTCCGCTGAAAGTGCTGGTACTCAATCTGATGCCGAAGAAGATTGAAACCGAAAACCAGTTTCTGCGTCTGCTATCCAACTCACCGTTGCAGATTGATATTCAGCTGCTACGTATCGACAGCCGTGAGTCACGCAATACGCCAACCGAGCACCTGAACAACTTTTACTGTAATTTCGATGATATTCAGCATGATAACTTTGATGGCCTGATTGTCACCGGCGCACCGCTCGGTCTGGTAGACTTCAACGATGTGGCTTACTGGCCGCAGATTCAGCGCGTGCTGCATTGGGCAAAAGAACACGTCACTTCGACACTGTTTGTCTGTTGGGCGGTGCAGGCGGCGCTGAATATTCTGTATGGCATCCCTAAGCAGACGCGCCAGAACAAGCTATCCGGTGTCTATGAACATCAGATTCTACATCCACATGCGTTACTGACGCGCGGTTTTGACGATAACTTCCTTGCCCCGCACTCACGCTATGCTGATTTCCCCAGCCAGCTGATTCGTGATTACACCGATCTGGAGTTATTCGCTGAATCGGAAACCACCGGTGCCTATCTGATGGCGAGTAAGGATAAGCGCCTTGCGTTTGTCACCGGCCATCCGGAATACGATGCATTGACGTTATCCGGTGAATACCATCGCGATTACGATGCCGGGTTGAACCCAGAGGTGCCGTGGAACTATTTCCCACAGGACAATCCCGAACTGCCGCCGCGCGCGACCTGGCGCAGCCATGGCAACCTGCTGTTCTCCAACTGGCTGAACTACTACGTGTATCAGATCACACCGTTTGATCTGCGACATATGAACCCAACACTCGAATAAGCGATATATCTGTTTAACCATGCCGTGGCCGCCTCGGGTAGCCACGGCATTTTTTTTGCCTGAATCACGAGGTGGAAGCTATTGCCTTTATTTCGAGTCTTTAAATTACATAAAAATCAAAATGATAAACTCATTTAATTATAAAAATGGAAATAGTTTTTGAAAATAAAATAAAAATCATTATGCTCTGATCTTGCAGGTTAAAAAACACCCTACAGCCGGATCCCCTAACCCAGAACGGGATCAACACAGGAGGCAGCCCGCATGACAGACTCGGTTATCAGCAGCACATTAACCTTTAGCCAGCCCTTTACCCACGCGGAAAAGCAGCTGCTCACCCCGGAAGCCATCGACTTTCTGCACTCTCTGGTGGCGCGTTTTGCCCCGGAACGCGAGCGTCTGCTGAAAGCCCGTCAGCAACACCAGCAGCGTTATGATCAGGGTGCATTGCCAGGCTTTGATTCGGAAACGGCTTCCATTCGTGAAAACGAGTGGCAGGTTCGCCCGATACCGCAATTGCTGCGCGACCGCCGCGTTGAGATCACCGGTCCGCCGGATCGTAAAATGGTGATCAATGCCTTGAATGCCAACGTGAAAGTTTTTATGGCAGATTTTGAGGATTCGCTGGCACCGACCTGGGAAAAACTGGTCGATGGTCAACTGGCGTTACGTGATGCAGTGAAGGGAACGCTGAGTTTCACCAGTGAAACCGGCAAGATCTACCAGTTACGATCCGATCCCGCGCTGCTGATGTGCCGTGTCCGCGGTTTGCATCTGGATGAAAAGCATGTGGAGTGGCGCGATCGCGCTATCCCCGGTGGGTTGTTTGATTTTGCGCTGTATCTGTTTCACAACGTCGACGCGCTGCTGGAGAAGGGCCACGGGCCCTGGTTCTATCTGCCGAAAACCGAGCATGCCAGCGAAGTTGCGTGGTGGCGTGAGATCTTCCGTTTCAGTGAGGATCGCTTTGATCTGCCGCGCGGCACGATCAAAGCCACGGTATTGATTGAAACGCTGCCAGCGGTATTCCAGATGGATGAGATCCTGTGGGAACTGCGCGATCACGTGGTGGGACTGAATTGTGGCCGCTGGGATTACATCTTCAGCTACATCAAAACCCTGGGTCAGCATGGTGAGCGTATCCTGCCGGATCGCCAGCAAATCAGCATGGATCAGCCGTTTCTCGATGCGTATTCGCGCTTGCTGATCAGAACCTGCCACCGTCGTGGTGCACTGGCGATGGGGGGGATGTCGGCGCTGATTCCGAGCAAAGACCCGCAACGTAATGCCTGGGTAACGCAGAAGGTGCAGGAAGACAAAGCGCGCGAAGCAGCGAACGGTCACGATGGCACCTGGGTGGCACATCCGGGCCTGGCCGATATCGCGATGGCGGAATTTAATCGTCAGCTGGGCGACCAACCCAACCAGTTGCATGTCAGCCGTGAGCAGGATAGCCCGGTCACCGCCGAACGGCTGCTGCTGCCCTGCCGTGGCAAACGCACCGAAGCAGGGATGCGTGCCAACATTCGCGTGGCGCTGCAATATCTTGAAGCCTGGATCAGCGGAAACGGCTGTGTGCCGATTGATGGCCTGATGGAAGATGCGGCCACCGCCGAGATTGCCCGTACCTCGATCTGGCAATGGATGCACCACAAGCAAATTCTCAGCGATGGTCAACTGGTGACGGCGGCGTTGTTTGAACAGCTGCTGGATGAAGAACTGACCGCGTTACAGCACAGCCTCGGCGAAGAGCGATTCCGTAACGGACGTTTTGCCGATGCTGCCGCGCTAATGGCGCAAATCACCACCGATGATGAGCTGGTTCCTTTCCTCACCCTGCCAGGCTACCGCCTGCTGCCCTGACCCCGGGAGATATTGTTATGACGACTCGCACGCAACAAATCAAACAGCTGGAAACCGCCTGGCAGGATGCACGCTGGCAGGGAATTACCCGCCCCTATAGCGCCCAGGATGTGGTGAATTTACGCGGTTCCGTTAACCCGGCCTGTACCCTGGCGGAGCGGGGAGCGCAAAAGTTATGGTCGCTGCTGAATGGAGAATCGCAGAAAGGGTATATCAACAGCCTGGGTGCATTAACGGGTGGCCAGGCAGTGCAACAGGCGAAAGCGGGCATTGAGGCTATCTATCTCTCTGGCTGGCAGGTGGCGGCGGATGCCAACCTTGCCGGGCAGATGTACCCGGACCAGTCGCTTTATCCGGCGAACTCGGTCCCGGCGGTGGTGGAGCGTATTAACCAGAGTTTCCAGCGTGCCGATCAGATTCAGTGGGCCAGCGGGATGTCGCCGGAAGTCGAGGGCTTTATTGATTACTACCTGCCGATTGTGGCGGATGCGGAAGCCGGGTTTGGCGGGGTGCTCAACGCCTTTGAGTTGATGAAATCGATGATTCAGGCGGGTGCGGCGGCGGTGCATTTTGAAGACCAGCTGGCGGCAGTGAAGAAATGCGGCCATATGGGCGGCAAGGTATTGGTGCCGACTCAGGAAGCGATCCAGAAACTGGTGGCGGCACGTCTGGCGGCTGATGTGATGGACGTTCCGACGGTGCTGATTGCCCGTACCGACGCGGATGCGGCCGATCTTATCACCTCCGACTGTGATGAATACGATCGCGCCTTTATCACCGGCGAACGCACCTCGGAAGGTTTCTTCCGCACCCGTGCCGGGATTGAGCAGGCCATCAGCCGTGGTCTGGCATATGCGCCTTACGCCGATGTGCTGTGGTGTGAAACCTCCACACCGGATCTGGCACTGGCGCAGCGTTTTGCCGAGGCGATTCACGCGCAGTACCCCGGCAAGTTGCTGGCCTACAACTGCTCGCCGTCGTTCAACTGGAAGAAAAACCTCGACGATCGCACCATCGCCCGCTTCCAGCAGGCGCTGAGCGAGATGGGCTACCGCTTCCAGTTCATCACCCTGGCGGGTATCCATAGCATGTGGTTCAACATGTTTGACCTGGCGCACGCCTATGCGCAGGGTGAGGGCATGCGCCACTACGTGGAGAAGGTGCAGCAGCCGGAATTTGCCGCGCGCGATAAGGGTTACACCTTCTCTTCACATCAGCAGGAAGTGGGCACCGGCTATTTTGATCGCATCACCACGGTGATCCAGGGAGGCCAGTCGTCGGTCACCGCGTTAACCGGTTCTACCGAAGCCGCGCAGTTCTGAGTTGTGATGCTGGCCCACGGAGGGGCCATATTACCGGGAGACGTGCCGATGCCGCCCAGAGAATCCCTCATTGCTCACACCATCCTGCAAGGCTTTGACGCGCAGTATGGTCGCTTTCTCGATATCACCGCTGGTGCGCAGCAGCGTTTTGAACAGGCTGACTGGCATGCCGTGCAGCAGGCGATGAAAGCGCGTATCCATCTTTATGATCATCATGTTGGGCTGGTGGCAAATCAGCTGCGCATCCTCAATGGAGCGGCAGACTGGGATGAAGGTTTCTGGCTGCGGGTCAAAAGCCACTACGAAACCCTGTTGCCGGGCTATCCACGTCATGAGATTGCCGAGAGCTTCTTCAATTCGGTGTATTGCCGGTTGCAGGGCCATAGCCACCTGACACCACAACGATTGTTTATCTTTCCTTCGCAGCCGTTTGCCCCGGCCCCGGAATCACCACGCCCGCTGTCACGCCTGTATCGGCCACAGCACAGCTGGCAGGAAACGCTGCGCCAGATCTTCAACGACATTCCGTTACGTTTGCCGTGGCAGGATCAGGCGCGCGATATCAGCTGGATCGTGCGTCATCTGCATGAGCAATTCAGCGCAGCTCAGCTGGCGACGGCGACGCTGGATGTCGCCAGCGAGCTGTTTTACCGTAATAAAACCGCGTGGATTGTGGCGCGTCTGCAACTGGACGATGACACGCTGCCGTGCCTGTTACCGATTCAGCGCGATGAAGCAGGGCGGCTGTGGATTGATACCTGTCTCACCGATAGCAACGATGCCAGCATCGTCTTCGGTTTCGCCCGCGCCTACTTTATGGTTTATGCCCCGGTGCCCGCCGCGCTGGTGGACTGGCTACAACCGATTCTGCCCGGCAAAACCACCGCTGAACGCTACATGGCGATTGGTTGCCAGAAGCACGGTAAAACCGAGTGCTATCGCGAGTATCTGCATTACCTGGCACACAGTCAGGAAGATTTCACCATCGCGCCTGGCGTGCGCGGCATGGTGATGCTGGTGTTCACGCTGCCGGGTTTTGACCGGGTGTTTAAGGTGATTAAAGACCGCTTTGCCCCGCAGAAAGAGGTAACGGATGCGCAGGTACGTGATTGTTATCGGCTGGTCAAAGAGCATGACCGTGTAGGCCGTATGGCCGACACCCAGGAATTTGAGCACTTTGCGCTGCCGCGCGCGCGTATTCCTGCGGAGTTGATGGCGGAGTTCGAGCGCGATATCCCGGAGAAAATTTGTATCGAAGATGACGTGGTGATCATTCGCCATCTGTGGCTGGAGCGACGCATGCAGCCGCTGAACCTGTGGCTGATGCAGGCCAGCCCGGCGCAGCGTCAGCACGCGATTGAAGAGTATGGCGATGCCATACGGCAACTGGCGGCAGCCAATATTTTCCCCGGCGACATGTTGTTTAAAAATTTTGGCATGACGCGCCACGGGCGGGTGGTGTTTTACGATTACGATGAAATCCGCCCGATGACCGAACTCCAGTTCCGCGATGTGCCGCCAGCCCGTTACGAAGAGGACGAGTTGCAGGCCGAGCCGTGGTACAGCGTCGGACCGGACGATGTCTTCCCGGAAACCTTCCGCTACGCACTGTGCAGCGAACCGGCCACCGGTAAGTTACTGCTGGCGCTGCATCCGGAGCTGTTCGATCCCGGCTGGTGGCGCGCGCAGCAGGCGCGGATTCGCCAGGGACATATTGAAGAGGTGATGGCGTGGCGCGCGGCACAGCGCTTTAGCGTGCGCTATGCTTTGGTCCCGGCTTAGCGGCCGGCGTAAGCCAGCGTCACCTGTTTCGCTGCGCGGATCACCAGCGCGCCGAGTTCGGTGATGCGGTCATCGGTCATGCGCGCAATCGGTCCGGAAATGGAGATGGCGGCGAAAGGTTCACCGTGTTCATCGTATATCGGTGCCGCCACGCAGCGCAGCCCCAGCGCGTGTTCTTCATCATCATGGGAAAAACCCACTTTGCGAATCAGCGCCAGATTCTCTTTCAGGCTGTGCGGTGACATCAGTGTTTTCGGCGTGTAGTAATGCAGGCCCTTCTGATGCAGCAGCGTGGTGACCTGGTCATCACTCAGATGGGCCAGGAAGGCTTTTCCGGCCCCGGAAGCGTGCATCGGCAGCTTGCCGCCAATCGGCGCGGACATGCGCATCAGCTGGGTGCACTGTACCTGGTCGATAATCACCGCCTGGTAATCGCTGAGATCCAGCACCGCCAGATTCACCGTTTCCCCGGCGTCCTCCATCAACTTGCGCAGAATCGGATGCACAATCGCCAGCAGATTGCGGCTTTGCAGGAAGCTGCTGCCAACCACAAAGGCATGCGAGCCGATGGCCCAGAAGCCTAAATCTCCCACCTGATGGACAAAGCCTTGTTGCTGCATGGTGGTCAGCAGGCGATGGGTGGTGGAATTGGGCAGACCGGCCTGTTGAGCCAGCTCGGTCAGCGCTACGCTGCCGTTGGATTCTGCAATCAGTTCCAGCAGACGCAGACCGCGCGTCAGGGACTGGACCTGGCCGCCAGCCGGGGCCGCAGTCGCCGCCGCAGTACGGGGTTTTTTGCCGCGTTTCGCGGGCGCAGGGGTAGCCATGACTTCTCCGTAGTCGCATCAGATATGGAAACCATTTTCGTTTTTCGCCCTGCGAATGCAAATGCTGACTTACTGGTCGGATCTGTATGGGTTTCGCCCTGAAAATGTCTCATCCGTCATCACTTTTACCCATCTGAAAGTTGTGCCAGTATGTCTGGCTGGCATTTCAGCCAACGTAATGACGTGGACGGGGCAACAGTGAGTAACAGAATAGAAGCGCTGCATCAGCAGCTCGCGCGACGCATCATGATTCTGGACGGTGGTATGGGCACCATGATCCAGAGCTATAAACTGGATGAGCAGGATTTTCGCGGCAGCCGCTTTGCTGACTGGCCGTGCGATCTCAAAGGCAATAACGATTTGCTGGTGCTGTCCAAACCCGAGGTGATTCGCGAGATCCATAACGCTTACCTCGCGGCAGGTGCTGATATTCTGGAAACCAACACTTTCAACTCCACCACCATTGCGATGGCGGATTATGAAATGGAAGCGCTGTCGGCGGAGATTAACCTCGAAGCTGCCCGGCTGGCGCGCGCCTGCGCCGATGAGTGGAGCGCCAAAACGCCTGAGCGTCCGCGTTACGTCGCCGGGGTGCTTGGCCCCACCAACCGTACCTGCTCCATCTCACCGGACGTGAACGATCCGGCATTTCGTAACGTGACCTTTAATCAGCTGGTGGAGGCCTATCGCGAATCCACCCATGCGCTGATCAAAGGGGGTTCCGACCTCATCATGATCGAAACGGTGTTCGATACCCTGAACGCCAAAGCGGCTATCTATGCGGTACAGACCGAGATGGAAGCGATGGGCGTGAAGTTGCCGCTGATGATCTCCGGTACCATCACCGATGCCTCTGGTCGTACCCTGTCCGGACAAACCACTGAAGCCTTTTATAACTCGTTGCGCCACGCCGAGCCGCTATCCTTCGGTCTTAACTGCGCGCTGGGGCCGGATGAACTTCGTCAGTACGTGGCTGAGCTGTCGCGCATTGCCGAAGGTTATGTCACCGCGCACCCGAACGCCGGTCTGCCGAATGCGTTCGGCGAGTACGACCTGGATGCCGCCACCATGGCGGAGCAAATTGGTGAATGGGCGCGTTCGGGCTTCCTGAACATCATTGGTGGCTGCTGCGGCACCACGCCGGAGCATATTGCGGCGATGGTCGCGGCAGTGGACGGCGTTGCGCCACGTAAGCTGCCGGAGATACCGGTTGCCTGCCGTTTATCCGGGCTGGAACCGTTGAATATCAGCGCTGACTCGCTGTTTGTGAACGTCGGGGAACGTACCAACGTGACCGGCTCAGCCAAATTTAAGCGTCTGATTAAAGAAGAAAAATACAACGAAGCGCTGGATGTGGCGCGCCAGCAGGTCGAAAGCGGCGCGCAAATCATCGATATCAATATGGATGAAGGCATGCTGGATGCGCAAGCGGCGATGGTTCGCTTCCTGAACCTGATTGCCGGCGAGCCGGATATCGCTCGCGTGCCGATTATGATCGACTCTTCCAAATGGGAGGTGATCGAAAAAGGGCTGCAATGCATCCAGGGCAAAGGCATCGTTAACTCGATCTCGATGAAAGAAGGTATCGAGGCGTTTATCGATCACGCACGTAAAGTGCGTCGCTATGGTGCCGCCATGGTGGTGATGGCGTTTGACGAAGTGGGTCAGGCGGATACCCGCGCGCGTAAAATCGAGATCTGCCGCCGTGCGTACCAGATCCTCACCGAAGAGGTGGGCTTCCCGCCAGAAGACATCATTTTCGACCCGAACATTTTTGCTGTCGCCACCGGTATCGAAGAACACAACAACTATGCGATGGACTTCATCGGTGCCTGCGAAGACATCAAACGCGAACTGCCGCATGCGATGATTTCCGGCGGCGTCTCAAACGTATCGTTCTCGTTCCGTGGTAATGACCCGGTGCGCGAAGCGATTCACGCGGTGTTCCTCTACTACGCCATCCGCAACGGTATGGACATGGGGATTGTGAACGCCGGTCAGCTGGCTATTTATGACGATTTGCCTGCCGAGCTGCGCGATGCGGTAGAAGACGTGATCCTCAATCGCCGTGATGATGGCACCGAACGGCTGCTGGAGCTGGCGGAGAAATACCGTGGAGCCAAAGGCGATGGCGAACAGGAAAAGCAGCTAGCGGAATGGCGCAGCTGGGATGTGGTCAGGCGCCTCGAATATTCGCTGGTCAAAGGCATCACCGAATTTATTGAGCAGGACACCGAAGAAGCGCGCCAGGCTTCCGCCCGGCCGATTGAGGTGATTGAAGGGCCGCTAATGTCCGGCATGAATGTGGTCGGCGACCTGTTTGGTGAAGGGAAGATGTTCCTGCCGCAGGTGGTGAAATCCGCGCGCGTGATGAAACAGGCGGTGGCTTACCTTGAACCCTTTATCCAGGCCAGCAAAGAAGCAGGCCGCAGCAACGGTAAAATCGTGCTGGCGACGGTGAAGGGTGATGTACACGACATCGGCAAAAATATCGTCGGCGTGGTGCTGCAATGTAACAACTACGAAATTATCGATCTCGGCGTGATGGTGCCGAGTGACAAAATCCTGAAAACCGCGATCGAACAGAAGGCCGATATTATTGGCCTGTCCGGGCTGATTACGCCGTCGCTGGATGAGATGGTCAACGTGGCGAAAGAGATGGAGCGTCAGGGCTTCACCATCCCGCTGTTGATTGGCGGTGCCACGACCTCGAAAGCGCATACCGCGGTGAAAATCGAGCAGAACTATAGCGGCCCGACGGTTTACGTTCAGAACGCCTCACGTACTGTCGGCGTGGTGTCATCGCTGCTGTCGCCCAGCCTGAAAGAAGATTTTGTCGCGCGTACGCGCAAAGAGTACGACACCGTGCGCATTCAGCACGCGCGTAAAAAGCCGCGCACGCCGCCGGTCAGCCTGCAAACCGCGCGTGACAACGATTTCTCCTTTGACTGGGAAAGCTACACGCCGCCAGTGGCGCATCGCCTCGGCGTCAGCCCGGTGGAAGCCAGCATCGAAACGCTGCGTAACTATATTGACTGGACGCCGTTCTTTATGACCTGGTCACTGGCCGGCAAATATCCGCGCATTCTGGAAGATGAGGTGGTGGGTGAAGAGGCGCAGCGCCTGTTCCACGATGCAAACGCGATGCTCGATATGCTGAGCCAGAGCGGGACGCTGCAACCGCGGGGTGTGGTGGGGATTTTCCCGGCCAATCGGGTGGGGGATGATGTCCAGATTTACAGCGATGAAAGCCGCAGCCAGGTGTTGTGTGTGAGCCATCACTTACGTCAGCAAACCGAAAAGACCGACTTTGCTAATTACTGTCTGGCTGATTTTGTCGCACCGAAATCCAGCGGCAAAGCGGACTATCTCGGCGCGTTTGCGGTGACTGGCGGGCTGGAAGAAGATGCGCTGGCCGAGGCGTATGACCAGCAGCATGATGACTACAACAAAATTATGATCAAGGCGGTCGCGGATCGTCTGGCAGAAGCCTTTGCGGAATATCTGCATGAACGGGTGCGTAAGGTGATCTGGGGCTTTGGTGCGCATGAGAATCTCAGCAATGACGAGCTGATTCGTGAGAACTATCAGGGAATCCGCCCGGCACCGGGTTACCCGGCCTGCCCGGAGCACACCGAGAAAGCGCAGATCTGGCAACTGCTGGATGTGGAGACCCACACCGGTATGAAGCTGACGGAATCCTTTGCCATGTGGCCGGGCGCGTCGGTTTCCGGCTGGTACTTCAGCCATCCCGACAGCCGTTATTTTGCCGTGGCGCAGATTCAGCGCGATCAGGTTGAGGATTATGCGGCGCGTAAGGGGATGAGTGTCAGTGAAGTCGAGCGTTGGTTAGCACCGAATCTCGGGTATGACGCAGACTGATTGTTGCGCGATGAATCGCGCCGCTACAAATACGCACAGTCCCGTAGCGGCGCGATTTATCGCGCATATTGGGCGGCCCACAGGGTCGCCCATTTTTATGGCGGTTAATTAAACCGTGCGTCGCGATCTGACGTCATATCATACAGCTGATATTTGCGACCCAGCATCTGGCCGCCATCACGCGTCAGCGGTACCCAGTTCACCTGCGCACGACCACGGGTTGGCGTGACGGTAAACAGGTCCATCGGGATCGAAATATAGAAGCCTTTGGTGAAGCTGCCTTCGCCATACTCTTCCGCCGAGACGTTGGTTTTGGTGGCATAGAAACCGACGATCACGCCGCTGTCGAATTGCTTCGACATATCCAGCGTCACACCTTTATCCTTCGCCAGATACTGGCCTACGCTCGCTTTCACCAACACGTTCTGCATAAACCACGGACGCCAGTAAGCGGTCAGATTACCGACTGGCGCTTTGTAGTCGGTGAACTGCATCATGTTGTCCCAGTCACGCTGCTTGACGTAGTTGGCATCGACGCCAAACGCCCAGTTGCTGTCCACCGGACGATACAACACTTCGCCACCCACACCGCCGTACATGGTTTCCAGATAACCGCCGTACACCTGGCCATAGAAACCATTGCCGAGGTAGCGCATATAGTTGGCCTGCAGGTCATTCACATACACGTTGTTCTCAACGTACTGGCGAATATGGGTACGCACGCGCGGCAGGGCGGAATTGGCCGTCAGCCCGTTGTAGTTAAACTTGTCGTAGTTATTGGCGAGGTTGCCGAACAGGCTGCCACTCACCAGCAGGTGGTCCGTCAGCTGGTAATCGACGTTGCCCATCACGCCCAGCTGGTACATGTAGAAGCTTTCCGGCCCACCCACCGACTGATTCAGCACCGGCGACAGGCTGTAATTCAGACGATCTCTGCGGATGAAATAACCCTGTTCGGTTGCGCCGGGATCGACCGGATCGATGCGCGTCTGCTGCAGAGGTTGTTCGTGGCCCAGCGGGTAACCGGAAAGATCATTTTTCAGGCTGGCGACATCGGTGCGTGTGGTCACCTGCGGCATATTGAAGCGCGATTCAGTGACATCAATGGTATTGATGCCTTCTGGCAGGTTATTGACGATGATGCGGTTAGCCCGATCGACGCCTTCGCGCGTGTCGCGGTATTTGGTCTGCTCGCCAGAGACATACAAAGTATCGCCTTTGGTCTGAATCTTCGGACCATCAAGACCGGCGTTGTACTTCAGATCGGTCAGCTGGTTGGCCACCACCGTGGACTGCAACAGGTCGCCCTGCGGCTGCGGATTGTAAGCCGGTTTGGCGCTGTCGATATGCGGCTGGCGTAAATCGTCAAAGTTAGTCCGCAGCGTAAAGCCAAACATAAAGGTATTGCCGCGCTCGTAACTGGCGTTGATATCCGCCCAGTCCGTGATGCGATAAATCGCGCCGACGTTAACCTTGCTGTTTTGTTCCAGGCGGCCAGCGAAATCGTCCTGATAGTTGTTGCCTTCGTATTCGACTTTCAGCCGCAGCGGCTGCCATGGCGTTTGATACTCGATACCGCCGAACAGCGCTGCCGGGCCGTGGAACATCTGGGAACCGTTAATCGATCCCGCCGTACCACCGCCGTTAGTACGGGTACAGAAGCTGTCGCTGTAGGAACAGAACGGGTTTTTGATGGTGCCGCTGTTGCCGAGATAACCCCAGCCAATGCCGAAGGTAAAATCGAACGGCCCCCAGGCTTTGGTGCCCACCAGATATTCGCTGTCGAACAGACCGGTACCGCCCAAATCGCGCGCGCCGAATGACACTTCCGGCAGCCAGTAGCTTTCCTGCCACAGGCGCAGTTTCAGGTCGAACGCTTTGTCTTTATAACTCTGGTCACCACTGAAGCTTTCCGAGGAGCTGTAGCGACGGGTACGCACGTCGGTATAACGCACGGTGGTCTCCAGCCACGGGAACAGTTGCAGTGATGCTGAATAGTAGCGGTATTGATCGTTATTACGATAGTTAAGGCTGAACTCGCCATCACGGGACATACGCGCGGTAGGCACCTGCATCAGGCCCGCGCCGCCGAAGTCAGACTGTGACGGGCCAATCGGATCGTCATAGGTTGCCGCATGAGCATCACAGGCAGCGGAAACAGCCACAGCCAGCAGGCTGAGAAGTAATTGTTTTTTCATCAGTCTGGGATCCGGTGAGTCAGAACAGAAATCATGCGGTCATTCAGGTCGCTCTGGCCCCATGGCAGGCTCCAGGACGAGAATCCAAGCCAGATAATGCTGCCCGGCTCGACTTCCACATGGCGCTGATTCCAGTAAGCGATGGGGACCTGCCGGGTCTGACCGGAGGGCGCAATCACCGTGGCAAAACTGCGGTCGCCACCGGAAAGACGATCGTGGTCGTCAAGATAGTCACGCACCGTGCGGCCCGGCTGCCAGAGCACTTTGCCGGGATTTTCCAGCGCGCCGAGCACCAGCACCTGGGTCGGCGGGGCCAGCGTGTAGAGGTCATAGTTGCCTTGCAGCGTCCGGTTGGCTTCCGGGCGTAACCGCACCCAGTCGGGGTCGAGTGGGGTAAACTGACGACCTGTCACCGGCATCGCCGATAATTGCCGGATGACGGCACCAATCGCCGCAGCACGGTCACCGCTGTTATCTGCCTGCCAGGCACGCAAATCGGCCAGCAGTTGTTGTTGCTGCTGTTTCGCTACCGCCGTTGCGCCGCGTTCGGCAATCACCGTACCGGGCCACCAAGTGTGGATCGCCGGGTTCGTCACCAGCTGGCTGAGTTTTTGTGCATGATCGATCTGTAAAGTCGCGCGATTTTGCCCATCGTGGACGATAACCTGGCTATCGGCCAGCGCGTTGCCCGCAGTGAACAGCGCCAGTCCCGCCAGCAAAGACGTTATTTTTTTCATGATTTCGCCGGTTTCAGAATGGTGGTTTCAATCGGGAAGTCGCCAGCAGCCAGCATCTGGTTCGCCTGGACTACCGTGCCGTCGCGGTTATCAATCCAGAAGGTGTTCTGCCACTCGCGCCCAATGCTGTCGATGCGCACAGTTTCGTGCCATACCCGGCAGGCTACGCTCTGACCGGCGACAGTCAGCACCGTGTCGTCAGCGCGCTGGAAGTGCGAGACGGCGGTGGCGGCACGCGGCTTATCCTGCTCAGACCACTGCACGACGCGCGTCCAGCTGGCACCGTTTTGCAGATGCAAGGCGTCCGCTAATGGGTCCTGCGCCAGATTGCTGACCTGCAACAGGTTGTCAGTCAGACCCAGGGTTTTCACCAGGCGACCATGCTGGAGTACCAGCATGGCTTTATCCTGAGTTACCCATTTCTGCTGGCCGTTTTCGTTGTAACCCAGCACCACAAAGATGCGCGGACCTTCATTAATGCGGGCGTAGAGGCTGGCGTAAGGCAGGCTTGCCACCTGCTCATTGGTCACCGTGACATCATCCGGCCCTTTAATGGCGAGCATGACGGTCTGTTCCAGACCTTTCTGGGTTTGTGTGCAGGCCTGTAGCAGCAGGCAGAGAAGCAGCAAAGGAAGTCGGCGCACTGTGTGTCCCTGATTAAATCGAATCAAAGCAAAAAATAACCACACGGCTGTGTGGTTATGTTTAAAGGTGCTACATCAACGAGTGGTACTCGTTGTGGTCGTGGTTGTTGTACCGGTATTTGCACCGTCACCACCGCCAGAAGCGGCAATGCCGAGACCTACCAACGCACCGAGAGCCCCGATACCCACAGCGGTGGACGCACCTGCGGACATTGCTCCCGCCTGCGCGCCTGCTGCAGCACCGGTTTCTTCCGGTGCGGCAATCGCAGCGGAAGAAACGGCAACGTAAAGTAAGGCTGCACCGGCAACCATAAGTTTTTTCATAACAACGTTCCTGCATTTAAATGAATGAAGGATGTAGCCCGTCATGCTTCAGATTGCAGGTGTGTTGGCTGCACTCATTCACCCCAGTCACTTACCTGAGTAAGCTCCTGGGGATGAATTCGTTTGCCGCCTTCCTGCAATCCGAATCATTTAGGGCTGGCCCCTTTCGGAGCGCGTTCAGTATAGGGCAATAAATTACCAGAGTTCAGCGCGAGGGGAAGGGGACGAAAATCATGGATGCGTCTGGTGATAAATAGGGCAAATCAGCGATAGCTGCTTTTTTTAATTGGAGTTTTTATTTGAACTGGAATAACCGCGTGGTTGTAAGAATTCAGGCAGGATTTTTCACTTTTGCATTAAGAATTGGTACGGAATCAGAATATTCAGAATTCCCTTAACAGGCTTAAATAAAAAGAATCTATTAATCATGGTGATAGATAAAAAATTTGACTTAAATAGATCCATATTTTTTAGAGGTTAGCTTAATTTATGAACTTAATCTTCAGAATTTGCCTAGGTCAATTTAGGAATTATCTAACCGATGATAGCCGAAGAAATAACAATATCCGCAGATTTATTGCATAGTTGTCATAAAAAAAGGCAGCCATAAGGCCGCCTTATTACAAAATGGGTAAAAATTAACGCCAGGATTTATAGCGATTAATTAAACCATTGGTGGAACTGTCGTGGCTGGCAATTTTCGCGTCATTTTCCAGTTCTGGCAAAATACGGTTTGCCAGCTGTTTACCCAGCTCAACACCCCACTGATCAAAGGTGAAGATATTCAGGATGGCACCCTGGGTAAAGATTTTGTGTTCATATAACGCAATCAACGTACCAAGGCTGAACGGGGTGATTTCGCGCAGCAGGATGGAGTTGGTCGGACGGTTACCTTCGAACACTTTGAACGGCACGATGTGGGCCACAGAGGCGGCGGATTTGCCAGCATCGGTGAATTCTTTCTCAACCACATCTCGTGATTTACCAAAGGCGAGGGCTTCAGTCTGTGCGAAGAAGTTCGACAGCAGTTTCTGATGGTGATCCGCCAGCGCGTTATGGGTCTGTGCCGGTGCGATAAAATCACACGGGATCAGTTTGGTGCCCTGATGAATCAGCTGATAGAAGGCATGCTGCCCATTGGTGCCTGGCTCACCCCAGATAATTGGGCCGGTCTGGTAATCCACGGCGTTACCGTCGCGATCGACATATTTACCGTTGGATTCCATGTTGCCCTGCTGGAAATAGGCAGCAAAACGATGCATGTACTGATCGTAAGGCAGAATTGCTTCGGTCTCAGCACCAAAGAAGTTGTTGTACCAGATACCGATCAGCGCCAGCAGCACCGGCAGGTTCTGCTCGGCAGGCGTGGTGGCGAAGTGTTGGTCCATGGCGTGCGCGCCGCTCAGCAGCTGTTCGAAGTTCTCAAAGCCGATGGACAGAATGATCGACAGGCCGATCGCTGACCACAGGGAATAACGACCCCCGACCCAGTCCCAGAACTCGAACATGTTGGCGGTATCGATACCGAACTCGCCCACGGCTTTACCGTTGGTGGAGAGCGCAGCAAAGTGTTTCGCCACATGCTGCTGGTCACCTGCGGTTTTCAGGAACCAGTCACGCGCGCTATGGGCGTTGGTCATGGTTTCCTGGGTGGTGAAGGTTTTGGATGCCACGAGGAACAGCGTGGTTTCCGGGCTGAGGTCCTTCAGCGTTTCAGCAATATGCGTGCCATCCACGTTGGAGACAAAATGCATATTCAGGTGGTTTTTATAGGGACGCAGCGCTTCGGTCACCATGAACGGACCCAGGTCAGAGCCGCCGATGCCGATGTTAACCACATCGGTGATGGCTTTGCCGGTATAACCTTTCCACTCACCGCTGATGATACGCTCAGAGAAGCCTTTCATCTTCGCCAGCACCGCATTGACTTCCGGCATCACATCTTTGCCATCGACCACAATCGGCGTGTTGCTGCGGTTACGCAGGGCGACGTGCAGCACGGCACGATCTTCGGTGCGGTTGATTTTCTCACCGGAGAACATCGATTTGATGGCTCCCGCCAGATCGGTCTCTTTGGCCAGCGCCTGAAGTTTGTCGAGGGTTTCCTGGGTAATACGGTTTTTTGAGAAATCGACCAGCATCTGATCGTCGAAGGTGGCAGAGAATTTCGCAAAACGATCGGCATCCTGAGCGAACAGGTCGGCGATCTGCACCGATTTCATCTGGTCAAAATGCTGCTGCAGCGCTTTCCAGGCAGCGGTTTGTGTCGGATTGATATTTTTCATGGCAACACTCTTGTTGAAATAAAAAGAACTGTCATTCCATCCGGGCGCATCCAGCTGGCCCGGCTTGCTTAGCATTCTGGCGGCGGTTGAAGCGGCCGCAACGGGTTTCAGTATGACCACAGTTGCTACTGAAAGGAAAAAAATTGTGCCCCCCGTCAGCCGCTGACTGAGGGGAGCGGCGGCGGTTGCTGCGATTGTTCTTACGCATTTTCAGGAAAATCCGCCACAGATACCCTGTGCCGCATCAGCAAAAGGGCGGGTTGTGGGCAACCAGCCACTACTTTAGGCGTGAGTTTAGCCTGCTGTTTGTTCTGCGATGCTCACTGCGTGCAGCGAAAGTGAAAAATCCTCAAACATCAGGCGTTGACAGCGGAACAATTAACCGATATTTATGTGCGCGCTACTTACGCCCCAGGGCGTAAGCCAGAAGAGGCGCGTCGCCCAGGCAGTGTGTTGGAGGAACCGTATCCGGGGAAAACACATCAGGGGGTGCGACGCCGAGGTGGGGCAACACGCGGTGTGTTGTGCTGTCGGCTGCAGGGGCTGAATCCTCTGGGTTGTCACCAGAAGCGTCCACAGTCGGACGTTTCGCAAGGTGAAGCGCTTCTGGGTGACTCGTCTCATGATCTTGTCTGCCCATTTCTGCTCTTCTCTTGTGCCAAGGCTGATAGAATGTCTTCCGTCCCAATAAAGCGGGAGAAAGATAACCTGACACGAGGTTCGTTACATGTCTCAAACTCTGATCGTGGCGAAATTTGGCGGCACCAGCGTTGCCGATTTTGCTGCTATGAATCGTAGCGCCGATGTGGTGCTGTCCGATGCTAACACCCGCCTGGTGGTCCTTTCCGCCTCTGCCGGTGTCACCAATCTGCTGGTATCCCTTGCTGAAGGCCAGGAACAGGCGCAACGCGCGACCCTGCTGGATGAAATTCGCTGTATTCAATACGCCATCATCGATTGTCTGCAAGCGCCGGATGTGATCCGCGAAGAGATTGATCGCATGCTGGAAAACATCACCATGCTGTCCGAAGCGGCAGCACTGGCAACCTCGAATGCCCTCACCGATGAACTGGTCAGCCACGGCGAACTGATGTCGACGCTGCTGTTCGTGGAAATTCTGCGTGAGCGCAAGGTGAATGCCGAATGGTTTGATGTGCGTAAAGTGATGCGTACCAGTGACCGTTTTGGTCGTGCTGAGCCAGACGTCTCGGCACTGAAAGAACAATCTGCCGCACTGCTGCAACCGCGCACCGCGCAGGCGCTGGTGATCACGCAGGGCTTTATTGGCAGCGAAAGCAAAGGCCGCACCACTACGCTGGGTCGTGGCGGCAGCGACTATACTGCGGCACTGCTGGGTGAAGCTTTGCAGGCGGCACGTATTGATATCTGGACTGACGTGCCGGGCATCTACACCACCGACCCGCGTGTGGTACCTGCGGCGAAACGCATCGATGAAATCACTTTCGAAGAGGCGGCGGAAATGGCCACCTTTGGTGCCAAAGTGCTGCATCCGGCGACGCTGCTGCCTGCCGTGCGCAGTGATATCCCGGTGTTCGTCGGCTCCAGTAAGGATCCGGCCGCTGGGGGCACACGCGTCTGCAACGAGACGCAAAACCCGCCGCTGTTCCGCGCGCTGGCGCTGCGTCGTAAGCAAACCCTGCTGACGCTGCACAGCCTGAACATGCTGCATGCGCGTGGTTTCCTTGCGGAAGTGTTCGCCATTCTGGCGCGCCACAGTATCTCCGTTGATCTGATTACCACCTCCGAAGTGAGCGTGGCGTTGACGCTGGACACCACCGGTTCCACCTCAACCGGCGACAGCCTGCTGACTCAGGCGCTGCTGACCGAACTCTCCTCCCTGTGCCGCGTGGAAGTGGAAGAGAATCTGGCGCTGGTGGCGATTATCGGTAACAACCTGTCGAAAGCCTGTGGCGTTGGCAAAGAGGTGTTTGGTGTTCTGGAGCCGTTTAATCTGCGTATGATTTGCTACGGAGCCAGCAGCTATAACCTGTGCTTCCTGGTACCGGGTGGCGATGCGGAAGAAGTGGTGCGCACGCTGCATATGAATCTGTTTGGTTGTTAAAAAAAATTTTAAGCCCGATATCAAGCCGGACAGGGTCCGGCTTTTTTATTGGTAAATATGCCTAAACAGTTAATTAAGCAAAAAGTTACAGCATAATCCGCACCAGAATTTTCTTATCTCTGCTTATCACCCGCATCGCAACCCGTTGTTCTGCGCTGGAATTGTCTAAAAAGCCCACTACGCTCAGTTTGTGCGGTTGCGCTTCAGCTATCGCGAATGACAATTCTGCTGCTAAATCATCAATTTTATTGAGGGAATAGTTATGCAAAAGTTCATTGCAGAGTTCTTCGGTACTTTTGTTCTGGTGTTAGGTGGGTGTGGCAGTGCGGTGCTGGCCGCTGCGTTTCCGCAACTGGGAATTGGTTTTGCCGGTGTGGCACTGGCCTTCGGTTTGACCGTATTGGTCATGGCGTTTGCGGTCGGACATATTTCGGGCGGTCATTTTAACCCGGCTGTTACCGTTGGATTAATGATTGGCGGGCGTTTTCCTGCTACACGCGTAGTCCCTTATATCGTTTCACAACTCCTGGGAGCGATAGCCGCGGCGGCGGTCTTGTATCTGATCGCCAGTGGCAAAGCGGGTTTTGATGCTGCGGCCAGCGGTTTTGCTGCCAATGGTTATGGTGAACATTCGCCCGGCGGCTTTAGCCTGATGTCCGGTATGATCAGTGAAACGGTACTCAGCGCGGTATTTCTGATCGTTATCATGGGAGCCACAGACAAACGCGCTCCGGCAGGCTTTGCGCCGATTGCCATTGGCCTGGCGTTGACGTTGATTCATCTGGTCAGCATCCCGGTGACCAACACCTCGGTAAATCCGGCGCGTAGCACCGGCGTGGCACTGTTCCAGGGCGGTTGGGCGCTGTCGCAGTTGTGGATGTTCTGGCTGATGCCCATCATCGGTGCCGCAATTGGCGGTGCGATCTACCGCCTTTTACTGGAAAAAGCAGAGTAATTTTGGCTAATTTCTACGGATCGGTAGCAGCCGATCCGCATTTTCCCTGCATCTTCACATCCGGCCTTACGTCACGATAACGAAATGTTATGATCCCGCGTCCGTCGTGACAGCCGTTTCCTGCACGACGCTTTTTCTGTGGCAACACTCCGTAATGACATAATAAAACCTGCATAAGGAAGTTCGTCCATGCTTGGCAAAATTACCCGCCTGTTCCCGCTTTGGGCTGTGCTGCTCTCCGTCGCGGCCTACTATTCACCGTCTACCTTCCTTGGCATTGGCCCGTGGGTGACGTATCTGCTGATGCTGATTATGTTTGGCATGGGCGTGACGCTTAATATCGATGATTTCAAACGTGTGCTGGTGCGTCCGGCTCCGGTTATTGCCGGGACTTTCCTGCATTATCTGGTGATGCCACTGGCCGCCTGGGGTCTGGCAAAGTTATTCCAGATGCCGCCGGACCTGGCTGCGGGCATGATTCTGGTGGGCAGCGTCGCCAGTGGTACTGCTTCTAATGTGATGATTTACCTGGCGAAGGGCGATGTGGCCTTGTCGGTAACCATCTCCTCCGTCTCGGCGCTGGTGGGCGTCTTTGCCACACCGCTGCTGACGCGTTTCTATGTCGATACCCATATCCAGGTGGATGTGGTTGGCATGCTGCTTAGCATCGTCAAAATCGTGGTGATCCCGATTGGGCTGGGCCTGATTATCCATCACTCGATGAATAGCGTTGTGCGCCGTGTCGAACCTTATCTGCCGGCGTTCTCCATGCTTTGCATTCTGCTGATTATCAGCGCGGTGGTGGCGGGCAGCCAGGGCTTTATCGGCTCAGTGGGTCTGGTGGTGATTGCCGCGGTGATTATGCACAACGCTATTGGCCTGCTGGGGGGGTACTGGGGGGGCAAGCTGTTCGGCTTCGACGAATCCACCTGCCGTACCCTGGCGCTGGAAGTAGGGATGCAAAACTCCGGTCTGGCGGCGACGCTGGGCAAAATCTACTTCTCGCCGCTGGCCGCGCTGCCTGGCGCATTGTTCTCGGTGTGGCACAATCTGTCGGGTTCGCTGCTGGCCGGTTACTGGTCAGGCAAACCGATTAAGAAAAAATAAAGACCTGCACCCGTAGCGGCGCGATTTATCGCGCGTTTTTTCCTGGCAGCGGCACCGCTCCCTGTCAGAATTTGCGCGATAAATCGCGCCGCTACGGGTAAGTCGCGTTACAGTTTGAGATAGGCACGGATCCCATCCAGAAACATCTGCGTCGCCAGCATAATCAGAATCAACCCCATCAATCGTTCCAGCGCATTCACGCCTTTATCGCCCAGCAGGCGCAGAAACAATCCGGACAGCAGCAAAATCACCACCGTGACGCCCCAGGCAATCATCAGCGCCCCGACCAGATGCAGCATTTGGTTAGGATATTGATGCGATAGCAGCATCAGCGTCGCCAGCAGCGACGGCCCGGCAACCAGCGGAATTGCCAGCGGCACCAGAAACGGCTCCTCTCCGGCGGGCAAACCGGTACTGCTGTTCTCGGCAGAGGGGAAAATCATGCGAATGGCGATCAGAAACAAAATGATGCCGCCGGAAATCGAGACCGTTTCCGTGCGCAGATTGAGAAATAGCAAAATGCGCTCACCGGCGAATAAAAACAGCAGCATCAGAGCCAGCGCAATCAGCATCTCGCGAATCAGCACCACCCGCCGCCGTTTGGGTTCCAGGTGCTTCAGAACCGACATAAATATCGGCAGGTTACCCAGCGGGTCCATAATCAGCAGCAATAATATGGTGGCGGAAATCATTTCAGTCATCGGTGTTTACCCATCCCTTTAGGGTGTTATTAGTTGCGCTGCTGAAAAAGTTAGCGCAATCGAATTAATTCACTTGCCAGAAATGCAGCATTTTGTAGAGTTGGGGGTCATAGGTAAACCTGATTATTACGCAGACCAGCAGGTTAATCCGGCTGGTTTTTTCCCTCGCACCAGACAGGGCCTCTGAAGAAGCGCCTGAGACGGACAGAAAATGAAGAATGTAGGTTTTATTGGTTGGCGTGGTATGGTCGGCTCCGTGCTGATGTCCCGCATGAGCGAAGAACGTGATTTTGATGTGATCAATCCGGTCTTCTTCTCCACTTCGCAACTTGGCCAGGCGGCACCGACCTTCGGTAGTAAGTCGACCGGTGCGTTGCAGGATGCTTTTGATATTGATGCGCTGAAGGCGCTCGATATTATTATCACCTGCCAGGGTGGCGATTATACCAGTGAAGTCTATCCGAAGCTGCGTGCCAGCGGCTGGCAGGGTTACTGGATTGACGCCGCTTCTACGCTGCGCATGAAAGATGACGCCATCATTATTCTCGATCCGGTCAACCATCAGGTGATTCGCCAGGGCCTCGACAGCGGTATCAAAACCTTTGTTGGCGGTAACTGCACCGTAAGCCTGATGCTGATGTCTCTCGGCGGCCTGTTCGCTAATGACCTGGTGGAGTGGGCTTCAGTGGCGACTTACCAGGCGGCTTCTGGCGGCGGTGCGCGTCATATGCGTGAACTGCTGACTCAGATGGGCATGCTGCACGATCACGTGGCGAAATCATTGCAGAACCCGGCCTCAGCTATCCTCGAAATCGAGCGTAGCGTGACCGATTTCACCCGTTCCGGCACCCTGCCGACCGATAATTTCGGCGTACCGCTGGCGGGCAGCCTGATCCCGTGGATCGACAAACAGCTGGAAAACGGCCAGAGCCGCGAAGAGTGGAAAGGCCAGGCTGAGACCAACAAAATCCTCGGCAGCCAGAAAGTGATCCCGGTGGATGGCCTGTGCGTGCGCGTGGGTGCACTGCGCTGCCACAGCCAGGCATTTACCCTGAAACTGAAAAAAGATGTGCCGCTGGCTGAAATTGAACAGCTGCTGGCTGCGCACAATGAATGGGTGAAAGTGGTGCCGAACGATCGTGACATCACCATGCGTGAACTGACCCCGGCGGCAGTCACCGGCACCCTGGCAACTCCGGTAGGTCGTCTGCGTAAACTGAATATGGGGCCGGAATACCTCTCGGCTTTCACCGTCGGTGACCAGCTGTTGTGGGGCGCGGCGGAACCGCTGCGCCGTATGTTGCGTCTGCTGGTGGACTAAGCGTAACGCGATACATGTCGGCCGGGGTTTCCCGGCCTTTTTTTGCATTTCAGGCTGCAACACTTAACCTAAATTACGCCTGACAAGTGATCGGCTTCCCCTTTTTGCTCACCCGAAAATAATTTTTTGCGATCCCCCCTGGCTTCTGCCAGCCCCAAGCTATGATTTAACAATGATGTGCCGGTAGTTGGTTGTTTTGCTTTCCGTACTGAATGGTTGTTGTACATAGCAAAGATTTTTTCCACGGACGGTCACCTTCCTTGCTCTGTACTCATGGCTCAATGATGAGCAGCGCATCTGATAAGGCTTAACGTCTGACGCAGTTCGCCTGCCAAATGTCACAGGAAGAAATCATGTCAGAGCTTCCCGATCGCCAGGCGATCAATGCCCTGTTTGCGGGCAATTATTCCGATCCGTTTTCTCTGCTGGGGATGCACCAGACCGCAGAAGGTCTGGAGGTGCGGGCTTTACTGCCTGATGCGTCAGAGGTGTGGGTGATTGAAACCAACACCGGACGTAAATGCGCCCAGCTTGAATGTCTCGACTCACGTGGTTTCTTTTGTGGTGTGATCCCGCGCCGTAAAAATCTGTTTCGCTATCAGCTGGCGGTGAACTGGCATGGTCAGCAGAATCTGATCGATGATGCCTATCGCTTTGGTCCGCTGCTGGAAGAGATGGATGCCTGGCTACTGGCGGAAGGCACCCATCTACGTCCTTACGAAACCCTCGGTGCGCATGGCACCACCATTGATGACGTCAGCGGTACGCGTTTTTCCGTCTGGGCACCGAATGCCCGGCGCGTCTCGGTGGTCGGTGAATTTAACTTCTGGGATGGCCGTCGCCATCCGATGCGTTTCCGGCGCGAACTGGGCATCTGGGAGCTGTTTGTACCGGGGGCGTTTAACGGCCAGCTGTATAAATTCGAGATCATCGATGCGTATGGCCAGATGCGTATCAAAGCCGATCCCTTTGCCTTTGAGGCGCAGATGCGCCCGCAGACGGCATCGATGATCTGTGGTCTGCCGCCGAAAACCGAGATGACGCCGGAGCGTAAAGCGGCGAATGGTTTCGACGCGCCGATTTCGATTTATGAAGTTCACCTCGGTTCCTGGCGGCGACACACCGAGAATAACTTCTGGCTAAGTTACAAAGAGTTGTCGGAACAGCTGATTCCTTATGTCAAAGAGATGGGGTTTACCCATATTGAATTGCTACCGATTAATGAACATCCGTTTGATGGCAGCTGGGGGTATCAGCCACTCGGCATGTATGCGCCCACCCGCCGTTTCGGCACGCGTGACGAGTTCCGCCAGTTTATTGCCAGCGCCCATGCGGCAGGCATCAACGTGCTGCTGGACTGGGTGCCAGGTCACTTCCCCAGCGATGACTTCGGTCTGGCGAAGTTTGATGGCACTGAACTTTACGAGCATAGCGACCCGCGTGAAGGCTACCATCAGGACTGGAACACCCTGATCTACAACTTTGGCCGCCGTGAAGTCAGCAATTTCCTGTCCGGGAATGCGCTGTACTGGCTGGAACGCTTTGGCATTGACGGGCTGCGGGTTGATGCGGTGGCGTCGATGATCTATCGCGATTACAGCCGCGCTGAAGGTGAGTGGATCCCCAATCAATACGGTGGCCGCGATAACCTTGAGGCCATCTCCTTCCTGCGTTACACCAACCGTATCCTCGGGCGCGCGGCACCCGGCAGTATCACGGTGGCGGAAGAGTCCACCGACTACCCTGGTGTATCAAGGCCGCCGGAAGCAGGGGGCCTTGGCTTCTGGTTCAAGTGGAATCTGGGCTGGATGCACGACACGCTGGATTACATGAAGCATGACCCGGTCCACCGACGTTACCATCACAACCTGATGACCTTCGGCATGCTGTACAACTACACCGAAAACTTCGTGCTGCCGCTGTCCCATGATGAAGTGGTGCATGGCAAACGTTCCATTCTGGATCGGATGCCGGGCGATCCCTGGCAGAAGTTCGCCAACCTGCGTGCTTATTACGGCTGGATGTGGGCGTTCCCCGGTAAGAAGCTGTTGTTTATGGGCGGTGAATTTGCCCAGGGCAAAGAGTGGAACCATGACACCAGCCTTGACTGGCATCTGCTGGAAGGGGCGGATAACTGGCACCACGGCGTGCAGCGCCTGGTACGCGATCTCAACCATACCTATCGCCACTACACGCCGCTGCATCAGCTCGATTTTGATGCGCAGGGCTTTGAATGGCTGGTGGTGGACGATCATGAGAACTCGGTTTTTGCCTTTGCGCGGCGCGATCGTGAGGGTAATGAAGTTATCGTGGTCAGTAACTTCACTCCGGTGGCTCGCCACCACTATCGCTTTGGTGTGAATCAGGCTGGTAGCTGGCGTGAAGTGCTGAATACCGATCAGCATGACTACCACGGCAGCGACCTGCGTAATCCTCTGGTGCATACCGACGACATTCAGAGTCACGGACGCACGCAGTCTCTGAGTTTATCCCTGCCGCCGCTGGCGACGGTCTGGCTGGTGCGGGAGGGAGAATAATGCTGGAAAGCGGGCAGCCCTCACCGCTGGGCGCAAATTATGATGGTCATGGCGTCAACTTCACGCTGTTTTCCCGCCATGCGGAAAAAGTGGAGCTGTGCCTGTTCGACCATCATGGTGTTGAACGACGCTTCCCACTGCCGCAGCGCAGCGGCGATATCTGGCATGGCTATTTTCCCGGGCTAAAACCGGGACAGCGTTACGGCTATCGCGTGCACGGTCCCTGGACGCCCGCACAGGGGCATCGTTTTAACCCGGCGAAGCTACTGGTGGATCCCTGTGCCAGAGCGGTGGTCGGTGATGTGCCGGACGACCCGCGCTTTTTCAACGGCAGTACCACGCCGGACAAGCAGGATAATGCCGCCATCGCGCCAAAATCGCTGGTGATCGCCGAGGATTTTGACTGGGATGATGACCGGCCGTTGCGGACCCCGTGGGGTAAGACGGTGATTTACGAGGCGCATGTCCGCGGGTTAACCCGGCAACATCCGGAAATTCCGGAAAGATTGCGCGGGACTTATGCGGCACTGGGGCATCCTGTTATGGTTAAGCACCTGCGCCATCTCGGTATCACGGCGCTGGAACTGTTGCCGATTGCCCACTTTGCCAGTGAACCGCGCCTGCTGCGGCTGGGGCTGAGTAATTACTGGGGCTATAACCCGGTGGCGCTGTGGGCGGTCGATCCGCGCTATGCCTCGGGTGAAGATGGCCTGACGCCGTTGCAGGAGTTTCAGCAGGCAGTCAAACGGCTGCATGCGGCGGGTATCGAGGTGATTCTCGACGTGGTGTTCAACCACACTGCTGAGCTGGATGAAATCGGCCCGGTGGTGTCGATGCGTGGCATCGACAATGCCAGTTATTACTGGCTTAACGGGCAGGGCGAGTACCAGAACTGGACCGGCTGTGGCAACACGCTCAACCTCAGCGATGTTCAGGTGATGGAATGGGTGCTGGAAGGGCTGCGCCATTGGGTGCGTGACTGCCACATTGACGGCTTTCGTTTTGATTTGGCCTCGGTGCTGGGACGCACACCGGAATTCCGCCAGGATGCGCCGTTGTTTGCGGCCATCAAAGCCTGTCCGATTTTGTCTAAAGTTAAACTGATTGCCGAGCCCTGGGATGTCGGTCCCGGCGGTTATCAGGTTGGCAACTATCCGCCAGCGTTTGCCGAGTGGAACGATCATTTTCGTGATACGGCACGGCGCTACTGGCTGCTCGGTGAGCTGAACAACGGTGATTTTGCCCGGCGTTTTGCCGCCTCCAGCGACGTTTTCCAGCATGCGGCACGTCTGCCGCATGCCAGTATCAATCTGATCACTGCCCACGACGGCTTTACGCTGCGTGATGCGGTGAGTTTCAACCATAAACACAATCAGGCTAACGGCGAAGACAATCGCGACGGCAACAACAGCAACTTCAGCAATAACCACGGTCATGAAGGGCTGCATGTCAGTTTCGATATTGTCGAGCGGCGGCGGCTCAGCGTGCATGCGCTACTGACAACGCTGTTGCTGGCGCAGGGGACGCCAATGCTGCTGGCCGGTGACGAACGTGGTCACAGCCAGCATGGCAACAACAATGCATATTGTCAGGACAACCCGCTGGCCTGGCTGGACTGGCAACAGGATGATTCAGGACTGATCGACTTCACTGCCGCGTTAATCCATCTGCGTCAGCGCATTCCCGCGCTGACCGCGGATCGCTGGTGGCAGGAAGGCGATGGCAACGTGCAGTGGTTCAATGCCAGCGGCAAGCCACTGGAGGATCAAGAGTGGGGACAGGGGGCGCATAGAATGCAGATCCTGCTCTCCAGCCGCTGGTTAATAACAATTAACGCCACGGATACGGTGAGTGACCTCGCCTTACCAGACGGAGAGTGGCGCGCCATTCCTCCATTCGCCGGGGAAGATAACCCCATTTTGACAACTGTCTGGCACGGGCCCGCACACGGTGTGTGTGTGTTCCAAAAGCAATCATAAGGAGTCAGACATGGTGAATTTAGATAGAACAGATCATCTGATGCTGGCACGCCAGCTCCCTACACAGACGGTGGCCCTGATCCTTGCCGGGGGCCGTGGTACTCGCCTGAAGGACCTGACAGCCAAACGCGCCAAACCTGCGGTGCACTTTGGCGGGAAGTTCCGCATCATCGACTTTGCGCTTTCCAATTGCCTTAATTCTGGCATCCGGCGCATTGGCGTGATTACGCAATATCAGTCACATACGCTGGTGCAGCATATCCAGCGTGGCTGGTCGATTTTCAACGAAGAGATGAATGAGTTTGTCGATCTGCTGCCCGCGCAACAGCGTTTATCCACTGAACACTGGTATCGCGGCACGGCGGATGCGGTCACGCAAAACCTCGACATTATTCGCCGCTATGACGCGCAGTACATCGTGATCCTCGCCGGGGATCATATCTACAAAATGGATTACTCACGCATGCTGCTGGATCATGTGGATCGGGGTGCGAAATGCACCATCGCCTGCATGCCCGTGCCGCTGGAGGAAGCCACGGCTTTTGGCGTGATGGCGGTCGATGCCGAGAACAACGTCGTCGATTTTGTGGAAAAACCCCCCGTTCCCCCGTCAATGCCCGGCGATGACAGCAAGGCACTGGCCAGCATGGGGATTTATGTGTTTGACGCGGATTATCTCTACCAGCTGCTGGAAGAAGACGCGCAGATACCTGAGTCCAATCACGATTTCGGTAAAGATTTGCTGCCGAAAATTGTGGCCAGGGGCGAGGGTTACGCGCACTCCTTCACGTTGTCCTGCGTGCAGAGTGACGAATCTGCCGAACCCTACTGGCGCGATGTCGGGACACTCGAAGCCTACTGGCGTGCCAATCTGGATTTAGCCTCCGTCACACCGGAACTGGACATGTATGACCATACCTGGCCAATCCGCACCCACATGGAGCCGTTACCCCCGGCGAAGTTTGTTCAGGACCGCTCGGGCAGTCACGGTATGACGATGAACTCGCTGGTCTCCGGAGGTTGCATCATCTCCGGTTCCGTGGTGGTGAATTCGGTGCTGTTCCCGCGCGTTCGCGTCAATTCGTTTTGCAATATCGATTCTTCGGTTCTGCTGCCGGATGTGGTGGTTGGCCGATCCTGCCGTCTGCGCCGCTGCGTGATTGATCGCGCCTGCGTGTTGCCGGAAGGCATTGTGATTGGCGAAAACCCGGACGAAGACAGCCGCCGATTTTACCGTTCAGAAGAGGGCATCGTTCTGGTGACGCGCGCTATGTTGGCCAGGTTGGCGGGTGCCGTCGGCAGATAACGAAAAAGCACACAGACAATCGACGCGTGGAGCGCGAGCGATAACA
This sequence comes from Pantoea cypripedii, assembly GCF_011395035.1. Lineage (NCBI taxonomy): Bacteria > Pseudomonadati > Pseudomonadota > Gammaproteobacteria > Enterobacterales > Erwiniaceae > Pantoea > Pantoea cypripedii. Next base: position 251,876 of record NZ_CP024768.1, read on the forward strand.
CAAAAGGGGTCCAGGATGCAGGTTTTACATGTCTGTTCAGAACTTTTCCCGCTTTTGAAGACTGGCGGGTTGGCTGATGTTGTCGGCGCATTACCGCAGGCACAGATTGCCGGTGGTACGGATACGCGGGTACTGCTTCCCGCGTATCCTGACCTGCGTAAAGGGATTCCGGATACGGAAATTGTGGCGGAACTGCCTACCTTTGCCGGGTTTGTTCGTTTACTTTTTGGACATTTCAACGGTGTTGGCATTTATTTAATTGATGCGCCGGGATTGTATGAACGTCCCGGAAGTCCGTACCACGACGAATCACAGTTTGCCTATGTCGATAACTATCTGCGTTTTGCGCTGCTCGGCTGGATGGGCTGTGAACTGGCCTGTGGCCTGGATACCTTCTGGCGACCCGATATCGTGCATGCGCATGACTGGCATGCTGGCTTAACCTGCGCCTATCTGGAAGCGCGCGGCCGTCCGGCGAAGTCAGTATTTACCGTGCATAACCTGGCTTATCAGGGTCTGTTCTCGGCAAATCATCTGGAACAGATCCAGCTGCCACGCGCATTTTTCACTATGCACGGGCTGGAGTTTTACGGTCAGATTTCTTACCTCAAGGCCGGACTGTTTTATGCCGATCATATTACTGCCGTTAGCCCGACTTATGCTCTGGAGATCACCCGGCCGGAGTTTGGCTACGGCATGGAAGCGTTGCTGGCACAGCGCCTGCGTGAAGGGCGATTAAGCGGCGTGCTTAACGGCGTCGATCCGGCGATTTGGGACCCGGCACATGACCTGTTGCTGACCGCGCGTTATAACCGCGACACGCTGGAGAGCAAAGCCGAAAACAAACGTCAGCTACAAATTGCCATGGGGCTGAAGGTGGATGACAAAGTGCCGGTATTTTGCGTCATCAGTCGCTTAACCCGGCAAAAAGGCCTGGATCTGGTGCTGGAAGCATTGCCCGGTTTACTGGCGCAGGGCGGCCAGCTGGTGTTGCTCGGTCAGGGTGATGCGGAGTTGCAGCAGGGGTTTCTGGCGGCAGCGGCGGAGCATCCCGGCAGTGTCGGCGTACAGATTGGCTACCATGAAGCTTTCTCGCATCGCATCGTCGGCGGGGCGGATGTGATTCTGGTGCCAAGCCGGTTCGAACCGTGCGGTCTGACACAACTTTATGGTTTGAAATACGGCACGCTGCCCCTGGTACGACGCACTGGCGGGCTGGCAGATACGGTGAATGACAGTTCGCTGGAAAACCTGGCCGATGGCATCGCCAGTGGTTTCAGCTTCGAAGACAGTAATGCCTGGTCGCTGTTACGGGCGATCCGGCGCGCATTTGTACTGTGGTCCCGTCCTTCCCTGTGGCGCTTTGTTCAGCGTCAGGCGATGGGGATGGATTTTAGTTGGCAGGTGGCAGCACAAGCCTACCGCGATCTTTATCAACGTTTGCTGTAATGAGAGATTGGGATACTTGATATGAACGCACCTTTCACCTATGCCTCACCCACCCTGACGGTTGATGCACTGAAGCACTCGATAGCCTATAAGCTGATGTTCACCATCGGTAAAGACCCTTCTATCGCCAATAAACATGAATGGCTGAACGCCGCGCTGCTGGCGGTACGCGATCGGATGGTGGAACGCTGGTTGCGTTCCAGCCGCGCGCAGCTGTCGCAGGATGTTCGCCAGGTTTATTACCTGTCGATGGAGTTCCTGATGGGACGCACGCTGGGCAACGCATTGCTGGCGATGGGAATTTATGACGATCTCAACCAGGCGCTGGATGAGATGGGACTGGATCTCAGCGAACTGATGGAAGAAGAGAACGACCCTGGCCTGGGTAACGGCGGCCTCGGGCGTCTGGCGGCCTGCTTCCTCGACTCGCTCGCCACGCTTGGCCTGCCGGGACGGGGTTACGGCATCCGTTACGATTACGGTATGTTTAAGCAGAATATTGTTGACGGGCAGCAGCGTGAATCGCCGGATTACTGGCTGGAATACGGTAACCCGTGGGAATTTCAGCGCTTTAATACCCGCTACAAAGTGCGTTTCGGCGGCCGCCTGCAACACGAAGGCAGCCGGATACGCTGGATCGAAACCGAAGAGATCCTGGCGATTGCCTACGATCAGATCGTTCCCGGTTACGACACCGACGCCACCAACACGCTGCGGCTCTGGGGCGCGCAGGCGAGTAATGAGATCAACCTTGGTAAATTTAACCAGGGGGATTACTTCGCGGCGGTGGAGGATAAAAACCACTCAGAGAACGTGTCGCGGGTACTGTATCCCGATGACTCGACCTACTCTGGCCGGGAACTGCGTTTGCGCCAGGAGTATTTCCTCGTCTCCGCGACGGTGCAGGATATCCTTAATCGTCACTGGCAAATGCACCAGACCTGGGACAATCTGGCGGATAAAATCGCGATTCATCTCAATGACACCCACCCGGTGCTGGCGATTCCCGAACTGATGCGGCTGTTGATCGACGAACAGAAATTTACCTGGGATGATGCGTTTGAAGTGACCTGCCAGGTGTTCTCCTACACCAACCACACGCTGATGACGGAAGCGCTGGAAACCTGGCCGGTGGATATGATCGGCAAGATCCTGCCACGCCACCTCAGCATCATCTTTGAAATCAATGACTACTTCCTGAAAACCATTCAGGAGTATTACCCGGATGACTGGGATCTGATGGCGCGTATCTCGATCATTGATGAGAACAATGGTCGTAAGATACGTATGGCATGGCTGGCGGTGGTGGTGAGCCACAAGGTCAACGGGGTTTCTGAGCTGCATTCCAATCTGATGGTGCAGTCGCTGTTTGCCGATTTTGCCCGCCTGTTCCCAGGCCGGTTCTGTAACAAAACCAATGGCGTCACGCCGCGTCGCTGGCTGGCGCTGGCCAACCCGGCGCTTTCTGAGGTGCTGGATGAGGCGATTGGCCGTACCTGGCGCACCGATCTCAGCCAGCTCAGCGATCTCACGCCCCAGATTGATTTCCCGGCGTTTATCGAACAGATCGCCGATGCCAAATTTGCCAACAAAAAACGTCTTGCCGATTGGGTGGCAAAAAACCTCGATATCGTGCTGGACCCGCACGCGCTGTTTGATGTGCAAATCAAGCGTATCCATGAATACAAACGTCAGCTACTGAATGTGTTGCACGTCATCACCCGCTATAACCGCATCAAGGCCGATCCCACGGCGGAATGGGTACCACGCGTCAATATCTTCGCCGGAAAAGCCGCTTCGGCCTATTACATGGCGAAGCACATCATCCATCTGATCAACGATGTGGCGAAGGTGATCAACAACGATGCTGATGTGAAGAACAAGCTGAAAGTGGTGTTTATTCCGAACTATGGCGTCAGCCTGGCGCAGATCATTATCCCGGCGGCGGATCTCTCCGAGCAGATCTCCACGGCGGGCACGGAAGCTTCCGGCACCAGTAACATGAAATTCGCGCTAAACGGGGCGTTAACCATCGGTACGCTGGACGGCGCTAACGTCGAGATGCAGGAACATGTGGGTGAGGAGAATATCTTTATCTTCGGCAACACCACGCCGCAGGTGGAGAAATTACGCCGTGATGGTTATAACCCGCGTAAATATTACGAAGAGGATGCCGAGCTGCATCAGGCGCTGACGCAAATCGCCAGCGGCCTGTTCAGCCCGCAGGAGCCGGGCCGCTACCGCAATTTGTTTGATGCGCTGGTTAACTTCGGCGATCACTACCAGTTGCTGGCGGATTATCGCAGCTATGTCGATACCCAGGACAAGGTGGATAAGCTTTATCGTCACCCAGACGAGTGGCAACGGCGTGCGGCGCTGAATATCGCCAATATGGGGTATTTCTCGGCGGACCGAACCATTCAGGAGTATGCCGATGAGATCTGGCATATTTCGGCGGTGAGGTTGTAGCACTGGGCCAGGTGCGAATGAATTCGCACCCTACAGCAGAACGTAGGGTCGGCATTTATGCCGACCTGGCAAATAACGGTGGATTATTTCAGCGTGATGCTTTTCACGATGCTGTCTGCATCGCTTTGCGCCTGCTGCTGGTTATCCGCAGGCAGGGTGATTTGGATGGTCAGCAATTTGTCATCCACTTTCGCCATAATCACCGACGACCAGGAGGTCTGGTGATTAGCAGAAATCACCGTATCCAGCTGCTGAGCTGGCTGTCCGCTCAGCGTCACGGCTTTATCAGACACCACCTGCAACTGCGGGTCGCGGCTGCGCTGTTGCTGCTCCAGACGCTGTGACAGCGTATCCAGTGCTTCGGTGGTCGGGTCACCGGCAATCACGATAATGGCGCGAGCGCCGGTCTGATCGGCATATACGTGCATATTGGCTGATTCTGAGCCGAGTTTACCGCTCTTATCAGACATGCCCGCTGGCAGGGCAAAGCTCAGTTTGCCATCCAGCAGATTAACCGTTTGGCTTGACTGGCTGGCGCTGGCGCCATTGTCAGCCGCTGCTGCGTCATCTTTCTTCTGGTCACAGGCCGCGAGGCCAAGCACCAGCAGGCCAATGCCCGCATATTTCACTAAGTTACGCATTCCTATCCCTTTCACAAGATTCCAGTCGGATGTTATCAAATCGAAATCGGCGGCTAAAAGCAACCGCCGGTTTGTCAGGAAATCTTAGCGGGCAGCAGAGGATCGTACTACGTGCAATTAACCGAAATTGAGCTGACGCTGGGCCGAACGTTCCGCCAGACGCTTTAACGCCGCGTTAAGCAGCACGCCATAGGCCGGCAGGAAGAAAATCATGCAGATCAGCACTTTGAAGCTGTAATCCACTAGTGCGATTTCCACCCAGTGCTGGGCCATAAACGGGTCCGGACTTTTGTAAAAAGCGATAAAGAAAAAGGCCAGCGTATCGCTGATATTACCCAGGAACATCGCTGCGGCTGGCGCAATCCACCATTGTGGCAGACGGCGCAGGCGGTTAAAGACGTGCACATCCAGAATCTGCCCCAGCGCGTAGGCCATAAAGCTGGCGCTGGCGATGCGCGCCACGAACAGGTTCACCTGCTCCAGCGCTGCCCACCCCTGCCACTCGCCCTGATAAAACACGCAGGAGACGACATAAGAGATCACCAGCGCCGGGACCATTACCGCCAGGATAATACGACGAGCCAGCGGCGCGCCGAAAATGCGCACGGTAAGATCGGTGGCGAGGAAAATAAACGGGAAGCTGAAGGCACCCCAGGTGGTGTTGAAACCAAAAATAGCCACCGGCAACTGCACCAGGTAGTTACTGGAGGTAATTACCAGCAGATGAAATAGCGACAGCCAGAACAGCGCAAACATGCGCTGACGCGGAGAAAAAGCGATCATCATATTGAGCCTTTTTAGTGCTGGGGTGAGGGAACCCATTTCCATACCCGTCATACTTCAAGTTGCCGCTGCGTTGGCTTCACTTGCTCACCCCAGTCACTTACTTATGTAAGCTCCTGGGGATTCTCAAGTTTGCCGCCTTGCTGCAACTCGAATTATTTAGGGTATGACGTTTAATATGGTTAATAAAAAACCGGCCGCATCTTATCGCGTTGTGCGATTTATGCAATGGTTAATATTAACGCAACCGTTATCGTCTTGCGCTGGTCATCGGGCGCGCTAGAATGAGCGGCCTTACTTGTTTGCAGACAGAGAATCATGAGCGATCTTTTTCCCGCGCCGGACCACACACTCGATGCCCTTGGCCTGCGTTGCCCGGAGCCGGTGATGATGGTGCGCAAAACCGTGCGTCAGATGCAGGCCGGTGAAACCCTGCTGATTATTGCCGACGATCCGGCCACGACGCGTGATATTCCCGGCTTTTGCCGTTTTATGGAACATACCCTGCTGGCGCAGCAAACGGAAACGTTGCCGTATCAGTACCTGATCCAGAAAGGAACGGATGCCTGATATCAGGCATCCACTTGTTAGTCACGCGAACGCAGTAACCGCAGCGCATTGGCGGTGACCAGCGCGGTAGCACCGGAATCCGCCAGCACCGCCAGCCATAAACCGGTAAAGCCGAGCAGCGTGGTGACCAGGAACAATCCCTTCAGCCCCAGCGCCAGCGCGATATTCTGACGGATAATGCGCCGCGTGCGACGAGCCAGCGCCACGGTGCGCGGCAGAATCGCCAGGCGGTTTTGCGTCAGGGCTGCGTCGGCGGCTTCCAGCGCCACATCGGTACCGCTTTCCATCGCAATGCCTAACGTGGCCGCTTTCATCGCCGGGGCATCGTTGATACCGTCGCCAATCATTGCCAGCGGATGTTGTTTATCCAGTTCACGAACGGCGGTGACTTTGTCCGCAGGCAGCAGACCGGCGCGATAATCAATCTGCAACGCCGCGGCAATCGCCGCAGCGGCGCGCGGGTTATCACCGGTCAGCATCAGGCTACTGATACCGAGTTTTTGTAGCGCGCTCAGGGCAGTAACCGCCTCGGCGCGCAGCCGATCCTGCAACGCCAGCAGACCCAGCGGGCGTGTATCCTGTAACAAGAGCACCACGGTTTTACCCTGCGCTTCATACTGCGCGATGGCCTGCTGTTGTTCTTCAGCCAGGTTTGTCACCTCGCGCGGTGCCAGCAACTGATAGCTGAGGCCGTGAATCTTCGCCTGGATCCCGCTGCCTGCCAGTGTCTGCTGGTTGCTGGCGGCGGGGAGGGGCAGCCGCCGACGCACCGATTCCGCCACAATAGCCAGCGCCAGAGGATGGCTGGAACCCTGTTCAACCGCAGCGCTCAGCGCCAGCAACGAGTCCGTCTGCGCGTTGTCGAAAGCGACGATGTCGGTCACCTGTGGCTTACCTTCGGTCAGCGTGCCGGTTTTATCGAACGCCATCATCCTGACGCGACTCAGTCGTTCCAGTGCAGCTCCGCCTTTAATCAACGCGCCCTGACGCGCAGCAGCAGCCAGGCCGGAGGTGATGGCGGCCGGGGTGGAGATCACCAGCGCACAGGGGCAACCAATCAGCAGCAATGTCAGCCCTTTATAGATCCACGGCAGCCAGCCTGCGCCAGCCAGCAACGGCGGCAGCACCATCACCAGCAACGCCAGCAGCATAATTGCCGGGGTGTAGAGGCGGCTGAAGCGGTCAATAAAACGTTCAACCGGCGCGCGATGGCTTTCCGCTTCTTCGATCAGTTGCAGGATGCGGTCAATGGCGCTGTGACCTGGCTCTGAGAGCACCTTCAGCATCACCAGTCGATCAACGCTGGTGGCACCGGCCATCACCGTTTCGCCGGGCTGACGTGCTACGGGTACCGATTCACCGGTGAGGGCGCTCTCGTCAAAGCTGGCACTTTGGTCAAGCAACTCACCATCGGCCGGTAAACGGCCACCGGCGGCAACCTCAATCACATCACCCGGCTGCAAATCTGCCAGCGCGACCTGCTGGCGCTGCGCGCCACGCACGCGGATGGCTGTATCGGGACGCAGCGCCATCAGCGCGGTCACGCCACGGCGAGCACGGGTGGCAGCATAGGCTTCCAGTCGTTCCCCCAGCTGGAACAGCAGCAGCACCATCGCCGCTTCGGCGTGTGCGCCAATCACCAGGGCACCGGCGGCAGCCAGCGTCATCAGGGTTTCGATACTGAAGGGTGAGCCGCTGCGCAGCAAACGCCAGGCACTGCGCGCGACCGGCAGCAAGCCGACCAGAGTGGTGGCAATAAACAGACGATCGCCCCAGATGGGGGAGACCTGGCTTAGCAGCCAGCTGGCGAGCATCAACACGCCCAGCAGCAGCAAACCGGCATTTTCCCGTAAACGGCTGGGCTGAATCTGTGGATCGGAGGAGATCAGGCTAAAACCGGCGTTTTTTACTGCCTGCTCAATGGCCGGACGGATATCATTTTCTGCGTCGACGACCAGTTTTTCGCTGGCAAAGATCACACGGGCGCTGTGCACCTGCGGTAATTTTTGCACCGCGTTTTCGATTTTGCGGGCGCAGCTCGGGCAATCCATGCCAGCAATTTGCCAGCGGAATTGTTGCGTACCGGGGCCGGGCCTGTCGCTCTCTTCGTCGGCTTCGCCACCGCCGGGGCTGCCACTGTCGCAGCAGTCGCAGCTGCTTTCCGGCGTCACCGGCTGGGCAGCGGAAATCTGTAATGTCACCGGGCGTGCGCTGCTGATGCTGCACAGCGGCTGCGGTTTGCTATGGCTTTTACCACAACGGCAGGGGTGAGAATGTTGATGCATGTAACCTCCGGATTCAGGGGCGGGCATTAGCCCATCCCCTGATGCTACACTCTGGAGTGGACTCCAGAGTCAAGCGTTAAGGTTACTTTTTCTTCAGTTGAGCCACAAAGAGCGCACAATCATAAAGTGACCGGCGAAGTAGCAGGCTGCGACGAGAGCGCTGTCGGCGCTGACCCGGCGGCGGTAATGCGTGATAAACCAGACGATATTTGCCAGCAGCAACAGCCCGGCACCGACCAGCAGCGAGAAGCTGTAATCGGTCGGACGGAAGAAGTAGTTCTCGGCGGCCATCCAGTTCATCACCAGCGTCATGCCGATAAAGGTGCATACCGGCCAGCGCAGTTCCTCCAGTTTCGACCAGATGATGCCAATCAACAGCACGCCGATGATCAATAGCGTGAGTGGAATCGGCCAGAAGAAACTCACCGTCATATGCGCGGCGAAGCTGATGGTGTACAGCAGATGCGAAAGAAAGAACGCCCCGAGGGCATACAGCATCTGCTGGCGTGGCAATAGCGTCAGAGCATCGCCAAGTAGCGTGGCGACCAGGCCGGCCACAATCAGATAGTCGGTGGTGTTGAAGGTGGGTGCTTGCCAGGCCCAGGCTAACAGCAGCAGCAGGGTGACGGGTTTAAATAACCAGCGCTGCCACTGGGGGCCGCGGTATGTCGCATCGACATAGAGCCAACCGGAAAAAAGTACGGCAAGGAAAGACCAAAGCATGTTTTCTCCCTTTTTCTGGACGTGTTGTCCGCCAGTCTGATGAATTTTCCCAAAATCGCCAACCCAGTGTATGTTACCGGCGATGAATGTGACAATCGGGCAACTCTGGTTGTATGCTTTGTCGTCTTTACCTTTCCGACACTAACGCAAAGCACGAGCGAAAACATGAGCAAACCACCGCTACTCTTTTTTATCGTTCTGGCGATTATTGCCGTTTTGGCGACCCGTCAGTTTATCAAACAGCGCCGCGAAACCGCGGTAAACGATGTTTCCCCGATCCGCTCCCTGAGTGTCGAGGTTAAAACCAAGCGTGAGTATCCGTCACCGAACCGTCGCTCGCGTCAGCGTGAAGTGATTGCCGGGGAAGATATGCGTTATGAAGCCTGGTTCCATCCTCTGAATGGCGCAGGGGATTTCAGGTTGATCATTAATGCCGGCGATTATCATCAGATGGATAAAGGCGTGAAGGGCGAACTGAAAATGCAGGGCAGCCGGTTTGTGAGTTTTACCCCGGTGCAATAATTATGGCTGTGCGGTTATTGGCACGGTCGGCATGAATACCGACCCTACGATGTAGGGTGCGCATTTATGCGCACCTGAACCAGGTTACATCTTCGGGTAATGCTTTTTCTGCCACGCCAGCAACTCAAACACGCCGAAAAAGAATATTTTCCATTGTGTGGCTCGCCCCAGCTTTGGCGCTTCTTTCGGCTGCGTGGCGCGCAGCAATACCAGCTGCAACCCATGCATGATGACCATAAAGAACAGCGCGACATGCACAAAATAGCGCAGCGGCACGGGAAACGGATGCACCAGATTTAACAGTAAAAACGCCCAGACGCAGATCATCAATAAACGTCCCAGATTAAGCCACATCACGCATCTCCTTGTTGGCGTTGGTATAAGCGATAAGCGACCTGTCCGGCAATTTTCTCGCGATAAAGATCCCAGTTAGCAGGCACCGGTAACGCGCCATGTTCCACTTCGCTTTCGACATAGATTAGCGCATCTTCCGCCAGCCAGCCGTTCTGCTCCAGCAGGGCCAGCGTCTCCTGCAATAACCCCTTACGAAATGGTGGATCGACGAACACCACATCAAAAGGCTCACCCGGCTGGCTCAGCCATTGCAGCGTATTGGTTTGGACCACTTTGCCGTTACCGGCACGCAGCGTTTGCAGGTTCTGCGTCAGTTGCTGCGCCACCGGCCGCTCCAGCTCCAGCAGGGTGGCGGAGGCGGCAAAACGCGACAGCGCTTCCAGGCCAAGTGCGCCACTGCCAGCAAAACAATCCAGGCAGCGCGCCTGCTGGATATCCGGGGCCAGCCAGTTAAACAGGGTTTCACGCACCCGATCGGTGGTCGGCCGCAGGCCCGTGCTATCGGGAACGGGCAATTTACGACCGCGCCATTGGCCGCCAATGATACGGATCTGACCAGCAGCGCCGCTGCTGCGGGGGGATTTACTCATTTTGCTCACAACTCGTCATAATTTGTTGCGTAGTTTAACGGGCGTGGCAGGCAGAAGAAACGTAAAAAAGGGTGCTGTGGTGCGCTGGCTGGAAAGTGTTAGACTAGTGAGTTGGTATGGCACGCGTAATTCACTGATTTTTACGCGGCTGAAGCCTTCAAATTGAATTTTTTATCCCCTGGGAACAGCGTGCTACCGGGAATAAGCCATCGAGGAGTGTAGTCACACAATGGCAAAAGAGAAAAAACGCGGCTTTTTTTCCTGGCTAGGCTTTGGCAAAGAAGAAGAGGCGCAACAGCCAGCGGAAGAGAAGCAGCAACCTGCTGAAGTGGCGCAGGAGCCAGCCGTTGAAGAGAGCGCGTTAGATCGTGCCGAAGCGCAGGCTGAAGAAACCGTTGCCGTCACCGAGCAGGTGGCACAACAACAGGAAGCCCCTGTCGCTGAACCCATTACTGCGGTTGAAGAAGAGGTTCTGCCGGAAGCGAGCGTACAGCCTGAGGTCGCACCGATTGAAGAAGAACCTCAGATTGAAGAGCTGGCACAGGACGAGGACGACATTGCGCTGAGCGATGAAGAACTGGAAGCGCTGGCACTGGCTGAAACTGCACCTGAGACAGAGGAACCGGAGGACACCGTCAGCGATCTGCCGCTGGCCGCCGCACCGATTGTTCCGCAGGAGCAGGAGCGTCCAACCAAAGAGGGCTTCTTTGCCCGTCTGAAACGCAGCCTGGTAAAAACCCGTGAAAATCTTGGTTCCGGATTTATCGGGCTGTTCCGCGGCAAGAAAATCGATGACGATCTGTTTGAGGAGCTGGAAGAACAGCTGCTGATTGCGGACGTTGGCGTCGAAACCACGCGCCGCATTATCGCCAATCTGACCCAGCAGGCGAACCGTAAGCAGCTGCGTGATGCAGAAGCGTTATACGGTTTGTTGAAGGCAGAGATGGCCGGCATTCTCGATAAAGTGGATGCGCCACTGGATGTCGCGGGCAAAACGCCATTCGTTATTCTGATGGTGGGTGTCAACGGCGTCGGTAAAACCACCACTATCGGTAAGCTGGCGCGCCAGTATCAGGCCGAAGGCAAATCTGTGATGCTGGCTGCGGGTGATACGTTCCGTGCCGCTGCGGTTGAGCAGCTTCAGGTTTGGGGCCAGCGTAATAACATTCCTGTTATCGCGCAGCATACCGGTGCTGATTCCGCGTCAGTCATTTTTGACGCTATTCAGGCGGCGAAAGCGCGTCATGTCGATGTCCTGATTGCCGATACGGCGGGCCGCCTGCAGAACAAATCGCACCTGATGGAAGAATTGAAGAAAATCACCCGTGTGATGAAGAAGCTGGATGAAGATGCGCCGCACGAAGTGATGCTGACGATTGATGCCAGCACCGGGCAAAACGCGATCAGCCAGGCCAAACTGTTCCATGAAGCGGTGGGCCTGACCGGCATCACGCTGACAAAACTGGATGGCACCGCGAAAGGCGGTGTGATCTTCTCGGTTGCCGATCAGTTTGGCATTCCGATTCGTTATATCGGTGTCGGGGAAGGCATCGAGGATTTACGGCCGTTTAAGGCCGCAGACTTTATTGAGGCACTGTTTGCCCGAGAGGACTAATTGGGATGATTCGCTTTGAAGAGGTCAGTAAGGCATATCTGGGCGGACGCCAGGCGCTCCAGGGTGTGGATTTCCATCTGCGCCCCGGCGAAATGGCGTTTCTGACCGGCCACTCTGGCGCGGGGAAAAGTACCTTACTGAAGCTGATTTGTGGCATTGAGCGCCCGAGCGCCGGGCAGATCTGGTTCAGCGGGCACGACATTACCCGGCTGCGGAATAGCGAAGTGCCCTTTTTACGTCGCCAGATTGGTATGATCTTCCAGGATCACCATCTGCTGATGGACCGTTCAGTGTATGACAACGTGGCAATCCCGCTGATTATCTCGGGTGCCAGCGGTGAGGACATTCGTCGTCGCGTGTCGGCGGCGCTGGATAAAGTCGGCCTGCTCGACAAAGCGAAAAGTTTCCCGATTCAGCTCTCTGGCGGTGAACAGCAACGCGTCGGGATTGCCCGTGCCGTGGTGAATAAGCCCGCCGTGCTGCTGGCGGATGAACCGACCGGTAACCTCGACGAAGCCTTGTCTGAAGATATTTTGCGCCTGTTTGAAGAGTTCAATCGCGTGGGTGTCACGGTGCTGATGGCGACCCATGATATGGGGCTGATAGCCCGGCGTAACTACCGCATGATGACGCTTAATCAGGGACGCCTGCACGGAGGCCATGATGGTCAATAAACGCAATAAGCGCGCACCTGCGCCAAAAGCGAAACAACCGTCGAAAAGCAAAGCGCTGAAGGGCGGTTGGCAGGAACAGTGGCGCTATGCGCTGCGCGGCACGGTGTCTGATATGTGGCGTCAGCCGCTGGCGACACTGCTGACGGTGATGGTTATTGCTATTTCGCTGACGCTGCCGAGCGTCTGCTATATGGTGTGGAAAAACGTCAGCCAGGCGGCGACCCAGTGGTATCCGGCACCGCAGCTGACGGTTTATCTCTCCAAAACGCTGGATGACACTGCGGCAGAAAACGTCACCGCACAGCTTAAGCAGCTGGACGGCGTGGATAACGTCAATTATCTGACGCGTGAAGAGGCGCTCAACGAGTTCCGCAACTGGTCTGGTTTTGGTGGTGCGATGGATATGCTGGAGCAGAATCCGTTGCCTGCGGTGGCGATCATCACGCCGAAACTGAATTTCCAGAACTCGGATACCATGGCGAATCTGCGCGACCGCGTAGCGAAAGTGCAGGGCGTGGATGAAGTGCGGATGGATGACAGCTGGTTTGCCCGTCTGGCAGCGCTGACCGGTCTGGTTGGGCAAATTGCCTCGATGATCGGCCTGTTGATGGTGATTGCGGTGTTCCTGGTGATTGGCAACAGCGTGCGTCTCAGCATCTTTGCCCGTCGCGATACCATTAATGTGCAGAAGCTGATCGGTGCCACCGATGGCTTTATTCTGCGTCCGTTCCTGTACGGCGGTGCCTTGCTCGGTTTCAGCGGTGCGGTGTTGTCGCTGATTTTGTCTGAAGTGCTGGTGCTGCGTCTGCAATCTGTGGTGGCGCAGGTGGCGACGGTGTTCGGTACCACCTTTGTTCTGGAAGGTTTTTCCTGGGATGAAGGGCTGCTGCTGCTGTTGATTGCCGCGATTATTGGCTGGATTGCCGCCTGGCTGGCGACAGTACAACATTTACGCCGATTTACGCCGCAGTAAACGTCTGACACATTTTTTTGGTATAATAGTCCTCTGCTGCCGGCACTCGGGCGCAGAGGATTTTTTCTCCGCTTCCCTTCCTGTCATCTGTGTGTAAAATATTCACTGTTACTATGGAACTTGTGGATAACTTTGATCTCTAAGTTCGGGTAGCACAGATTGCTTTCGGATTTCGGGTGACGTTGACATACTGTATCGTCTGCCCAAAGAAATGTGCGGCAATATTCAACTGAATTTGTGAGGGTTTGAATGACCAAAGAAATGCAAACTTTAGCTATTGCTCCTCTTGGTAACCTGGAATCGTATATCCGGGCCGCCAACGTCTGGCCGATGCTGTCGGCAGAAGAGGAAAAAGCGCTGGCTGAACGGCTGCATTACCAGGGCGATCTGGATGCAGCTAAGACGCTGATCCTGTCTCATCTGCGCTTTGTTGTTCATATCGCTCGTAACTATTCCGGTTACGGCTTGCCACAGGCGGACCTGATTCAGGAAGGCAACATCGGCCTGATGAAGGCGGTGCGCCGCTTCAATCCTGAAGTGGGTGTGCGTCTGGTGTCGTTTGCCGTGCACTGGATTAAAGCTGAGATTCACGAGTACGTACTGCGTAACTGGCGTATCGTGAAGGTCGCTACCACCAAGGCACAGCGTAAGCTGTTCTTTAACCTGCGTAAAACCAAGCAGCGTCTGGGCTGGTTTAACCAGGATGAAGTGGAAATGGTAGCGCGCGAGCTGGGCGTGAGCAGCAAAGACGTGCGCGAAATGGAATCCCGCATGGCAGCGCAGGACATGACTTTCGACATGTCGTCTGACGACGAAAGTGGCGAAAGCAAAACCATGGCTCCGGTGCTGTATCTGCAGGATAAAACCTCTGACTTTGCCGATGGCATCGAAGAGGATAACTGGGATGCGCACGCCGCCGACAAACTGACCGACGCGATGCAGGGTCTGGACGAGCGTAGCCAGCACATCATCCGTGCGCGCTGGCTGGATGAAGAAAACAAAACCACGTTGCAGGAACTGGCCGACCAATACGGTGTTTCCGCAGAGCGTGTGCGCCAGCTGGAAAAGAACGCCATGAAGAAACTGCGTATGGCGATTGAAGCCTGATAAGGCTCAGAAAAACAGGCGACTCCCGGAGTCGCCTTTTTTATGCCCGCAATTCATCGAATCCAGCCATCAACCTGTGCACGAAAACCACAAGCCTGCATAAACGCGGCGCGTATGCCCTGATCAGCCTCGCCGTCATCGGCAATCCACCAATCCGCCAGCGAACTGTTCTGCGCCAGCGTCTCTTCCAGTAAATATTTCCCCACCCCACGGCGACGCGTGACTTCACGCACGCTGAGATGCGTAATTTTCCCCTGAGTGCCCTGAATCGTCAGTTGCAGTGCCGCCAGCAGGCGGTCATTAAAACGCGCGGCATAGACACGCTGCGTTTCGCTGAGCTGAGCTTCCAGTTGCGAAATGTCGAACTCAGGCCAGACTTTGGTCAGGTCGATGCGATCCTGTGTCGTCAACGATGTTAAGCGCTGAATAGTGAGCTTCATTACCCGTACCTGTACTAGTGCAAAGGGCATAGTGTAGCGAATTTAGACAGTCAGAGCGCTGTCACTTTTTTTTGATAAAAACAGGTCAAACAACATCCAGTTTGCCAGTATTATGGTTTAACAGTCCGAGTGTTGTGTATTAAGCCAGCATAATACGCTGGTGATGTGGCTAAAATGTGGCCATAACAACCAGAGGATTCTGCTGTTTGACCGGGGCATTACTGAATATGTCAGTTGATTTACAGAAGAAAGTTCCTGTTTAATAACCTGAAAAATAACGCCTTATTACCTATAAATGCCAGAAAAGTGCGCTAACTCATTATTCCTGAATCAGTTTTCCTCTTTCACTGGCAGAAAATAAACCAACACACAACAGACACGACACAACAGATGGGGAAGTTCGCATGAAAATGAGTAAAGGACGCGCATTATTGGCGGGCTGCGTGGCGCTGGCGATGAGCCACGCGGCGCTGGCGAAAGACATCAAAATTGCCATCGTTGGTGCGGCAACCGGTCCGGTAGCCCAGTACGGTGACATGCAATTTACCGGTGCAGCGCAGGCAATCAAGGACATCAACGCCAAAGGCGGTGTCAACGGCGATAAGCTGGTGGGCGTGGAATATGATGATGCCTGTGACCCGAAACAAGCGGTCGCGGTGGCTAACAAAGTGGTTAACGATGGCATCAAATACGTTATCGGCCACCTCTGCTCCTCTTCAACTCAGCCGGCGTCTGACATCTACAATGACGAAGGCGTGCTGATGATCACCCCGGCGGCCACCGCACCGGAACTGACGGCGCGTGGTTATGCTGACGTGCTGCGCACCACCGGCCTCGATTCCGATCAGGGCCCGACAGCGGCAAACTACATCCTGGACACCATCAAACCGAAACGTATCGCGGTGGTGCATGATAAGCAGCAGTATGGCCAGGGCCTGGCGGAATCCGTGCAGAAAACCCTGAAAGCCAAAGGCGGCAACGTGGTGCTGTTCGAGGGTATCACCGCCGGTGATAAAGATTTCTCTACCCTGATTGCACGTCTGAAGAAAGATAACGTCGATTTCGTTTACTACGGTGGTTACTACCCGGAGCTGGGCCAGATTCTGCGCCAGGCGAAAGCGGCAGGCCTGAACGCGGGCTTTATGGGACCAGAGGGTGTCGGCAACGCTTCCCTGTCTAACATCGCGGGTGATGCGTCTGAAGGCCTGTACGTGACGCTGCCGAAGCGTTATGACCAGCTGCCGGGCAACAAAGCCATTGTTGATGCGATCAAAGCCAACACCGCACCGAACCGCAAAGATCCGACCGGTCCGTTCGTCTGGACCACCTATGCGGCGATTCAGTCGCTGGTGGCGGGTATCGAGCGCAGCAAGAGCGACGAGCCGGATGCCATTGCGAAGAACCTGAAAGAAGGCGCACCGGTGCCGACAGTGATGGGCGACCTGAGCTGGGATCAGAAAGGTGACCTGAAAGGCTTCGAATTCGGCATCTTCAAGTGGCACAAAGACGGCTCATCTACAGCGATCAAGTAATCGTTGCATCCAGCACGAAATCAGGGCGGCCTTCAGGCCGCCCTTAATCAAATCCGGTCAATTTACCGCCAGTCGCGGTAACGATTTACCATCACGGACGTGTTTCTAAGGTACTTGTTATGTCCGAGCAGTTCCTCTATTTCCTCCAGCAGATGTTCAACGGAGTGACCCTGGGCAGCACCTATGCGCTGATTGCCATCGGGTACACCATGGTTTATGGCATCATCGGCATGATTAACTTCGCCCACGGCGAGGTGTACATGATCGGTAGCTACGTCTCCTTTATCGTGATTGCCGCGCTGATGATGATGGGCATCGACACCACCTGGCTGATGATTGCCGCCGGGTTTGTCATGGCGATCATCATCTCCAGCGCCTACGGCTGGAGCATCGAACGCGTGGCTTATAAGCCGGTACGTTCCTCGAAGCGCCTGATAGCGCTGATCTCCGCCATCGGTATGTCGATCTTCCTGCAAAACTACGTCAGCCTGACGCAAGGCTCGCGCGATCTCGCGTTACCGAGCCTGATCACCGGCCAATGGACGCTGGGCGAAAGCAACGGCTTTGCCGCCACGCTCTCCACCATGCAGCTGATGATCTGGGTAGTGACCTTTATCGCCATGCTGGCACTGACGATTTTTATCCGTTATTCGCGCATGGGCCGCGCCTGCCGTGCCTGCGCTGAAGACCTGAAAATGGCCAGCCTGCTGGGTATCAACACCGACCGCGTGATTTCGCTGACCTTTGTGATTGGCGCGGCGATGGCAGCTGTCGCCGGGGTGTTGCTGGGGCAGTTCTACGGCTCCATCAACCCGTTTATCGGTTTTATGGCGGGCATGAAAGCCTTTACCGCCGCCGTGCTGGGTGGCATTGGCAGCATTCCGGGGGCGATGATTGGCGGCCTGGTGCTGGGTATTGCCGAAGCGCTGACGTCGGCTTATCTCTCCACTGAATATAAAGATGTGGTTTCCTTTGCGCTGCTGATTGTGGTGCTGCTGGTGATGCCGACCGGTATCCTTGGCCGTCCGGAGGTGGAAAAAGTATGAAGCGCCTCGGTCTGGTTAATGCCGTTATCTCTACGGTGATGTTGCTGGTGCTTGCCACCTTTTTTATGGGCATGCGCCTTGATCTTGATGGCACCAAACTGGTGGTGTCAAACGCCGGAACGGTGCGCTGGCACTGGATTTTTGTCGGTTGCGGCGTGGTGTTTTTGTTCCAGCTGCTGCGTCCGTTATTCCAGGGCGTGTTGAAACGTGGCGGAAACGGGCTGGTGCTGCCGGGCTTTGATGGTTCGACGCCGAAGCAGAAGCTGGTGATGGTGCTGTTTATCGTTGCGGCGGTGGTCTGGCCGTTCCTGGTGTCGCGCGGTAGCGTGGATATCGCCACCCTGACGCTGATCTACGTGATGCTGGGTCTGGGCCTTAACGTGGTGGTGGGGCTGTCTGGTTTGCTGGTACTGGGCTATGGCGGTTTCTATGCCATCGGTGCTTACACCTTCGCCTTGCTCAATCACTACTACGGTTTTGGCTTCTGGCAGAGCCTGCCGCTGGCGGGGCTGGTGGCTGGTGCGTTTGGTTTGCTGCTCGGCTTCCCGGTGCTGCGTCTGCGCGGTGATTACCTGGCGATCGTCACCCTCGGCTTTGGTGAGATTGTGCGTATCCTGCTGCTGAATAACACCGCCATTACCGGTGGTCCGAACGGCATCGCGCAGATCCCGAAACCGACCTTCTTTGGTCTGGAGTTTGGCCGCAAGGTCAGCGAAGGCGGCTGGGGCACCTTCCATGAGGTGTTTGGTCTGAAATACGACCCGAATGACCGCGTTATTTTCCTCTATCTGGTCGCGCTGCTGCTGGTGGTGCTGACACTGATTATCATCAACCGTCTGCTGCGCATGCCGCTGGGACGTGCCTGGGAAGCGCTGCGCGAGGATGAAATCGCCTGTCGTTCACTCGGCCTTAGCCCGACGCGCATCAAGCTGACGGCGTTCACCATCAGTGCCGCCTTCGCCGGGTTTGCCGGTACGTTGTTCGCCGCACGCCAGGGCTTTGTCAGCCCGGAGTCCTTCACCTTTGTCGAGTCAGCGTTTGTACTGGCGATTGTGGTGCTGGGCGGTATGGGATCGCAGTTTGCGGTGATCCTGGCGGCGGTGCTGCTGGTGGTATCGCGTGAACTGATGCGCGATCTGAATGAATACAGCATGCTGGTGCTGGGCGGCTTAATGGTGCTGATGATGATTTGGCGACCGCAGGGTCTGCTGCCGATGAAACGTCCGCATCTGAAACTGAAACAGGGTAAAGCAGGAGAGCAGGCATGAGTCAGCCTTTATTAGCGGTAGAAGGCCTGATGATGCGCTTTGGTGGCCTGCTAGCGGTGAACAACGTGGCGCTGGAACTGCGTGAGCAGGAAATCGTGTCGCTGATCGGCCCGAATGGTGCCGGTAAAACCACGGTGTTCAACTGTCTGACCGGTTTCTATAAGCCAACGGGCGGCAGCATCAAACTGCGTGATCAGAATCTGGCAGGATTACCGGGGCAGAAAATCGCGCGAATGGGCATTGTGCGTACCTTCCAGCACGTGCGTCTGTTCCGTGAGATGACGGTGATTGAAAACCTGCTGGTGGCGCAACATCAGCATCTGAAAAGCGGCGTGTTCTCCGGGTTGTTTAAAACCCCGGCATTCCGCAAAGGGGAAAGCGAAGCGCTGGACCGTGCCGCCACCTGGCTGGAGCGTATTGGTCTGCTTGAACTGGCGAACCGCCAGGCGGGTAACCTGGCTTATGGTCAGCAGCGTCGTCTGGAGATTGCGCGCTGTATGGTGACGCGTCCGGAAATCCTGATGCTGGATGAGCCTGCCGCCGGTCTTAACCCGAAAGAGACGCACGAACTGGATGAGCTGATCGCTGAACTGCGCGGCACCCATAAGGTGTCGGTGCTGTTGATCGAACATGATATGAAGCTGGTGATGGGTATTTCTGATCGCATCTACGTGGTCAATCAGGGAACGCCGCTGGCCAATGGCACGCCGGAAGAGATTCGTAACAATCCGGACGTGATCCGTGCCTATTTAGGAGAGGCGTAATATGGCCAACCCGATGTTAACCATTGAAAACGTCAGCGCGCATTACGGCAAAATTCAGGCGCTGCATAACGTCAGCCTGTATATCAACCAGGGGGAGATTGTCACCCTGATCGGTGCCAACGGCGCGGGTAAAACTACGCTACTCGGCACGCTGTGCGGTGAGCCACGCGCCACCTCGGGTGCCATCACTTTTGATGGCAAAACCATCACCGACTGGCAAACCGCGCGCATTATGCGCGAGGCGATCGCCATCGTGCCGGAAGGGCGGCGAGTGTTTTCGCGCATGACGGTGGAAGAGAACCTGGCGATGGGTGGCTTCTTTGCCAGCCGCAGCCAGTATCAGGAGCGCATTGAACGCGTTTATGATCTGTTCCCACGTCTGGCAGAGCGTAAGGTGCAGCGTGCAGGCACCATGTCGGGCGGTGAGCAGCAGATGCTGGCGATTGGCCGTGCGCTGATGAGCCAGCCGCGTCTGCTGTTGCTGGATGAGCCATCACTGGGCCTGGCACCGATCATCATTCAGCAGATTTTCGACACCATCGAACAGCTGCGTAAAGAAGGGATGACCATCTTCCTTGTGGAGCAGAACGCCAACCAGGCGCTGAAACTGGCCGACCGTGGCTACGTGCTGGAGAACGGGCATGTGGTGCTGGAGGATACCGGCGCCGCGTTGCTATCCAACGAAGCGGTGCGCAGCGCGTATTTGGGTGCCTGATACCAGGTCGGCATGAATGCCGACCCTACGCAACAAACACATCCACCCGTAGGGTCGCCATTTATGGCGACCTTTTCTACAATTCGTACCATGTTAAACCAGATTCACCCCTGTCACACTCCCGTCATTAACCTGTTATTTTTCCGTCATTTTCCCGTGTCATGTTACTTCGCGAACAAAAAATGCGTGATTTCGCGCGTATCTAACAGCACAGGAAAACTTTATGTCCGCTTTTACGCTTCGTCCCCGCCTGATGAGTGCACTGCTCGGTCTGGCGCTCAGCGGTAATGCGCTGGCTGCTACCGAAATTCCTTTCTGGCACTCAATGGAAGGCGAGTTAGGCAAAGAAGTTGATTCTCTGGCACAACGTTTTAACCAGGCTCACCCAGACTATAAAATCGTCCCGGTCTACAAAGGCAACTATGAACAGAGCCTGGCGGCGGGGATTGCAGCAGTCCGTACCGGCAAAGCACCGGCTATTTTGCAGGTGTACGAAGTCGGCACTGCCACCATGATGGCGTCAAAAGCCATTGTGCCGGTGCATCAGGTCTTCCAGGATGCCGGTATCGCTTTCGATGAAAAACAGTTCGTCCCGACCGTGGCAGGTTACTACAGCGACTCCAGCGGTCATCTGATCTCCCAGCCGTTTAACAGCTCGACGCCGGTGCTGTACTACAACAAAGACGCCTTCAAAAAAGCCGGTCTGAACCCGGATCAGCCGCCGAAAACCTGGCAGGAACTGGCGAAAGACGCCGATGCGCTGCGTAAAGCAGGCATGACCTGTGGTTACGCCAGCGGCTGGCAGGGCTGGATTCAGATTGAAAACTTCAGCGCCTGGCATGCTCTGCCGGTAGCGACCAAAAACAACGGCTTTGACGGCACAGACGCAGTGCTGGAATTCAACAAGCCGGTGCAGGTTCGCCACATCCAGATGCTGGAAGATATGAACAAGAAGGGTGACTTCACCTACTTTGGCCGTAAAGATGAATCAACCGCCAAGTTCTATAACGGCGATTGCGGCATCACCACAGCCTCTTCCGGTTCACTGGCGGATATCAAACATTACGCCAAATTCAACTTTGGCGTTGGCATGATGCCGTATGACTCCACCGTACCGAACGCACCGCAGAACGCCATCATCGGTGGTGCCAGCCTGTGGGTGATGAAAGGGAAAGATGCCAACACCTACAAAGGTGTCGCGGAATTTATGCAGTTCCTGGCCCAGCCGGAAATCGCAGCGGAATGGCACCAGAAAACCGGTTATCTGCCGATCACCACCGCAGCTTATGAGCTGACCAAACAGCAGGGCTTCTATGACAAGAACCCAGGCGCAGACATTGCGACGCGTCAGATGCTGAACAAAGATCCGCTGCCGTTCACCAAAGGGATGCGTCTGGGCAACATGCCGCAGATTCGTACCATCGTGGACGAGGAGCTGGAAGGCGTGTGGACTGGCAAACAGTCGCCGCAGGCAGCACTGGATAACTCAGTGAAACGCGGAAACGAACTGCTGCGCCGTTTTGAGCAGCAGGTGAAGTAACCGCCGTAACGGGGCAGATCCCTGCGATCTGCCCCGATCTTTTTGTCTGACCGAGTCTGCTATGTCCTCATCACGCCCCGTATTCCGCTCCCGTTTGTTACCTTACTTGCTGGTGCTGCCGCAGCTGGTGATTACCGCCATCTTCTTTCTGTGGCCAGCGGGTGAAGCGCTGTGGTATTCGCTGCAAAACCTTGATCCCTTTGGCATCACCAGCACCTTTGTCGGGCTGGATAACTTCCGTCGCTTGTTTAACGATGAATACTACCTGGCGTCCTTCTGGACCACCATTGAGTTCAGCGCGCTGGTGACGGTATGCGGCATGTTGTTTTCGCTACTGCTGGCGGCGCTGGTGGATTACGTGGTGCGGCTGAAGAAGCTGTATCAAACCCTGCTGTTGCTGCCTTATGCGGTGGCTCCGGTAGTGGCGGCGGTGCTGTGGATGTTTCTGTTTAACCCCGGACTCGGTCTGTTCAGCCATCTCCTGAACCAAATCGGCTACGACTGGAACTACGCGCAGAATAGCGGCCAGGCGATGTTCCTGATTGTTCTGGCGTCGATCTGGCAGCAGATGAGCTACAACTTCCTGTTTTTCTTTGCCGCACTGCAATCGATCCCCAAATCGCTGGTGGAAGCGGCAGCGATTGATGGAGCCGGACCGGTGCGTCGTTTCTTTAACCTGTCCCTGCCACTGATCACCCCGGTGAGTTTCTTCCTGCTGGTGGTCAACCTGGTGTACGCCTTCTTCGATACCTTCCCGGTGATCGATGCGGCGACCGGTGGCGGTCCGGTGCAGGCCACCACCACGCTGATTTATAAAATTTATCGCGAAGGTTTTACCGGGCTGGATCTCTCCTCGTCGGCGGCGCAATCGGTGGTGCTGATGCTGCTGGTGATTGGCCTGACTATCCTGCAATTCCGCTTTGTCGAGCGTAAGGTGCAATACCAATGATTGAGAACCGACGCGGGCTGGATATCTTCAGCCACACGCTGCTGGTGCTGGGCGTGCTGACCATTTTGTTTCCGCTGTATGTCGCCTTTGTGGCGGCCACGCTGGACAACAACGCGGTGTATCAGGTGCCGATGACGCTGATCCCTGGCACGCATTTATGGGACAACATTGCCCGCATCTGGACCCAGGGGGTGAACGGCAGTGGCCCGGCCTTTGGTCTGATGCTGTTCAACAGCCTGGTGATGGCGCTCGGCATTACCGTGGGAAAAATTGCCGTCTCGATGCTGTCAGCGTTTGCGCTGGTGTGGTTCCGTTTTCCGCTGCGCTCGCTGTTTTTCTGGCTGATTTTCATCACCCTGATGCTGCCGGTTGAAGTGCGTATCTTCCCGACGGTGGAAGTGATTTCGACGCTGCATATGCTCGACAGCTACAGTGGTCTGACACTGCCGCTGATGGCATCGGCCACCGCCACCTTCCTGTTTCGTCAGTTCTTTATGTCACTGCCGGATGAGTTGATTGAAGCGGCGCGCATCGACGGTGCCAGCCCAATGCGTTTCTTCTGGGATATCGTGCTGCCGCTGTCGAAAACCAATCTGGCGGCGCTGTTCGTGATCACGTTTATCTACGGCTGGAACCAGTACCTGTGGCCGCTGCT
Source organism: Pantoea cypripedii (assembly GCF_011395035.1). Classification (NCBI taxonomy): domain Bacteria; kingdom Pseudomonadati; phylum Pseudomonadota; class Gammaproteobacteria; order Enterobacterales; family Erwiniaceae; genus Pantoea; species Pantoea cypripedii. Next base: position 275,540 of record NZ_CP024768.1, read on the forward strand.
GATTATCAATGACGCCAGCCTCGGTACCGCGGTGGCGGGGGTGAAAAGTATGATCAACACCAGCGGCGGGCCGACGCAGTGGAACGAAGTGATGGCGGCAATGTTATTAACCCTGATCCCACCGGTGGTGGTGGTTTTAGTCATGCAGCGTGCCTTTGTGCGTGGCCTGGTGGAGAGTGAGAAATAAAATGGCAGGCGTAACCCTTCAGACCGTCACCAAATCGTATGACGGCAAAAATCAGATCATTCAGCCGCTGAATATCACCATCAACGACGGTGAATTTATGGTGATGGTGGGGCCTTCCGGCTGCGGTAAATCGACGCTGCTGCGTATGGTGGCCGGGCTGGAACGCGTCACCTCCGGCGATATTTATATCGACGACAAACGCGTGACCGACCTCGAACCGAAAGAGCGTGGCATTGCCATGGTGTTCCAGAACTACGCGCTCTATCCGCATATGACGGTGGAAGAGAACATGGCCTATGGCCTGAAAATCCGTGGTATGGGCAAAGAACAGATTCGCCAGCGCGTGCTGGAGGCGGCCCGCAGCCTGGAGCTGGATCACCTGCTGACGCGTCGTCCGCGCGAGCTGTCCGGCGGCCAGCGCCAGCGTGTGGCGATGGGACGTGCTATCGTGCGTGAACCGGCGGTGTTCCTGTTTGATGAACCTTTGTCGAACCTCGATGCCCGTCTGCGTGTGCAGATGCGTCTGGAGTTGCAGCAGCTGCATCGCCGTCTGCAAACCACCAGTTTGTACGTGACCCATGATCAGGTCGAAGCGATGACGCTGGCACAACGGGTGATGGTGATGAATAAAGGGGTGGTGGAACAGTTGGGCACGCCAGTTGAAGTGTACGAACGTCCCGCCAGCCAGTTTGTCGCCGCCTTTATCGGCGCACCGGCGATGAACCTGCTGCCGGGGCAAATCAACAGCGACGGCACGCGTTTCAATCTCGATGCACTGCATGCGCTGCCGCTCGGGGAAAGCAAAGCGAAATGGGCCAATCGTCCCCTGACGCTGGGTATTCGCCCGGAACATATTCAGCTCAGCAGTCGTGAAGCCGGTGGCATTCCGCTGGTGGTGGAAACGCTGGAAATGCTGGGTGCGGATAATCTGGCGCATGGTCGTATCGGTGACGCGCGATTGGTGGTACGTTTGCCGCACAGCGAACGCCCGCAGGCGGGCAGCACCCTGTGGCTGCAACTGCCGGCGGATGCGTTACATTTCTTCGATTCAACCCATGGAAAGCGTCTGGAATGAGTAAGCACAACTGGCCTTATCCGCACATCGTTGCCCATCGTGGCGGCGGGAAACTGGCCCCGGAAAATACCCTCGCCGCCATTGATATGGGCGCGCATTATCGCCATCAGATGATTGAGTTTGACGCCAAACTCTCCGACGATCGGCAGATTTTCCTGTTACATGACGACACGCTGGATCGTACCAGCAATGGCTGGGGCGTGGCGGGCGATCTGCCCTGGGACAAACTGGCGCGGCTGGATGCCGGTAGCTGGTTTAGCAACAAGTTTGCCGGTGAGCCGCTGGCGTTGCTGAGTGATGTGGCAGCGCGTTGTCGTCAGCATCAGATGATGGCCAATATTGAAATCAAACCGACCACCGGCAAAGAGGTGGAGACCGGGCGTGATGTGGCGTTAGCTGCGCGCGATCTGTGGCAGGGGCAAACTGCGCCACTGCTGTCATCTTTCTCTTATGAAGCGCTGGAAGCGGCTATGCAGGCGGTACCGGAACTGCCGCGCGGTTTGCTGCTGGATAGCTGGCATGATGACTGGCAGGCGCTGACATCAAACCTCGATTGCGTATCGATTCATCTCAACCACAAGTTGCTGGATGCCGAACGCACCGCGCAGCTGAAGGCGGCAGGCCTGCACATTCTGGTGTATACCGTGAATCAGCCCGAGCGGGCGCGCGAGCTGCTGAACTGGGGGGTCGATGCGATCTGTACCGACCGCATCGATATTATCGGTCCCGACTTCCGTTAGTCGCCGTTCTGCTGTTGTTGCTGTTGCTGGCCCGGCTGCGTTTTAATTACGCGCTGCTGGGCGCTATCACGATGTTCCTGCATTTTGCGCTGCAAATCCTGTTTCTGCTGCTGCTGATCCTGTTGCAGCTTCAGCTTCTGCTGTTGCTGCTGAATCTGCATCTGCGTCTGCATCCGTTGCTGACTTGGGTTATAACCGGGTTCGAACGGTTGATTGGTATTATTCAGCATATTCGCCATGCTGCTTAACGGCAGCAGGGCCGCGAAAACGATTAGCCATTTTTTCATGGTCATTCCTCCATTAATACCGCTGTGCTGTGTGTCAGGCGGGAAAGCGGCTTCCATAAGTTTATGCGATATTAAAAAGGTCCAATCCAGGAGTGCACCTAATTTGGGTTAGCTGCTAATCTTTTTCAGTATTTGTAATCACTTGCATCAATGTAAACAATTATAAACAACTGAAAAGGATGGTAGCGGCATGAGAATACAAGGCAGTGTGCGCCGGTTGAGCTGGGCGTTGTTGATGAGTTTCAGTGTAGCCCAGGCGGCACCGACCAGCGCGCCACCGGTTTCTTACGGTGTGGATAGCGACACCTTTCATCCGGTGCAGGCAAAACACGGCATGGTGGCCTCGGTGGATGCGACGGCCACGGAAGTCGGGGTGCAGATTCTCAGGCAGGGCGGTAATGCAGTCGATGCCGCAGTGGCGGTCGGCTTTGCACTGGCGGTCACCCATCCGCAGGCCGGTAACCTCGGCGGTGGCGGATTTATGCTGCTACGTACCGCTTCCGGCCACACCACCGCCATCGATTTTCGTGAAATGGCCCCGGCACGCGCCTCGCGCAATATGTTCCTCGATAAGCAAGGCAACGCCGACAGTAAGTTATCACTCACTTCTCATCTGGCCTCTGGTACACCGGGCACTGTCGCCGGTTTTGCGCTGGCTGCGCATAAATATGGCACCCTGCCGTTAAGTACCTTGCTGGCTCCGGCGATCAAGCTGGCGCGTAACGGAATCATCGTCAATGATGCGCTGGCGGACGATCTGGCCACCTACGGCAAAGAGACGTTGATTCATCATGACAACAGCCGCGCCATCTTCTACAAAGCGGATGGTCAGCCTTACCAGCAAGGCGATCGTCTGGTGCAGAAAAACCTCGCGCACAGCCTGCAACTGATTGCCCAGCAGGGACCAGATGCTTTCTATAAAGGCAAAATCGCGGACGAAATCGCCGCAGAGATGGCGCAGCACGGCGGCCTGATTGGCAAGGCCGATCTCGCGGCTTATCGGGCTGTCGAGCGTAAACCGGTAAGCGGCAGCTATCGCGGCTATGAAGTGTTCTCCATGCCACCGCCGTCTTCCGGCGGCATCCACATTATTGAGATCCTCAATATCCTGGAAAATTTTGATCTGGCAAAAATGGGGTTCGGCAGCGCTGATGCGATGCAGGTGATGGCTGAGGCGGAAAAATATGCCTATGCCGATCGTTCGGAATATCTCGGCGATCCTGATTTCGTTAAGGTGCCGCAGCAGGCGCTGACCAGCAAAGCCTATGCGAAATCGCTGGCGCAGCACATCGACATCAACAAAGCGCGTCCATCAAGCGACATCAAACCCGGCAAGCTGGAGCCGTATGAAAGCAACCAAACCACCCACTTCTCCGTGGTGGATAAAGACGGCAATGCGGTGGCGGTCACCTACACCCTGAATACTTATTTTGGTAGCGGTATCGTTGCGGGCCAGAGTGGCATCCTGATGAACAACGAAATGGATGATTTCTCCGCTAAACCGGGCACGCCGAACGTCTATGGTTTAGTCGGTGGTGACGCTAACGCGGTACAGCCTGCCAAGCGCCCGCTTTCCTCGATGTCGCCAACTATCGTGGCGAAAGATGGCAAAACCTGGCTGGTCACCGGCAGTCCGGGAGGCAGCCGTATCATCACTACCGTGCTGCAAATGGTGGTTAACAGCATCGATTTTGGCATGAACGTCGCAGAAGCGACCAATGCGCCGCGCTTCCATCATCAGTGGCTGCCGGATCAGTTGCGCGTGGAGAAGGGATTTAGCCCGGATACTTTGCGTCTGCTGGAGAACAAAGGGCAGCATGTGAAGGTGCTGCCGGCGATGGGCAGCACCCAGAGCATTATGATTGGGCCGGATGGCATGCGTTATGGTGCGTCAGATCCGCGTTCGGTGGATGATTTGAGTGCGGGGTATTGAACCTCGTTCAGGGGGGATGTCGTTCGGTTCTGAGGTGGTTTCGTTCGCCAGGGGTTGAGGTAGTTTCAGCTCGCCGGTGCGGCGACCGAGCAAAGGGGACCTGGCCGTCCCCTTTGCATTCCCCGGCCTTGCGCCGCCTTCCTCGCCGCTTCGCGGTCCCTTCGCTTACTCACGTTTCCGACGGACCGGCGTCGATTCGCTCCTGCTCAACGCCGCCTTTCGCCGCATCCATGCGGCTCATCCTGGAATCGCTCCCGCGCTCAGCGAGTCCGGATGGCGCTTACACCCCCGCTGCACGCATTTTGCTTTCCATTTATTTCTTCATTGCTTTTTTGCGCGATTTATCGCGCAACTCAGATAGCACGGGCTTGCAGGCGGGGGTGTTGGCGGCATTCGCAGCGCCGAGCGCAGAAGGAAGGCCAGGATGAGCCGCATGGATGCGGCGAGAGCGCGGCATGAGCCAGGGATGGCAAATCCGCGAGGTCCGTGAGGCCTGAGTGATAAGCGAGGGGACAGCGCGAAGCGCTGCGCGAGGACGCCGCAGGGCGCGGATTGCAAAGGTGCGCGCCATCGCACCTTTGCCCGTCCGCCTGCACAGGCGGCCCTGAAACTGCCTGAAGCCTGGCGGGCGGAACCCCTGCGAAGCTAAACCGCTGCTGCCCACCAGGATCGGGCTTTACCCCTTCAAACGCGCCATATAATCAGTATCCACCAGCTCGCCGTTACGCATGGCGTGGCGGCGCGCGGTGCCTTCCCGCTCAAAGCCGAACTTTTTATACAGACCAATGGCCGCGACATTGTCGGCAAACACCGTCAGTTCAATGCGCGTCACCTGCAACCAGTTGTCGCAAAGATCCACCATCGCCGCCATCAGCGCGGAACCCACGCCACGGCGATGAAACGCCGGATCGACGCCCATCCCCAGAGTGGCGGTATGGCGACGGCGCGCCTGCTCCAGCACGCTGAGCGTCAGTTGCCCCACGATCTGCCCATCAATGCACGCCACTAGCCGTTGCTCACCCGGACGGGTGTTTTGCAGTCGTTCCTGCCACAGTGCTGGCGATTGCAGCGGCAGATGCAGGGTATTCGCCTGGGTTTCTGCGTGGCTATACAACTGGAACAGCGCGGTGGCATCAGCGGGCGTGGTGTGGCGGACAACGATGGGACTCATGGTGCGGCTCCTTATGCAAAAATGAGAAAATCCCCTTTAACATCAAGGATTTTTTTCATTGCGTCAATGGAAAATAATTCGCGAAAGAGCTTTACAGACGAGAATGATAATGATTATTATTGCGATGCGGTCCCGGGAAGTCCTCCTGACAAACCGGGAAAGCACGACATTGCTCACATTGCTTCCAGTATTACTTAGCCAGCTCGGGTGCTGGCTTTTTTTTTGCCTTTTTCCCAACATCTGGCACCGATCCCGCTTCCCGTTCCCCGTTTACAAACGTATGACAATTTAATGATAGACTCAGCGTATCTCTGACCTCAGGCGCTTACGATGAAGAAGAAAAGACCGGTACTACAGGACGTTGCCGATCGCATCGGCATCACAAAAATGACCGTCAGCCGCTACCTGCGCAATCCTGAGCAGGTCTCCGCCGCGCTGCGTGACAAAATCGCCATCGCGCTGGATGAACTGGGTTATATCCCGAACCGCGCGCCAGATATGCTCTCCAACGCCACCAGCCGCGCCATCGGCGTATTGCTTCCCTCGCTCACCAACCAGGTTTTTGCGGACGTGCTGCGTGGGATAGAAACCGTCACCGATGAGGCGGGGTATCAGACGCTGGTGGCGCACTTCGGCTACAACGCACAGAAAGAGGAACTCCAGCTGCGTTCGTTGCTGGGCTGGAACATCGATGGGGTAATTCTGACGGAGCGCAGCCACACACCGGGCACGCTGCGTATGCTGGAAGTGGCGGGTATTCCGGTGATCGAAATGATGGACTCGGTCTCGCCGTGCCTCGATATGGCTGTCGGCTTTAATAACGTCGAAGCCGCACGCCAGATGACCCATGCTATTCTGAAAAAAGGGCATCGCCACACCGTTTATCTCGGCGCACGCCTTGATGAACGTACCCTCCAGAAGCAGCAGGGTTATGAGCAGGCCATGCGTGAGGCGGGGTTAACGCCACACAGCGTGATGATGGAAGACGCCTCGTCATTCAGCGCCGGAGCCTTGCTGCTGCGCGAGGCACAAAAGCGCTATCCGCAAACGGACAGCCTGTTCTGTACCAACGATGACCTTGCCGTCGGTGCGATGTTTGAGTGTCAGCGCCAGGGCTTGCGTGTGCCCGACCAGATGGCGATCGCCGGTTTCCACGGCCACGATATCTCCCAGGTGGTGAATCCGCGTCTGGCGACGGTGCTGACCCCGCGTGAGCGCATGGGGCGGGAGTCAGCGGCGATGCTGCTGGCGCGGATTGGCGGCGATCGCTCTGCCAACGTACCGCTGGATGTCGGCTTTGAAATTGCCGAAGGCGGCAGCATCTGATTCTGGTGATTTTTTGAGTCAGTTCACACTTTCGTGCTTTTCCCGGTAAAAGGGTTGCCAGCCTGTGACCGGGTGCCGACAATGATGATCGAATTTGTTATCGGTAACATTGGCAGGAATCACTGCCGGAGCGCAAAAAAATGACAACGCCATCCCCGTCGCACCATGTTTTTATCCTGATGGGTGTGTCCGGCAGCGGAAAGTCTGCCGTCGCCAATCAGGTTTCACACCAACTTAACACCGCCTTTCTCGACGGTGACTTTCTGCATCCGCGTAGCAACATCATGAAAATGGCGGAAGGTCACCCGCTGGATGACAACGATCGCCGTCCGTGGTTACAGGCGCTGAACGATGCCGCCTTTGCTATGCAGCGTACCCAGGCAGTCTCCATCATTGTTTGCTCAGCGCTGAAAAAGTCCTATCGCGATATCCTGCGTCAGGGCAACCACAACCTGAAATTTGTCTATCTGAAGGGCGATTTTGAAACCATCGAATCACGCCTGAAAGCCCGCAAAGGCCACTTCTTCAAACCACAGATGCTGGTAACGCAGTTTGCCACGCTGGAAGAACCCGGTGCGAACGAACCCGATGTACTGGTGGTTGATATTAATCATTCACTGGATGAGGTAGTTGCGGCCACGGTTGCGACCATCAAGGGAGCAATCAACAAGGGTTAGTCATGAGTACCGCAACGCTGGTGTTAACCGCAGCAGGCTCTGTCCTGCTGCTGCTGTTTTTGGTGATGAAAGCGCGTATGCACGCCTTTGTCGCCCTGATGTTAGTCTCTATTGGTGCCGGGTTGTTCTCCGGTATGCCGCTCGACAAAATTGCCGATACCATGCAAAAAGGTATGGGCGGTACGCTCGGTTTCCTCGCCATTGTGGTGGCGCTGGGCGCGATGTTCGGCAAAATCCTGCATGAAACCGGCGCGGTCGATCAGATTGCCATCCGCATGCTGAAAACCTTTGGTGAAAGCCGCGCGCATTATGCGATGGGCATTGCCGGGTTGATCTGCGCGTTGCCGCTGTTCTTCGAAGTGGCGGTGGTGTTGCTGATCAGCATTGCCTTTGCTGTGGCGCGTCGCACTGGCGACAACCTGGTGAAGCTGGTGATCCCCCTGTTTGCCGGGGTGGCGGCATCTGCCGCGTTCCTGCTGCCGGGACCGGCTCCGATGCTGCTGGCGTCACAGATGCACGCTGATTTTGGCTGGATGATTTTGCTGGGCCTGTGTGCAGCCATTCCGGGCATGCTGATTGCCGGTCCGCTGTTTGGCAATCTGATCGCTAAGCATGTGACCTTTAGCTCGCCGCCAGAGGATCATCAGCCGGATGTGGAAGAGGGCAAGCTGCCATCGTTTGGTTTCAGCCTGTCGCTGATCCTGTTCCCGCTGCTGCTGGTGGGGCTGAAAACCATTGGCGCACGCTTCACCACGCCGGATACGCGTCTGTATGAGTGGCTGGAATTTATCGGCCATCCGTTTACCGCGATTCTGCTGGCCTGTCTGGTGGCGATCTATGGTCTGGCGTATCGCCAGGGCATGGATAAAGAGAAGGTGATGCAGGTGTGCGGCAGCGCGCTGCAACCGGCAGGGATCATTCTGCTGGTGATTGGTGCCGGTGGCGTGTTCAAGCAGGTGCTGGTGGATTCCGGGGTTGGCCCGGTTCTGGGTCATGCGCTGATTGGCGCGGGCCTGCCGATTGCGTTGGCCTGCTTTATCCTCTCGGGTGCGGTACGTGTGATTCAGGGATCGGCAACGGTAGCTTGTCTGACCACCGTCGGCCTGGTGATGCCAGTGATCGAACCGCTGCATTACAGCGGCGCGCAGCTGGCGGCGCTGTCAATTTGTATCGGCGGCGGTTCCATTATCATCAGCCACGTCAATGACGCGGGCTTCTGGTTGTTTGGCCGCTTCACCGGCGCTTCCGAAGGCGAGACGCTGAAGACCTGGACGATGATGGAAACCATCCTCGGCACCACCGGCGCGATTGTCGGTATGATCGCGTTTACGTTGTTGTCGTAATGTAGCGGCGCGATTCATCGCGCCGTTTTTTTATTCATCATCCCGGTCGTCATCCGGTTGCTCCAGCACCGTGTAAGCGACGGCACAGAACAGCGAGTTCAGACGCTTCATATCTCCCAGTAAGCCAAGATGCAGCGAACTGGTTTCGATGCTTTGCACGTTCTGCTGGTGCAGGCGTTCGACGTGGGCATGGGAAAAACGGCGAATCAGAATGCGGAAACGATGCTTGGCGCGACGCAGGCGTTTGGCGCTGGCGACATCGTGTGACAAAAACACCGACAGACTGAGCCGCAGGTTATTCAGAATCTGTTCCTGCAAGGTCTCCAGCTCCTCCAGCCCTTCGGGTGAGAAGGCCCGACGTGCGGCCAGCGCTTTATCCGCTACGTCAGCGCTCATGCGTTCGATGATATCTCCCGCCTGTTCCAGGTTCAGCGCCATCTCAATGATCTCAGCCCAGCGACGTGAATCCTCTTCCGGTAAATCCTCTTTCGGCATGCGCGCCAGATAGAGTTTGATGGCGGTGTACAGCACGTCAACGTCATCGTCCAGCCTGCGCACCGCTCGCTCCTCGCGCAGGTCGCCATGCACCACTTTGCTGAAAGTCTCCACCATCTGCTCAACCACATCACCGATACGCAACGTTTCACGCGCCGCATTCACCAGCGCCAGCGCGGGAGTGTCGAGCGCGCTGCTGTCGAGGTGCTTCGGCTTAAGGCGTGCATCGATTTCCGTGTCATCGCTGATCATCCGGCGACACAGGCGCGCCATGGGTTCGGCGAACGGCACCATCACCAGACAGCGAATCAGGTTGTAAAACACATGGAAGAAGATCACCAGTTCTTCATCATGCACCGGCAACTTATCCAGCACATCGGCAACCGGATTGACGAATGGCAGGATGGCAACGCAGCCGATCAATTTGAACAGCAGGCTGCCGAGCGCCACGCGTTTACCCGCCGCATTGGAGCCGCTGGCGTTAATCATTGCCAGCAGGCCGCTGCCGAGATTGGCACCAATCACCAGACACAACGCCACCTTAAAGGAGATCACGCCGGTGGCGGTGAGGGTGGCGGTAATCAGCACGGCGGCAAGGCTGGAGTAACTAATGATGGCGAACACCGCACCAATCAGCGCATCCAGCATTACGTCACCCGTCAGGGTGGCGAACAGGACCTGCACGCCTGCTGCCTGGGTGATGGGACGGGCGGCTGCCACGATCAGCTGCAATGCCAGCAGAATCAGTCCGAGGCCAATGCTGGCACGTCCCAGCTGGCCGATGCGCATCTGCTTGCGGCTGAGGAACGCGATCACACCAAACAGGATAAACAGCGGCGAGAGCCAGGAGAGATCGAAGGTCAGGATACGCGCCATGATCGCCGTACCGACATCCGCGCCGAGCACCACCACCAGGGCGGGGGTCAGGCTGACGAGGTTCTGGGCGACAAACGAGGTGACCAGCAGGGTGGTGGCATTGCTACTCTGAACCAGCGCGGTGACGCCGATACCGGCGAGAAATGCCATCGGTTTTTTTTCAACGCTGCGACTGAGTACGCGGCGTAAATCAGCACCGTAGACCCGCATAATCCCGGTACGGACGATGTGGGTGCCCCATACCAGCAGGGCCACGGCAGACAACAGGTTTAACAGGGTTAACACGTAAGCAGGCTCCTTAACCGTCAGGCTTTAACAGCAGGCTGCGAGCCTGACGGATAGCGCAACCTGTACAAGGTAATGCCGCGCTGCGTTGCCAATTTTTCCTGTAATTTAAGCGACCTGGCGCAACGTCGACATCTCTAACTGTAGCCCAATCTGCATCCCGGTGGGGTGTAAATCGGCGACGCTACGGTTCAAAACATCAACCGAAAGCTCGACATTGTGCGCCAGCACACGATAACGGATGACGTTGCCCAGCAGGCTGTGGCTGAGAATCGTGGCCGGAATACCCGCTGCCGGGGCGCAGATCAGGATCGATTCCGGACGGATCGCCACCTGGCCGGTGAAGGTTTGGCCGGTCAGCTGGGTGGCCTGTTCTGCGCTCAGCAGGTTGTAGTTGCCGATAAAACCAGCAGCAAATAGGTCGGCGGGTTGGGTATATAACGCTTCGGCGTTACCGTTCTGCACAATTTTACCGCGATTCATCAGCACGATACGGTCGGAGAGCGTCAGCGCTTCTTCCTGATCGTGAGTCACGAAGATGGTGGTGAGCTTCAGTTCCTGCTGAATATTGCGGATCTGTTCGCGCAGATGACGGCGAATACGCGCATCAAGGGCCGACAGCGGTTCATCCAGCAACAGCAAACGCGGACGTGTCACCAGCGAGCGAGCCAGCGCCACTCGCTGACACTGGCCGCCGGACAGCTGATGCGGATAACGGCGAGCGAAATCGGTCAGTTCAACCAGTGCCAGCGCTTCCATCACCCGTTGCTGGATTTCGCTGGCTGCCAGTTTCTGCATCTTCAGACCAAAAGCGACGTTCTTTTCCACCGTCATATTCGGGAACAGCGCATAGCTCTGAAACACCATGCCGATGGTGCGCTTCTGCGGTGGCAGCGGCACGATATCCTGACCCTGCAACAAAATCTGGCCGCTGTCGACCGAGGTCAACCCGGCGATACAGCGCAGCAGCGTTGATTTGCCGCAGCCACTGGGGCCGAGCAGGGTGACAAATTCACCTTCATCCGCGCTGAAATCGATATTTTCGAAAATGGTGGTTGGGCCGTAGCTTTTATTCAGCTGTGTGACGTTCAGATAACTCATGGTCAGCCTCGTTCAGGATTGAGGGCGTTCGCCAGCCAGGTGACCAGCAGGACGACAACAAAATAGGAGATCACCAGCGCGCTGGTGAAATGGCCGCTGCCATTGCGCATGTTGTAGAGATAAACCTGTAAGGTTTCATAGCGGGTGCCGACCAGCAGGTTAGCGAATACAAACTCACCTATCAGGAAAGAGAAGGAGAGTAGCACGGCGATAAACACCCCTTTGCGCAGGTTGGGCAGCACCACAAACAGCGCCGCCTGCCAGGTGCTGGCACCGAGCAGGTGTGCGGCATCAATCAACTCGCGCAGGTTGATGGCCTGCATATTGTTGGAGATGGCGCGGTAGATAAACGGCAGCGCGATGGTGAAGTAACACCCCACCAGAATCCACGGCGTGCCGGTTAGCATCAGCGGCGATGACGAATAGAGCTGCAATAAACCCACTGACGAAACCACCGGCGGTACGGCAAACGGCATCAGGATCAGCACGTTCATTACCGCATCCAGCTTCGGAAAATAGTAAGCGATCACAAACATCGCAGGCAGTACCAGCACTAACGAGAACAGCAGCGCGCCAAAGCAAATCAGCAGCGAGTGACCGAGCGCAGTCAGGAACCGGCTGTCGCTCCACAGTGCAAAGAACCATTTCAGCGTGTAGCCCTGCGGCAGAATGGTATCGCTCCATTCTGAAGAGAGCGCGTACAACAAGGTCGCGATCAGTGGCGTGGCCAGGATAATCAGCAGCAGCCAGACAATCAGGCGATGATAGAATTTTTCTACGCGAGACATGGGCCGCTCCTCAGGACGGTTTTGCGTTGAGATAACTGCGGCGCACCAGATATTGCTGCACCACGGTAATCAGCGCCATCAGCAGCACCAGCAACATCGCCAGTGCGCCACCGGTGTTGGGATCGAGCGAGATATCGCCCGATACCAGCGCGGCAATCCGCACCGGCACCACGTTAAAGTTACCGGTGGTGAGTGCATAAATGGTGGCGTAAGCGCCAAGGGCGTTCGCCAGCAGAATCACAAAAGTGCCGAGCAGGGCCGGGAACAGAATCGGCAGGCCGATATGCCACCAGTAGCGCCAGCGGCTGGCACCCAGCAACGCAGCGGATTCCTGCCAGTCCTGGCGCAAACCATCAAAGGCCGGATAAAGCAACAGAATGCCGAGCGGGATCTGGAACCAGGTGTAGACAATCACCATGCCGTCGCGCGAGAACAGTTTGAAGCTCTCCAGCAAGTTGTAGTGACGCAGCAGCAGCGTCAGACAGCCGTTCAGACCCAGCAAAATGACGAAGGCAAACGCCAGCGGGACGCCGGCGAAGTTACTGGTCATGTTGGTAAACGACATCAAAAAGCGCTGAAAACGCCCGCTGCCCAGCTGATGCAGCGAATAACCGGCAACCAGCGCGATCAGCAGGCCGTAAATACTCGACCAGATGGAAATATCCAGCGACAGACGAAACGCCTGTAAATAGAAGGGTGAGGTCAGGATATCGGTGTAATTATCCAGCCCCCAGGCTTCATTCATATCGCTCCAGAAGCTGTTGATGGCGATCCACAGCAAGGGCGCGAGCTGGAATGCCACCCAGAACAGGGCAAAGGGCAGCAACAGCAGGAGCGCGAGACCTTTACCCTTCATGGGCGCGGCTCCGCCAGCAGGCCACGGCAGACGGGTTTGTCATGCCCGACGCCCAGCAGGGTGCAGACGATACCGCACAGTTCCGTCTGTTGTGGTTCCAGATCAGGCTGCTTTGAGAAGCCCTCGCCAAACACAAACAACGGGACATGGGTTTCTTCCGGCAAAATGCCGCCGTGTGAACGGTCGTCGTTCATGCCGTGATCGGCGGTGACAATCACCTGATAACCGGCAGCCAGCCAGCCCGGCATCCAGTGGGACAGATAGCCATCGGCCATACGCGCACGGTTGCGATACTGCGGCGATGACAGGCTATGTTTGTGCCCGGCATCGTCGATATTCATCGGGTGGATCAACAGAAAGTCAGGGTCGTGACGCAGACGCAGGCTTTCCGCGTCTTCGAACAGGTGGGAATCCGGATAGCCGTCGTCCCAGTAAAAGTGCCCATATTGAATGGGCAGGTCAGGCGCGACCGTGTGCCGGTCGCGCGCTGCGTTGAAGGGGGTTTGGTTATAGAGTTCACTCACCCAGTGGTAGGCGGCAGCGGCGGTGGTTAAACCCGCGGCACGCGCGTAATGGAAGATGCTGCGCTCGGTACTCAAGCGGCTGACGCCGTTATGAATAATACCGCTGCGCACCGGCGTGATGCCGGTGAGAATGCATTCATACAGCGGTCGCGACAGCGACGGCAGTTCGCAGGTCAGGGTGTAATATTGACCATTGCCCTGCGCGCATTCGGCAAACAGATAGCCCATCGCATGTTGTGCGACCTGATTGCTCAACCCATCCAGTACCACCAGGATCGTTTTCATCCCCTTCTCCTTTTACTGCTGCATATTGATGATGACGTTCTCCTGCCACAGACGCGGCAGCGCTTTTGACGATTTGTCCCAGGCAGCCTGGTCTTTGATCGGACGGGCATTTTTATATTCAGACTGCGGCAGCAGTTTGGCCTGCACGTCTGCTGGCAGCGTCAGGTACTGGGCACGAATCGGGCGTGCATAACCTTTCGCCAGGTTGGTCTGGCCAGCATCAGAGAAGATATATTCGCGCGCCAGTTTGGCGGCGTTCGGGTGTTTGGCGTATTTGTTGATGATGGTGGTGTAACCCGAGGTCACGGAGCCATCAGACGGGATCACCACTTCATAGCGGTTTTTGTCGATCTGATCGCGATAGTTCAGGCCATTAAAGTCCCACACCACAGCAACCTGGATTTCGCCTTTTTCGATGTTGGCAATCACCGGATCGGTCACACCCAGGCGACCCTGTTTAGCGAGATCAGCAAAGAAACCCAGTGCCGGTTTCAGGTTCTTTTCATCACCGCCCAGCGCATAGTTGGCCGCCAGCACGCCGTTGGCAGCCTGAGCAGCCACACCGACGTCACCGATAGTGACCACATACTTACCTTTCTTCAGATCGGCCCAGCTGTGCGGCACATCTTTAACCTGCTGTTTGTCGACCAGGAAAGCGATGGTGCCGGTATAAGCCAGCATCCAGTTACCTTCTTTGTCTTTCGCCCAATCCGGGACCTGATCCCAGTGCGTTGGCTTATAAGGCTGCGCCAGACCTTTCGCCACCGCAACAGGACCGAAAGCGGCACCCACGTCACCGATATCGGCGCTGGCGTTCTCTTTCTCTGCGGCGAATTTCGCCAGTTCCTGCGCCGAAGACATATCGGTATCACTGTGCTTCAGGCCATATTTGCTGCTGATGTCATTCCATGTGTCTTTCCAGTTGGCCCAGCTATCTGGCATGCCGACACTGTTGATTTGACCTTCGCTGCGCGCGGCTTTTTCCAGCGCGGCAAGATCATTGTCGGCAGCTTGCGCGGCGGGCAGCGCAAGCAGTACGGCACTGGCTACTACAGAGGCGATTAACGCTTTCATCTCAGTTGCTCCCGGTGTAAGTTGAGGGACATCTTGGTCTAGTCCAGCAAGAACCGAGCCAATGTAGCCTTTGCATATGAAGGTTTTATGACTAAGGCAGTGAAATGTGGTGTGGCGAGCAAATCCACATGCCATGCTGGAGCGCAATGATGCCAGGTTAAGCTTGTCATCGGACTGTCATCGAACTGTCATAGTGCAGCTTCGCCCCAAAATGAGGCTTTATAGATGTCGTCGAAAACGGCGGACGTAATTGCAGCCGCGCTGCACAGTCGTATTGATGCAGGGGAGTTCGCCAGCGGGCGCTTACCGGCTGAACGCAGCCTGAGTGAACAATATTCCACTACCCGTATTACCCTGCGTGAAGCGCTGGGACTGCTGGAAGCACAGGGTATTATCTACCGTGAATTGCGGCGTGGATGGTTTCTGGCACCGCCAAGGCTGGTGTATAACCCGCTGCATCACAGCCATTTTCACGCCATGGCGGCGCAGCAGGGACGTATTGCCAGCACCGAAGTGATTGAGGCGCGCCAGGTCCCGGTGCTGCCATCGGTAGCGCAACAGTTGCAGCTGGCGGAGGGGGATGATGTTTATCTGATTCGTCGCCTGCGGCGCATTGATGGCCGTGCGGTGTTGTATGTGGAGCACTACCTTAATCCACATTATTTTCCCGGCCTGCTGGAAGAAGATCTCACTCGCTCCCTGACGGATCTCTACAACCAGCGCTACGGCATTCGCTACGGCGGTGCGCGCTTTACGATTTTGCCGGGGCCATTGCCCGCTCGCGCAGCGCCTGCGCTAAACGTTGCCAGCGGCACACCGGGATTGCTGATCACCCGTATCAACCGTGACCAGCATAAACGGGTGATTGACTGTGACTGTGAATACTGGCGCTACGATGCGCTCTGTGTGGATGTTGATGTCTGAGTATATTGTGATTTTGATCACACTATCGCATGATAGCGCCAGAGATAACGCGTTCTATTAAGGCGAAAAAATGACTGAAAAATCAATGGCGGGGCAACTGATTGCCAGGGGGCTGCAATGGGTGCTGAACCTGGGGTTGGTGATCCTGGCGATCATTCTGGTGGTGTTTCTCGGTAAAGAAACCATTCATCTGGCGAATGTGCTGTTCAGCACTGGCGAACAGGCATCGTCATTTCTGCTGATCGAAGGGATCGTGATCTATTTTCTCTATTTCGAGTTTATCGCGCTGATTGTGAAGTATTTCCAGTCGGGCTATCACTTCCCGTTGCGCTACTTTGTCTATATCGGTATTACCGCGATTATTCGCCTGATTATTGTCGACCATAAAAATCCTTTCGATACGCTGTGTTATTCGGCGGCGATTCTGATTCTGGTGATTACCTTGTGGCTGGCGAACAGCAACCGCCTGAAACGCGAGTAATCCACTTCCTCTGGCGGCGCGGTTTATCGCACGGGTTTTATTTTGCCGTCGTGTGCCGAAAACCGCGCCGTTATCAATTCGTGCAAGCACGCAGCGCCGGTGGTGCGTTACACTGAGGCACTTTTTTCTGTGGAGTGTTTTTATGTCTCAGGATGCGCTGGCGCAACTGCGCGCGCTGCACTGGTTACCCGCTTCTTCCCCCACGCTTTCAGCCCCTTTGCTGGACTGGCTTATGGAAGAAGATTCAATGACCCGGCGTTTTGAGCAGCATTGCCAGCAGGTTACCGTTCAGGTGGTGCGTGAAGGTTTTATCCCTGCCAGCGAGCTGGGGGATGAAGGCCAGCAACTGCCAGAGGACGAACGTTTCTGGCTGCGGGAAATTATCCTGTGTGGTGATGGCATCCCCTGGCTGGCGGGGCGAACTCTGGTGCCGGAAAGCACGCTCAATGGACCCGAACAGATGCTACAGCAACTTGGCACACGTCCACTGGGTCGTTATCTTTTCGCCTCTTCAACGCTGACACGCGATTTTATCGAGCCAGGCCAGGTTGATGAATTGTGGGGACGGCGTTCTCGCCTGCGTTTATCAGGCAAGCCACTGTTGTTAACTGAACTGTTTTTACCTGCGTCGCCGCTGTACCGCGCGCTGGTTAAAGGATAAGGATTGTGCAAAAGACTCTGGGAATAAATAAATGGCAGGCTTACTGCCGCCTGATGCGCATTGATAAACCCATTGGCACCTTGCTGTTGTTGTGGCCCACGCTATGGGCGCTGTGGCTATCGGGTATGGCGATCCCGCCGTTATCGGTACTGCTGGTGTTTGTGTTGGGTGTGATCGTGATGCGTGCTGCGGGTTGTGTGATCAATGACTACGCTGACCGTAAAGTCGATGGGCATGTGAAACGAACTGCCGCCCGACCGCTGGCCAGTGGGCTGGTGTCGGAGAAAGAGGCGAAGCTGCTGTTTGTTGGCCTGGCGTTGCTGGCATTTGTACTGGTACTGACCATGAATCGTATGACGATTCTGCTGTCTGTTGTCGGGCTGGCATTGGCCTGGGTCTATCCCTTTATGAAGCGCTACACCCATCTGCCCCAGGTCGTTTTGGGAGCGGCATTTGGCTGGGCGATTCCAATGGGCTGGGCAGCGGTAAGTGAGTCCTTACCTCTTGTCTGCTGGCTGGTGTTCATTGCTAACCTGTGCTGGACCGTCGCATACGATACACAATACGCGATGGTGGACAGGGATGATGATCTGAAGATTGGGGTGAAATCGACGGCGATTCTGTTTGGTCGTTATGACAAGCTGATCATCGGCCTGCTGCAACTGGCGACGCTGGGTCTGATGGTGGTGGTGGGATTATTGCTGAATCTGAATGGCGCATTTTACTGGTCGCTGCTGCTGGCCGCAGGCTTGTTTGTCCATCAGCAGAAACTGATTGCCCGGCGTGAGCGTGATCCCTGCTTCCAGGCGTTCCTCAACAATAACTACGTTGGCCTGGTGCTGTTTATTGGCATCCTGTTGAATACCCTGCCGTTTATTAATTTGATGTAGTAGCGGTATATCAGACGAAAAAAAAGCCGTCATCGGTAAAGGATGGCGGCTTTTTTATTTCTGACTGACCTTAGTCGTGAGCGGTGGCGCTTTCAATCGTCAGGCGCACATCGCTGGTGACCAGCTCTGCCAGCATCTGCCACATAATTTGCGTGCGTTGCACATCGGCATCGCCGCTGTCGTTGATATAGCCCTCATCACGCAGGGTCATCACCAGCGTCGTGAATACCGCTTTATCAAAGAACTCTGGTGCGTTAATGCCGTGAAGCACGGACAGGCGCTGCGCCAGCGTGCGGCTCTCTTTCTCCAGCGTGCCACGGTTGATGCCGGGTTTTGCGCTGAGGATAGAGAAGGTAATGGCAAAGCGCTGTAAGGTTTCACGAATACCGGCTGCCAGCAGCTGAAGGGTACGATAGCGTGCAGCACTCAGCTTCAGCATACCATCCTGTTGGCTAACCAGACCCTGGCGCACCATTTCGCCACACAGGTCCTGCAGCAAGGCAGGTAACTCTTCGCTGCTCCAGCGCAGGAACAGTTCACTCTTCAGCATTGGATACACCAGGCTTACCTGACGCAGTAACTCCGCTTCATCGATTTCCCGGTGCTGCTGCACAATCGCGGCAATCAGTGATGGCATCACCAGCATATGCTGGATGTTGTTGCGGTAGTAAGTCATCAGTACCGCCTGCTCGCGCGGCAGAATGATGATGTCACCAATGTTGTCCTGCTCGGTCTCAAACTTGTTCATGCCCATGGCGTGATCAAGCAGCGCTTCAGCATTGAGATCCGGCACGGTGGATTCTGATGAGTAGGGGACATTGCGCAGCAATTGGGTATAGCATTCCAGTTGCTCGATCAGTTGTTCACGAGTCAGCGAACGCTGACGCGATGCCAGCAGCGCAGTAACGCACAGATTCATCGCGTTGGCGGCACCGGCTTCGTTAATCCGCACCATCAGACGGTTCGCAATGTCATTCACTGCGGGGGTCATCCACGCCTGACGCGGTGGTTCAATCGGATCGATGGACTCACGCCATTCCGGCACATGTTTGTTCAGGTAATTCACCAGCGGCAGCGGTTCGCCGAAGTTGACATAGCCCTGGCCCAGATTGCGCAGCTTACGCAGGCCGTGCACCATCTGCATAAAGCCTTCTTTTTCTTTCACCGCCCCGCGTAGTTCTTTGGCGTAGGTGCCGACTTCCATCACATGCTCGTAACCAATGTAAATCGGCACGAAGGTAATCGGACGGCTGCTGCCACGCAACAGGGCCTGTAACGTCATCGACAGGGTGCCGGTTTTCGGATCCAGCAGTCGGCCGGTACGTGAACGCCCGCCCTCGACAAAGTATTCAACCGAGTAGCCGCGATTAAACAACTCGCCAAGATATTCACGAAAAACAGTGGAATAGAGCTTGTTGCCTTTGAATGTACGGCGAATAAAGAACGCGCCCAGGCGACGGAAAATCGGACCCGCAGGCCAGAAGTTAAGATTGATACCGGCAGCGATGTGCGGGGGGACCAGACCCTGGTGGTAAAGCACATAGGAGAGCAGCAGGTAATCCATATGGCTGCGGTGGCAGGGAACATAGACAAGCTCGTGTCCATCCTGCGCCAGCTGACGCACGCGCTCGCCGCCATTAACGTTGATACCCTGATAGAGACGGCTCCACATCCATCCCATTACACGGTCAGTGACGCGAATAGCCTCATACGAGAAGTCAGCCGCAATCTCTTCCATCATTTCAATGGCGTTCTGCTGTGCCTTCTCATGGGAAATCTTTTTGCTGCGTGCTTCATCTTCCACTGCTTTTTCAATAGCTTTGGATTGCAAGAGCTTGTTGAACAGATCCTGACGGGCGGGTAAACGCGGGCCGATGGCAGCCAAACGCTGGCGGGCAAAGTGAATACGCGCCACGCGGGCCAGCTTTTGTGCAATTGATTTGTCAGTGCCGTGTTCGGAGGCCATCTGACGCAGCGACACCGTCGGCGAGAAGCGGACAAAGCTGTCGCGGCCATGCCAGAGAATGGCAAAGAACTTCTGAACACCGTTAAGAATGCGCAGATGTGGCGTCTGTTCGCCCTGTACTTCACGCCCTGGTGCGCGCCCAAACATCACCGACACCGGCAGCATTTGCACATCCAACTCAGGATTGCTGCGATGCAGATCGAGATAGTCATGAAATAGCTTCACTGACTCCAGATTCGGCACGAAATAAGGGAAAACGCGCGGACCGTCGTGGATAAAGACATAGCGAGGCAACAATGTGCCATCAATTTCCAGCGGTGTGAGCGGATCTGGCAGATCGTGTTTCAGACACTGCGAACGCAGTGTGAGCAGATCGGCCTTGGAATCGTAAGGCAGCACATATAGGATCGGCCGCGTCGGATCTAACCCATGTTCAGACACAGGATCCGACGGAATAGCCTTACTCTTTACCAAAATGGAGAGTGGTAAATTCAATAATTTATAATAAAGTTTACGCCAACCTGACATAGACAACTTCAAGCCTCTTGTTAGCAAAGCGCGGCAAGCATACCAGAAAGTGCCGCGAAGATCTGTGGCTGTGCCATTCCCGGCTGCCCAGACATTGACGTCAAAACGAGTAAAGGGTTCAACGACATGGCAAATAACGTCACCGGTATTCTCAGAATAGTAAAAGCTGCCGGTTATTCCTGGCGGGGATTGCGTGCCGCCTGGCAACATGAAGCGGCGTTTCGCCAGGAGACCATCGCCGCACTGGTGGCGATGGTGGTGGCATGCTGGCTGGATGTTGACGCCGTTTCCCGTGTGCTGATGATTGGTTCTGTGGTGCTGGTGGTCATTGTCGAGATCATGAATAGTGCCATTGAAGCCGTCGTTGATCGCATCGGTCAGGAGCGCCACCCGTTGGCAGGACGCGCTAAGGATATGGGGTCGGCTGCCGTATTGTTGGCTATCTTACTGGCTGTTTTCGTCTGGATCGCGCTGCTTTGGTCGCATGTGCGATAAGGATTCCGGATTCATCAACTCGCTGATTTTTCCCTCAGTTTTGGTTTCCATTTCGCCAATACCTGTATATACTCACAGCGACTGTATAAACAACCAGGGGGCGGGATGAAAGCGTTAACCAGCAGGCAGCAACAGGTCTATGATCTGATTCGCGACCATATCAACCAGACGGGCATGCCGCCAACGCGTGCGGAAATTGCTGCTCAACTGGGCTTCCGCTCACCTAATGCGGCAGAGGAACATCTGAAAGCTCTGGCACGCAAAGGCGTGATTGAAATCGTCTCCGGTGCGTCGCGCGGTATTCGTTTATTAATGGAAGAAGAAGCCAGTGAGGGGCTGCCGTTGATTGGCCGTGTCGCTGCCGGTGAACCATTACTGGCGCAGGAGCACATTGAGGCCCATTACCAGGTGGATGCTAACCTCTTCAAACCTACCGCTGATTTCCTGCTGCGCGTTAGCGGCATGTCGATGAAAGATATCGGCATTATGGATGGTGACTTACTGGCGGTACACAAGACTCAGGAAGTGCGTAATGGCCAGGTTGTGGTGGCGCGCATTGATGATGAAGTCACGGTGAAACGCTGGAAAAAGCAGGGTGCGATTGTGCAGTTGCTGCCAGAAAACAGCGAATTCCAGCCGATTGTGGTGGATACCCGTGAACAGTCTCTCACCGTTGAAGGGCTGGCTGTTGGTATCGTGCGCAACGGCGAATGGCTCTGATCCTTTAAATTCCCTGCTACGGTAGTGCCTTGGTGCTGCCGTGGTTTGATTTGTCAAAATAACTGTAGCGCAGCACAAACCGGGACGGGCTGATGCAGCTGTTTTCCCCCTCTGATAAGACACTCTGGCGGCTGGCGCTGCCGATGATCCTCTCGAATATCACGGTGCCATTGCTCGGCGTAGTGGATACCGCAGTGATTGGCCATCTCGACAGCCCGATCTATCTCGGTGGCGTGGCTGTGGGTAGCACAGCAACCAGTTTCATTTTTATGCTGTTGCTGTTTTTACGCATGAGCACAACCGGACTCACGGCCCAGGCATTTGGTGCCAGCAATAAAATGGCACTGGCGCGTGCGCTTACCCAACCGCTGCTTATCGCCCTGGTGGCGGGCGTGCTGTTTATTTTGTTACGCACCCCTGTCAGCAATCTGGCGGCTGCGCTAATGGGGGGCAGCGTTGCGGTTCAGCAACAGGCACAACTGTTTATTCAGATTCGCTGGCTCAGCGCTCCCGCCACGCTGGCTAATCTGGTGCTCCTTGGCTGGCTGTTGGGCGTGCAGTATGCGCGTGCGCCAGTGGTTTTGCTGGTGGTGGGCAATCTGGTCAATATCCTGCTGGATCTGCTGTTTGTCCTCGGTCTGCATTGGGGAGTGGCAGGTGCTGCCGCGGCAACGGCGCTGGCTGAATATGTCACGCTGGGCGTCGGGCTATTCATGGTCGCGCGGGTATTAAAACTGCGTGGCATTGATTTTGCTCTGTTGAAAGCGAGCTGGCGCGGCGGTGCTGCCCGTCTGTTTCGTCTCAATCGCGACATTATGTTGCGCTCCTTTCTGCTGCAAATCTGTTTTGCCTCTTTGACGATATTCGGTGCGCGCATTGGACCGGATGTGGTTGCAGTCAACTCGGTTCTGCTGATGTTTCTTACCTTTACCGCCTATGCGCTGGATGGCTTCGCTTATGCGGTTGAAGCCTGCTCGGGTGAAGCGGTCGGCGCGAAAGATCGCAGCCAGTTGTTGCTGGTGTGGCACGCGGCCTGCCGCCAGGCGGGTCTGGTGGCGCTGCTGTTCGCCATGTTGTATGCCTTGTGCGGGGAGCAGATTGTCGGGTTGCTGACTTCGCTGGAGGAACTCCGCGAAGCCGCTGATCGTTACCTGGTGTGGCAGGTGGTGATGCCATTGGTCGGCGTATGGTGTTATCTGCTGGATGGTATGTTTATCGGCGCGACGCGTGGCAGGGAAATGCGTAACAGCATGGCACTGGCGGCACTGGGCTATGGCTTGTCGTTGCTCACCTTACCCTGGTTGGGAAATCATGGTTTGTGGCTGGCGGTGACGGTATTTCTGGCATTACGCGGCATCACCTTGTGGCTGGTCTGGCGTCGTCACTGGCGTCATGATAGTTGGTTTTTGTTCAGTTAACTATGATGTGTTCTGTACAGAATAATCCGTAAGTGTGCTGGCTTATATTCATTGTCTACTATAATTACCCTTAACAGCGCAATTAAGTAGCGCTTTATATCGGTTTTGCCCATTAGATTTGGGTATGCCGCCAGCCTCAATGACAATGACATGGAGCATGGTTATGAACAAAGACGAAGCGAGCGGAAACTGGAAGCAATTCAAAGGGAAAGTGAAAGAAAAATGGGGCAAGCTGACAGATGATGATATGACTGTCATCGAAGGGAAACGCGATCAGCTTGTCGGTAAAATTCAGGAACGCTACGGTTACGCAAAAGATCAGGCCGAGCGTGAAGTGAAAGACTGGGAAGGTCACAACAAGGATTATCGCTGGTAACGGACCCGTTTAAGGACGATGCTCCTAAGCTCCGATCCTGATGATCGGGTTGGCACAGGGATGTGCCAATTATCCCTTCCGCAACCGCTTTTTCCCCTCAACCTGATGATCGTGATCACAGCTGTCATGATGGGTACAGGCTTCCACTTCCGCACAATTTTCACATAGTCCATGCGCTTCAATCACGCTATGGCGCAACGCAAAACCGGCTTGTTCAGCTAATCCGGAAATGATCTTTTCCACCCCATGCGCATGCTTTTCGCTCACTGCGGCACAGCGATCGCAAACCAGCATCACTGAGGTGTGCGCGGGTTCATCAAAATGATGGCAAACCACGTAGCTGTTGTTGGATTCCACGCGATGGATAAATCCCTGCTCCAGCAGAAAATCCAGTGCACGATAGATGGTTGGTGGCTTTGCCTGGGGTTCACTCACGCGCAGCTGATCCAGTAAATCATAAGCACTGATCGATCCATTTTGCTCGGCCATCAGGCGCAGCACTTCGGCACGTTGTGTGGTCAGACGCACGCCGCGTTGCAGGCAAAGCGTTTCAGCCTGGTTCAGAAGTTGGTCTGGCGACAAATTTGACATAAGTGTTCTCCGGGTAGCGAGTGATGTTATTTTATCACACAAATATTTACGCTGCTGTGATTGCTTTTTCCGGTGAATATTGTCAGGAAAAATCTTGTTTTTCATAAGATTAATATCAGTGTCAATTCCCTCTTTTTCTCATACTGTCATCTGTATTCCTTGTTGCGGATTTATTATCAAGCCGGCTAATAGGTTTTTGCTTTGCAACTCACCAACTTAGCGTCTAAGGTTCAAAAGGGCTTAAGTAATGTCTGGCCTTAATTTAGAAAGCGTTTAATTTTTTGCATAAATACACGACAGATTGCTGCACCAGCAGTCAATTCTGCGAATAGCAGTGCTATTTCCTTTTATTTCACAGCAATAAATCGTTAGCCCAGGTTCACAATAAGGGCTGGTAAATTGTTTCGTCGATGACATGGTGACGACATTTGAAAGGTGATGGCAGGCTCATGGTGAAGACATTATTCAGACGCAAAAAAGTTGCTTATCTTGTTGTTTTGAATTCAGTATTTCTTTCCTCTTCAGCTCTGGCAGCAGGTACCTGGTATGACGCGCGCAATGACGCAATGGGCGGCACGGGTGTGGCTTCTTCTACCTGGAGCTCTGCGGTACTGGCGAACCCGGCATTGATGACCAAAGCAAAACCTGAGGATGATGTAAGCATCATTTTCCCTTCAGCAGGGATTCAGGTTACTGATAAAGACAAATTGATTAATAAAGTCGATGACATTACGGATACCGTCGACCGTTATCAGGATGTGATTAATAGCTTAACCTGGCAGGATTACCTCAATGGGTATCCACAGCTCAAAGCTGCTGCGGGTGATATGGCGAACCAGCTCCGCGATCTGCGTGGCAATACAGCGGATGGTTCAGCGGGAGTGGCACTGGCTGTCACCGTACCTAATGAAACCTTACCTTTTGCGTTTGTCACCAAAGCCTATGGCACTGCGCATATCCGCGCTAACGTGACGCAAAGCGATATCGATTATCTGGAAGGGGTCGCTGACGGCTCCAGAATTCCGCTACCGGGCGATGAAGATAATCTGACCTCCAGTGCCAATGGGCTGGCGGCGTTAGTGACTGATTACGGTATTGCCGTGGCACATGAGTTCAGCATTGCCGGACATCCGGTCTCGGTGGGAATTACGCCGAAACTGCAAAAAACCTGGCTTTATAATTACACCGCCAGCATCTACAACTACGACAAAAGCGACATCAACAGCAGCCGTTATCGCAGCTCAGATACCGGTTTCAACGTGGATGCGGGTATTGCCACTGATTTTGCCGACAACTGGACTTTCGGGGTCACCGGTCAGAACCTGATTTCGCGCAACATCGATACCAAAGAAGTGAATGGTTATCGTGATACTTACCAAATCCGCCCGCTGGTCACCACCGGTCTGGCCTGGAACTACGGCCCCGTCACCCTGACAGGCGATGTCGATCTGACGCAAACTAAGCGTTTCAAATCAGAAGATAGCAGCCAGTATGTCGGCGTGGGCGGAGAATATCGTGTGCTGGACTGGTTGCAGCTGCGTGCCGGTTATCGTGCCGATATGAATTCGACTGACACCAATGTTTTCACTGCCGGTTTTGGTCTGTCACCGTTTAACAATACGGTACATCTGGATCTGGCTGGTTCGGTTGGCGCAGACAATACCTGGGGTGCGATGTTGCAGCTCGGATTTAACTTCTGATTGATGTTCTTCACACCGACGGGCGGCTGTGTCGCCCGTCAATCCTGTGATATGATTGCGCAGATTCTCATCACTTAACCCCGGATTTACTGCGTTTCATGACCGATACCTTCTCTTCGCAACGTTTTTCCATTGCCCCCATGCTCGACTGGACTGACCGTCATTGTCGTTATTTTCACCGCAAGTTAAGCGGCGACACGCTGCTTTACACTGAAATGGTGACCACTGGCGCAATCATTCATGGTAAGGGCGACTATCTGGCCTTTAGCGAGGATGAACATCCGGTAGCACTGCAACTGGGCGGCAGCGATCCGGCGGCTTTAGCGCAGTGTGCAAAACTGGCAGAAGCGCGTGGTTATGACGAGATCAACCTTAATGTGGGGTGCCCGTCCGATCGTGTGCAGAATGGTCGTTTCGGTGCCTGTCTGATGGGTGAGGCGGCCTTGGTCGCGGATTGCATTAAAGCGATGCGCGATGTGGTGAGCATTCCGGTGACGGTGAAAACCCGCATCGGTATAGACGATCAGGATAGCTACGCATTCCTGTGTGATTTCGTTGGCACCGTGGCGCAGCAGGGGGGTTGTGACACCTTCATTATCCACGCACGTAAAGCCTGGCTTTCGGGTCTTAGCCCAAAAGAGAACCGTGAGATACCGCCACTCGACTATCCACGCGTGTACCAACTGAAGCGTGATTTCCCGCATTTAACCATGGCTATCAATGGCGGTATCAAGACGCTGGAAGAGGCGAAAATCCACCTGCAACATATGGATGGTGTGATGATGGGGCGCGAAGCCTATCAGAATCCTGGCATTCTGGCGCAGGTTGATTGTGAACTGTTTGGCCGCGATACCCCGGTGGTGGATCCGGTAGCGGTAGTGCGCAGTATGTACCCCTATATTGAAGCGGAACTGGCGAAAGGAACTTACCTCGGCCATGTTACACGCCATATGCTGGGGCTATTCCAGGGGATTCCGGGGGCGCGTCAATGGCGTCGCTATCTGAGTGAGAATGCTCACAAACCGGGAGCCGATGTGCGTGTGCTGGAAGCGGCACTGGCACTGGTGGCAGATAAGATCCCACAGGAAGCCTGATTGACCTGGTAGCGGCGCGATTTATCGCGCAATTTCGTGCACGTTGTTGGAAAGCCTGCGCGATAAAGCGCGGCGCTACGGCAATATGCTATCAGGTATCACAAGCACGGTTTTATTTACACCACAAGTTAGTGAATCTCACCATTTTATCTGCACGTCATCCGCGTCACTGCCAATAATATCAGTGGGTTACCACAATCCTCATTCTGGCACGCATCTTGTAATGCATTCCCTGTTACCAACACAGGAGAGCCTTCGTGGAAATATTATTTGTTATCGGCTTTTTTCTTATGCTGCTGCTGACTGGCGTATCGCTGCTGGGAGTGATTGCTGCGCTGATTGTTGCAACGGTGCTGATGTTCCTCGGTGGGGTGTTCGCAATTGTTATAAAATTGTTGCCGTGGCTGGTGCTGGCCGTGGTTACGGTCTGGTTATACCGTGCCTTCACCACGCCAGAAGGCGAAATAAAGATGCAGCGACTGAAAAGAAAAATCAGTAAGTTAGAAAAGAATAGCTGGCGCTAAATGCGGGTGTGATCACAGAGTTAATCATTGCTTAGTACAAATACGCAATTAAACATATTTTTTACTTATGTTTTCTGCCAGGATAGCTGCCGTTGAGTCAAAATGAATTCATCGCCGCTGTCCCTACACCAGCGCGAACTATAAAAAAGAAAAAGGGGCTTCCTACGGGAAGCCCCGTTTGCTTTCTGGCCTCAGGGAATCAGCAGGCTGGATCCCAGGGTGGCACGGCTTTCCAGCACCCGATGTGCCTGGGCCGCATCGCTCAGGGCAAATTTTTGTTGTTCCGGCACGGTAATTTTAATCGCATGGCTGGCGATCAGAGAAAACAGTTCAGCACTGGCGCTGTCGAGTTCTTCGCGGTTAGTAATGTAGCCGAACAGCGAAGGGCGTGTGACAAACAGCGACCCTTTCTTATTCAGAATCCCCAAATCAACACCGGTTACTGCCCCGGAAGCATTACCAAAACTCACCATAAGACCATGACGGCGCAGGCTATCGAGCGAAGGTTCCCAGGTATCTTTACCGACGGAGTCGTAAACCACCGCCACTTTTTTACCCTGCGTCAGCTCGCTGACACGCTGCGCAATATTCTCGTCGCGATAGTTAATGGTAGCCCAGGCTCCGGCATCTTTTGCCATCTGCGCTTTTTCGGCTGAGCCGACGGTGCCAATCAGATGTGCACCCAACGCTTTCGCCCACTGACAGGCAATCAGACCCACGCCGCCAGCCGCCGCGTGAAACAGGAAAGTTTCATCCGCTTTGACTTTATAGGTCTGGCGCAGCAGATATTGCACCGTCAGACCTTTCAGGAACGAGGCTGCACCCTGCTCAAAACTGATACGCTCTGGCAGAATCACCAGACGATCTTCATGCACATTGTGCGCCTCGCTGTAGGCACCGAGGGGCGACTGGCAGTACACCACGCGATCGCCTGCCTTAAAACGCGTCACCGCAGAACCCACTTTTTTTACTACGCCCGCCGCTTCGGTACCCAGCCCGGAGGGCTTCACGGTGACCGGATATAATCCGCTGCGCACGTAAGTGTCGATGTAATTGATGCCAATCGCCCGATTTTCCACCTGCACTTCATGTTCAGCGGGATCATTGAGCTCAAAGTCTACCCATTGCAAGACTTCAGGGCCGCCATGTTCGTTGAACTGAATACGCTTTACCATTCTGACTCCTGTGATTGTTCAGCCTGTGACGTTATACTTGCGCGTCACTACTTAAGATCGGTAATGCATTCACTATGGCAGGAAATAAACCCACCAACAAATCGAACGAACCCCGCGACCGTCAGCTGGAAGGTGTGAAAATGCCTCCTCATTCCATTGAAGCGGAGCAGTCGGTACTCGGTGGGTTGATGCTGGATAACGAGCGCTGGGACAATGTGTCCGAGCGTGTGGTCGCGGAAGATTTCTTCAATCGCTCACACCGGCTGATCTTCTCCGAAATGCAACGGCTGCTGGAAGCCGGTCAACCTATCGACCTGATTACGCTGTCGGAATCGCTGGAAACACGCGCTGAGCTGGATATGGCAGGGGGCTTTGCCTATCTTGCCGAACTGGCGAAAAATACCCCAAGCGCCGCGAACATTGGCGCTTATGCGGACATCGTGCGTGAACGTGCGGTAGTGCGTGAAATGATCTCAGTGGCGAACCAGATCGCCGATGCCGGTTATGATCCGCAGGGCCGCAGCAGCGAAGACCTGCTCGATTTTGCCGAATCTAACGTCTTTAAAATCGCGGAACAACGCGCCAACAAAGATGATGGCCCGAAAAACATTGAGCAAATCCTCGAAGCCACGGTCTCGCGTATCGAATCGCTGGTTTCAACGCCGCACGATGGTGTGACCGGGGTAGATACCGGTTACCAGGATCTGAACAAAAAAACCGCCGGTCTGCAGCGCTCGGACCTGATTATCATCGCGGCACGTCCGTCGATGGGTAAAACCACCTTCGCCATGAACCTGTGCGAAAACGCTGCCATGCTGCACGAAAAGCCGGTACTGATTTTCAGTCTGGAGATGCCCAGTGAACAGATCATGATGCGTATGCTGGCTTCCTTATCTCGCGTTGATCAGACCCGCATCCGTACCGGTCAGCTGGAAGATGAAGACTGGGCGCGTATTTCCGCCACCATGGGTATCCTGCTGGAAAAGAAGAACATGTATATCGATGATTCTTCTGGCCTGACGCCGACGGAAGTCCGTTCGCGTGCGCGCCGTATCTATCGTGAAAACGATGGCCTGAGCATGATCATGATTGACTACCTGCAATTGATGCGTGTGCCTTCGCTTTCAGACAACCGCACGCTGGAGATCGCTGAGATCTCGCGCTCGCTGAAGGCGCTGGCGAAAGAGCTGAATGTGCCGGTCGTGGCATTGTCGCAGTTGAACCGATCGCTGGAACAGCGTGCCGATAAGCGTCCGGTCAACTCGGATCTGCGTGAATCCGGCTCGATCGAGCAGGATGCCGACCTGATCATGTTTATTTATCGTGATGAGGTTTATCACGAAAACAGCGATATGAAAGGTATTGCCGAGATCATCCTCGGTAAACAACGTAATGGCCCGATTGGTACAGTACGTTTGACCTTCAATGGTCACTGGTCGCGTTTTGATAACTACGCAGGCCCGCAATACGACGACGAATAACCCTCTTCCCCCTCATGCATGCACGATTTGTGCATGCATTTCACGTCATCACAAAATAGTGTTGGACAACCCCGTCTTTAATCAGGTTATCTGTAGCAAAGCGCACTCAATTACGCTGTGGAAGCAGAATGACTCAGGTAGACGATTACGACCTTAAGATACTGACACTATTACAATCTAATGGCCGCCTCACTAACCAGGAACTCAGTGATTTGGTTGGCCTTTCGGCGTCCCAATGTTCACGCCGACGCATCAATCTGGAACAGGCAAACCTGATTCTCGGCTATCACGCCCGGTTGTCGCCCGATGCTATCGGCCTCGGCATGGTGGGATTGATCGAAGTGCGGCTGATCAACCACACCCCCGATTATGAAGAGAGTTTTCACCGGATGGTGGAACAGGAAACCGCCATCGTCGATGCGTTTAAAACCACCGGTGACGCCGATTATCTGCTGAAAGTTGCCGTGTCTGACCTGGCTTCGTTGAGCGCGTTAATCAGCCAACTGGTGTCGGGACATCAAAGCGTGGCTCATGTGAAAACGTCGGTGGTCTTAAGCCGGTTAAAAGAGAACGGTTTGATGATAATCCCCGAGCACAAAACGCGCCAAAAAAGTGCGTGATGTGCTAGTCTGGTGCAATTAATGCCATTCAAATGCAAAAAACGCGCACCAGATAACAGATTTGTGCATGGATTTATGGATTAGTCCTTAATCGATG
The DNA here is from genome assembly GCF_011395035.1 of Pantoea cypripedii. Lineage (NCBI taxonomy): Bacteria > Pseudomonadati > Pseudomonadota > Gammaproteobacteria > Enterobacterales > Erwiniaceae > Pantoea > Pantoea cypripedii. The sequence continues at coordinate 306,304 of NZ_CP024768.1, forward strand.
CACAAAAACCTGCAATAAAGCGCCTTAGTTATCAATTGGATAATCACTGGCACCCATCGGCGGCGAGCAGACGCCGCCGATGTGGTGCGTTTTTTGCATTTGAACCGCATCAATTGCAATGAGAAAAATCCATGGATAACGTTGTTCAACCTACCAAAATCCCCCATTCCCGCATTGAAGATGCTCTGGCGATTGTGCTGGGGACGCTGATGGTCTCCTTTGGCGTGATTATGCTGAAGCAGGCAGGCGCGCTTACCGGCAGCTCTGCCGGGATAGCCTTCTTAATTAGCTATTTGACACCGCTTTCGTTTGGCAGCGCGTTTTTCCTGATTAACCTGCCGTTTTACTGGCTGGCAGTGCGCCGTATGGGCTGGGAATTCACCCTGAAAACCTTCTGTGCCGTGGGGCTGGTGTCGCTATTTACCCATCTGCATCCCCTGTTCATCCATTTTTCTGTGCTAAATCCGTTTTATGCGACATTGTTCGGTAACGTGGTGATGGGAATTGGGTTTATAGTGTTGTTTCGTCACAAGGCCAGCCTTGGTGGCGTCAATATTCTGGCACTCTGGCTGCAGGACCGCATTGGTTTGCGTGCCGGAAAGCTGCAAATGGCGGTCGATACCTGTGTGGTGCTGGCGTCGTTATTTGTGGTCTCTGTACCTATGTTGCTTGCCTCGATAGCGGGCGCGGTGGTCCTCAATTTGATCATCGCCATGAATCACCGCCCCGGCCGCTATATGGTTTGATGATGCATCGTTACCTGACTTTTATGACCAATCATGGAGATCTGCACCGTGTTTCAAAATGTTGATGCCTATGCCGGCGATCCGATTCTGTCGTTGATGGAAACCTTCAAACAGGACCCGCGTGACAAGAAAGTGAATCTGAGCATCGGCCTCTATTACAACGAGCAGGGCATCATTCCTCAGCTGCAGGCAGTGGCCGCGGCGGAAGAACGCCTGCAGGCGGCACCGCATCAGGCTTCGCTCTACCTGCCGATGGAAGGTTTTGGTCCGTATCGTAACGCGATTGCACCGCTGCTGTTTGGCAGTGAGCACCCGATGCTGCAAGCCGGGCGCATTGCATCTATTCAGACGCTGGGTGGTTCCGGTGCGCTCAAAGTGGGTGCAGACTTCCTCAAACGTTACTTCCCGCATTCCAATGTCTGGGTCAGCGATCCGACGTGGGAAAACCATATCGCTATCTTTAATGGCGCAGGCTTCGAGGTGAATACCTATCCCTGGTATGACGCCGAGACCAACGGGGTGAAATTTGATGCCTTTATCGCGGCGCTGAAAACCCTGCCGAAGCAAAGCATCGTGCTGCTGCATCCGTGCTGCCACAACCCGACCGGTGCCGACCTGACTAATGCGCAGTGGGATCAAACCGTTGAGGTGCTGAAGGCGCAGGAGCTGATTCCGTTCCTCGATATCGCTTATCAGGGCTTTGGCGCAGGCATGAATGAAGATGCCTATGCGATTCGCGCGGTTGCCGCAGCTGGCCTGCCGGCACTGGTCAGTAACTCCTTCTCAAAAATCTTCTCACTGTATGGTGAGCGCGTTGGCGGACTCTCCATCGTCTGTGATAGCGCAGAAGAATCGGGTCGCGTGCTGGGTCAGTTGAAAGCCACCGTGCGTCGCAACTACTCCAGCCCGCCAAACTTTGGTGCTCAGGTGGTTTCCTGCGTGCTGAACGATGAAGCGTTGCTGAACAACTGGCTGGCGGAAGTCGAAGCGATGCGTCTGCGCATCATCGAAATGCGTCAGGCATTGGTTGCGGTACTGCGTGAGAAGCTGCCGGGCCAAAACTTTGATTATCTGCTGAAGCAGCGCGGGATGTTTAGCTACACCGGTCTCAGCGCCCAGCAGGTTGATCGCCTGCGTGACGAGTTTGGCGTGTACCTGATTGCCAGCGGCCGTATGTGTGTGGCGGGCCTGAACAGCCGCAACGTGCATCAGGTGGCGGAAGCCTTTGCTGCCGTAATGTAATTCCTGCCTCTGGCCGTATCTGAACCGCCATGCCTTCGGGCTGGCGGTTTTTTTCGCACAATTCCAGGCCGCTTTTTCCTTTACCTTTTGCCGACATGCTGCACACTTAAACGGTGTGTTTAATTCAGGATTCCAGTATGTGGCACCAGCAAACCTTAACGCTTAGCGCCAAACCTCGTGGTTTTCACCTGATCACTGACGAGGTTGTCGGGCAAATTCGTGCGCTATCAGATGTGCGTATCGGGCAGCTGCATTTGTTGCTACAGCACACTTCAGCCTCGCTGACACTCAATGAAAATTGTGACCCCACGGTACGTAGCGATATGGAGCAACATTTCCTGCGTCACGTACCGGAAAATGCCCCGTATCAGCATGATTATGAAGGTGCAGATGATATGCCTGCGCACATTAAGTCATCGTTACTCGGCGTATCCTTGTTACTTCCGGTCAGCCGGGGACGGCTGATGTTGGGTACCTGGCAGGGGATTTATCTCGGTGAACATCGGGTACACGGCGGATCGCGGCGCATTGTCGCCACCTTACAAGGGGAGTAACCATGAACACTTCGGATTTACTGACGTATTGCATGAGCAAGCCGGGCGCGGAGCAGAGCGTACACAGTGACTGGAAAGCCACGCAGATTAAAAGTGATGGCATTTTGTTTGCCATGGTACATGACGTAAAGGGACGTCCGGCGGTATCGCTGAAAGCCACACCGGCGCTGGCCGAGTTATTACGTGAGGAGCATAGCGATGTGTTTCCAAGTGAGCATCTGAACAAGACCCACTGGAGCACCCTGTGGCTGGATGGTTCGCTGAAAGATTCGCAGATTTACTATCTGGTGGATGCCTCCTGGCAACAGGCTGACGCCACGCGCGCGGCGGGCGTCAGCCATAACGAGGATTAAGCCGCAGCTTCCTCACGCAGGGTGTTGATATCAATCACAAAGCGGTACTTCACGTCGCTTTTCAGCATACGCTCGTAGGCTTCGTTGATTTGGTTCATGGCGATCAACTCGATATCGGAAGTGATACCGTGCTTGCCACAGAAATCCAGCATTTCCTGGGTTTCCGCAATGCCACCAATCAGCGAGCCAGCGATGCTGCGACGCTTGAAGATCAGGTTAAACACCTGCGGTGCCGGGTGATCGTGCTCCGGTGCACCCACCAGTGTCATATTGCCATCGCGTTTCAGCAGAGCAATAAACGGGTTGAGATCGTGCTGTGCTGCCACGGTGTTGAGGATGAAGTCAAAGCTGTTGAGGTGCTGTGCCATCTGATCGGCATCCTTTGAAATCACCACTTCGTCAGCGCCCAGGCGTTTGCCATCTTCGATTTTTGACGGTGAAGTGGTGAACAGCACCACATGGGCACCCATCGCATGCGCCAGTTTTACACCCATATGGCCGAGGCCACCCAGGCCGACAATCCCCACTTTTTTACCCGGACCGACGTTCCAGTGGCGCAGCGGTGAGTAAGTGGTGATCCCGGCACACAGCAACGGTGCAACACCGGCCAGGTCGAGGTTTTCCGGTACGCGCAGCACAAAGTTTTCATCCACGACCATGCTGGTGGAGTAGCCGCCGTAAGTGATGGCTTTGGTTTCGCGATCTTCGCCGTTATAAGTGCCGACAAAACCGTTTTCGCAATATTGCTCCAGACCTTCCTGGCAGCTCGGACAGCTGCGGCAGGAGTCAACCAAACAACCTACACCCACCAGATCACCCACTTTGTATTTGTGGGTGTGTGCGCCAACCGCAGTGACGCGGCCAACGATTTCATGGCCCGGCACCACCGGGAAAATGGTGTTTTTCCATTCATTACGCGCAGTATGAAGGTCAGAGTGGCAGACGCCGCAGTACAACACTTCAATCTGCACATCATGAGCGCGCAGTTCGCGCGGCTTATAGTCGAACGGGGCGAGTTTGGATTTCGCGTCCTGTGCGGCATAGGCATGCGTAATATTCATGGTGTCTCCAGTTACGATGTGTCGTGAGTTTTTTGCGGGATCCCGTCAACCGAAGCGGGCGGGATAAAGGCACGTTAAACGCGCCAAAAAGGAACTGTGTAAGGATAGTCAGCCAGGTGGAAAGCGTATATGCCTGAAGTTGTCTGATTCTTGCCTGTTTCTGCATTTCGCTGCGGAATCCGGCAGAAAAAATCAGGCCCGCAATCGCGGGCCTGGGCAGGGAATTATTTGCTTAACATTGGTTTAAGGAAGCGTGCCGTGTGGGATTTTTCACATTGCGCCACGGTTTCAGGTGTCCCTGCTACCAGGATTTCACCGCCGCCGCTGCCACCTTCCGGGCCAAGATCGACAATCCAGTCCGCGGTTTTAATCACGTCAAGGTTGTGCTCAATCACCACGATGGTATTGCCCTGGTCACGCAGCTGATGCAGCACTTCCAGCAGTTGCTGGATATCAGCGAAGTGCAGGCCGGTCGTCGGCTCATCGAGGATATACAGCGTCTGGCCAGTACCGCGTTTCGACAGCTCGCGCGCCAGTTTAACGCGCTGTGCTTCACCACCGGATAAGGTGGTGGCAGACTGCCCAAGGCGGATATAAGACAGGCCCACATCGATCAGCGTTTGCAACTTACGCGCCAGCGCAGGCACGGCATCAAAGAAGTCACGCGCTTCTTCAATGGTCATCTCCAGCACTTCGTGGATGCTTTTGCCTTTGTACTTAATTTCCAGCGTTTCGCGGTTATAGCGTTTGCCTTTGCACTGATCGCAGGGGACATAGATATCTGGCAGGAAGTGCATTTCCACTTTGATCACGCCATCGCCCTGACAGGCTTCACAGCGTCCGCCGCGCACGTTAAAGCTGAAGCGGCCTGGGTTATAACCACGGGAACGCGCTTCCGGCACACCGGCAAACAACTCACGTACCGGGGTGAAGATGCCGGTATAGGTAGCCGGGTTAGAGCGCGGAGTACGGCCGATCGGGCTTTGATCGATATCGATCACTTTGTCGAAATGCTCAAGGCCGGCGATCTCGCGATACGGTGCGGGTTCGCCGCTGGTGGCCCCATTTAACTGGCGCTGAGCAATCGGGAACAACGTATCGTTAATCAGCGTTGATTTACCGGAACCGGAGACGCCGGTGATACAGGTAAACAGGCCAACCGGCACCGTCAGCGTCACATCTTTCAGGTTGTTGCCGCGTGCGCCGGTTAGCTTCAGCACTTTGGCCGGATCGCCTTTGACACGTTCCTTCGGCACGGCGATTTCACGTTTGCCGCTCAGGAACTGCCCGGTGAGGGAGTCTTCATGCGCCATGATGGCATCGACATCACCCTCAGCCACGACCTGGCCGCCGTGTACCCCGGCACCTGGACCGATATCAATAATATGGTCAGCGGCCCGGATAGCATCTTCATCGTGTTCCACCACAATCACCGTGTTGCCGAGATCGCGCAGGTGAATCAGCGTGCTCAGCAGACGTTCGTTATCACGCTGGTGCAGACCGATGGAGGGTTCATCCAGCACATACATCACGCCAACCAGCCCCGCACCGATCTGGCTCGCCAGACGGATACGCTGTGCTTCACCGCCGGAAAGGGTTTCGGCGGAACGTGACATGGAAAGATAATTCAGCCCCACGTTGACCAGGAAGCTCAGGCGATCGCCAATCTCCTTCAGCACTTTTTCCGCGATTTTGGCGCGCTGGCCGCTCAGTTTGAGGTCGCGGAAGAAATCCATCGCGTGACCGATGCTCATATCCGAGATGGTCGGCAGATTGGTATTTTCCACGAACACGTGACGTGCTTCGCGGCGCAGGCGGGTGCCTTCGCAGCTGGCACAGGCGCGGTTGCTGATAAATTTGGCCAGTTCCTCGCGGACTGCATTGGATTCCGTTTCTTTATAACGGCGCTCCATATTATGCAGTACGCCTTCAAACGGATGGCGACGCACCGATGTATCGCCGCGGTCGTTGATATATTTGAACTCAATGCTTTCTTTGCCGGAGCCATACAAAATCACCTGCTGCGCTTTGTCGCTCAGGCTGTTGAACGGGGCTTCGACATCGAAATCCAGATGTTCTGCCAGGGAGCGCAGCATCTGGAAATAGTAGAAATTACGACGATCCCAGCCGCGGATCGCGCCGCCAGCCAGTGACAGTTCCGGGTTTTGTACCACGCGGTCAGGATCGAAATATTGCTGCACGCCGAGACCGTCACAGGTCGGGCAGGCACCCGCCGGGTTGTTAAACGAAAACAGACGCGGTTCCAGCTCACGCATGCTGTAGCCACATATCGGACAGGCAAAGTTAGCCGAGAACAGCAACTCTTCGACGCTGCTGTCATCCATATCAGCCACAATCGCCGTACCGCCACTGAGTTCCAGCGCGGTTTCGAAGGATTCGGCCAGACGGGTGGCGAGATCGTCACGCACGCGGAAGCGATCAATCACCACTTCGATGGTGTGCTTCTTCTGTAGCTCCAGCTTCGGGGGATCGGACAGATCGCACACCTCGCCATCAATACGGGCGCGGATGTACCCCTGGGTCGCCAGGTTTTCCAGCGTTTTGGTGTGTTCGCCTTTGCGATCTTTCACCACCGGGGCCAGCAGCATCAGGCGGCGGCCTTCTTCCTGCGACAGCACCTGATCCACCATCTGGCTGACAGTCTGTGCCGCCAGCGTGACATCATGATCCGGGCAACGCGGTTCACCGACGCGGGCAAACAGCAGACGCAGATAATCATGGATTTCCGTGATGGTGCCGACCGTCGAGCGCGGGTTATGGGACGTGGATTTTTGCTCAATGGAGATGGCGGGCGAGAGACCTTCAATATGGTCAACGTCCGGCTTCTCCATTAAAGAAAGAAACTGGCGCGCATAGGCAGAGAGCGACTCCACATAGCGACGCTGACCTTCCGCGTACAGCGTATCAAACGCCAGAGAGGACTTACCGGAGCCTGACAGGCCGGTAACCACAATGAGTTTGTCGCGAGGGATGATCAGGTTGATGTTTTTCAAATTATGGGTGCGGGCACCACGAACTTCGATCTTATCCATTCACCTTTCCCGGATTAGAAGCACTCGCCGCGCCTTGCCGACGGCGGCCAGAAGAAACGCGTATTATGGCACAAAAAATAGACTGAATAAATATCCAGTATTTTGTGTTTTTTTGTCTATTCTGGAAGCGTGCTCGAAAGTGGGAACAGCAGCCAGGACATGTTAGACTTGATCGTTTAGAATTGACGCATCAACTCATCGGGAGACAGCAACATGGCCAGTCGTGGCGTTAACAAAGTGATTCTTGTCGGGAATCTGGGTCAGGATCCGGAAGTGCGTTATATGCCGAATGGTGGTGCAGTTGCCAACATTACACTGGCTACGTCAGAAAGCTGGCGCGATAAGCAAACCGGTGAAAACAAAGAGATTACTGAATGGCACCGTGTTGTGCTGTTTGGCAAACTGGCGGAAGTAGCGGGTGAATATCTGCGTAAAGGTTCGCAGGTGTATATTGAAGGTCAGCTGCGTACCCGTAAATGGCAGGACCAGGGCGGCCAGGATCGTTACACCACGGAAATCGTGGTCAACGTTGGCGGCACCATGCAGATGCTGGGTGGACGTCAGCAGGGCGCTAGTGCCGGTGGTGCGCCGATGGGCGGCCAGAGTGGCGGCAACAATAACGGCTGGGGCCAGCCACAGCAGCCGCAGCAGAGCGGCGGTAACCAGTTCAGCGGCGGCGCACAGCAGCGTCCGCAGCAGCAGAGCGCACCGGCGAACAATGAACCGCCGATGGACTTTGATGACGACATCCCGTTCTGAGTCGATTTTTTTCGCAGACGTTATAAAAACCCCGCTTGCCGGGGTTTTTTATGGCTTCAATTCCGTCATAACGGCCTGATTTATCACCCAAACCCCACATACGAAAAAGGCCGCCTTGCGGCGACCTGTCCCGGTACTTCCCTGTACGACCATCCGTTATTTATACAGTTCTGCGGTCATATGAACGCGGTTATTGGCGTGTGCTTCAGTAATTTTGTACTGCGCACCCTGCTGTGCAGCCTGAGCGGCGATTTTGGCTTCGGCACCATCCAGAGTCGTAGCGGAAGCGGTGATGCTCTGTGCGAAGCTGCCGAAAGAAACCAGTGACAGGGCCGCAACTGCAACGAAAGTTTTGATAGATTTCATGGTCATTTCCTCAGAGATAATTTTTAGTTGGTGGAGCGTTGTGCCCCGATGTGAGAAATAATAGACCTGTAGCCTGGTGATTAAAAGCTGAGGGTTTTGCTGAAATTATTCAAAAAAATTGATCAAAATTGAGGCGATAAATCGCAAGACTACGAAATCAACCGGCTATCAAAGACAAAGGGAAGCTCTTTCACACTCGCCAGATACGACGGAAAGGCTGGATGTTGCGGATTGAGGATCGCATTATTTTCCATAGGAATAATGCAGGACGGCAAAATAAGTGCTGCTCCCTCACCAGATTGTAACCAGCCGGTTCCCAAATCCATGGTCGCAATGGGTGCCGGGTCCTGCCGCCAGTTTTGCGGCAAATATTCAGCAGGGAGCCGGGTCACATCATCATCGGGGATTTCAATGCTGAATAAGCTGTAATTATCCAGCAGCGACTCTTTCGCGACATGTACCAGTATTTCCAGGGCGGCAAGCGCGATTGAACTGGCGACATATATCGTGGGATAGCCTTTGTGATTCCAGCGACCACCATATTGTTTTGCGCCGTAGCCATTCCACGCATCTGCGGCATACATGCTTTTGGTTAGTCGATAAAAAATCACGCGAAGACACCATGTTCCAGTCGGCCAATCAAGTCCAGCACATCCAGCGCACCGGTCTCGCTAATCAACAGAGTAATTGGCGCAATATTACCTAAACCTTTTACTGGTCGACCCAACCACGCAGTTGCATCCTGTTTGTTACCGTCAAACAGTTTCACTGCGGCATCCATCACACGCACAAAACGGGCAACCCGTTCGCTTTCGTCCGGTGAAAGGCTTTTGCCAGCACTTTTACGACGTGCGATGTTGCGTTCATTGAGGCCGGTGACTTGCAGAATCTCTGAGCGAGACATGGAAGACCAGTGACGGATATTGTCGATCACTTCGACAGGTAAACCAGATTCAAGCATACGGGTTAACTCAAGCCCCCGGGGAGCCAGGCCGGCGACGCGCCAGAGCGCATTATCATGGGGCTGCCCGTGCGGAATATAGGTTTTCATATGACGTCTCCTCTGACATTTGTCATATATCATTATTGACAATTGTCTGTTCTTTGCAATGGTTTTTGCTCTGATCAGGGTTGGTAATCATTTAACCTTTTGCCACATTCCCTCTGAAGTGGCACAAAAAGCCGTTCATACGCTATCCCGCTCCGCCATCCTGTCTGACCCAATATCACGGCTGAATAAGGAGCGTGAGTGAACCTCAACCGCCGTAGATTTTTGTTCGCCCTCGGTGCGCTGGGCGTGGCCCGCAATGTTCAGGCGTTCACTGCGGAAGATCCTTTGCCACTGGATGTAGTGTTAGTTTCACCGTGGATGGCGAATCAGGTGGCGCTGACGCGTCAGAATCTGCTGTTTCTCGGCTTGCCGCGCTATGCCAAAGATAAGCCGACGCCGTCACTGGCACGGCGTGAAGCCGATGGCACCTTGCGACCCTTCCCTGGCAATAGCTGGAATGAATGGCAGCCAGGTAAAGATGGACGCAATGCGTTTGTCTACCTTAACTCCGTGCATATTTTTGCGGATGATACGGTGTGGTGTGTCGATCAGGGTTCACTCAGCGCGGGGGTCTTCTCGCCAGAAGATGCGGTGCCGCAGCCTGGGGCACAGAAACTGGTGCAGCTGAATGCTCACAGTGGTGAAATCCTGCAAGTCCTGCGTTTTGACGATCAGATTCTGCCACCGGGCGCGCAAATGAACGATCTGCGTTTCCACGGTAGCTCGCTTTATATTACCGATTCCGGCCTGGGCGGCATCATCGTGCATGACATGGTCAGTGGCAAAACGCAGCGTCGCCTGTCAGGCACGCGCGTGGTGAAAGCGTCAGACAAAGCCCCGCCAGCGATGTTATCCGGGATAAAAGGCGGTAAAACCTTCCATCCGCCCAACAGCGATATGATCGAAATCACCGCCGATGGTCAGTGGCTCTATTGGGCAGCGCCAACCGGCCCGCTATATCGTGTGGAGACCCGCTGGCTGCAACAAACTGATCTGAGCGATGAGCAACTCATCAGCCATGTTGAGCAGGTGTACGACAATAATTTCTCTGGTGGTTGTTGCATGGACTCGGCGGGGAATATCTATTTTTCCGAAACCGTGACCCACAACATTCGGGTACTTGCTCCCTCCGGTGAAACGCGGGTGCTGACCAGTGATGAGCGGCTACTGAGGCCAGACGGCACTTTTATCAGTGGTGATCGGCAGCTCTACATTCCGGTAAAACAACCACTGGCAGCGCAACCAGGTGCGGCTGCGCGCTTTGCCATTTATAAGCTGTCGCTGCCAGATGAGTTTCAGGGGATCAGCCTCGGCGGCCCGGTTACGGGTTAACGGCTGCCAGCTGCCAGCTGGAGATCAGTTCGGCTGTCGGGCGAACCTGCACAGGATTGCCCGGCAGAATCAGATCTGCCCAGACTTCGTTGTGCTGGTTGATGAGCTGTTCAGCTGAAGCAAAGGTGCGATCGGCAGTGGTGTGCGCGTCGGCTGCAACGGTAATGTGATAGCCGAGGCTGGCACCGACTTTGATGGTGGTATCGACGCAATAATCGGTCGCACAGCCACAGATCGCTAAAGAGGTAATACCGTGTTGCGTCAGCTTTGCCGCCAGTTCGGTTTGCCAGAAGCTGTCGCAGGCGGTTTTATTGACGTAGATAGCGTCAGCCGGTTGCTGCAGCTCAGGTACGATACCCCAGCTTGCGCTATTGGCCTCAAGTCCGGGGCCGACGTGCTGGATAAAAATCACCTGGTCGGCGGCAGCGATTAGCTGATTAATGCGTGCGCAACGCCCGGCACGATCAAAACGCGGCGTTGCCAGCACGCCGTTCTGCATGTCCACCACCATCACCACATTGTTGCTCATCATTGTCTCCTTTATATGCCTGCGCGTCAGTGTCGCGCTGAAACCCGTCACAGGTAAAGCAAATCTGTTTTGCATTTCACCTGCCTGACGGGGCATGCTGGTTATCTGATTAACGATGGAGGTGTGCCGTGTCAGTGGTTCCTGCAACTTTTCCCTGTGAGCGCGATCGGGCGCAGTTCCAGCAATTTGCTGAACTGCCCGGCATCGAGCTGTACCAGGCGCACATCTCCCGTTATGCCTTTGAACCGCATACTCACGAAGCCTTTGGCATCGGCACCATTGAGTCCGGTGCGCAGCGTTTCCGTTATCGCGGCACCCATTACACCGCGCCGCAGCATTCTCTGGTGATGATGAATCCTGACGAGTTGCATACCGGCGAGTCAGCCTGCGAGGAAGGATGGCGCTACCGGATGATCTACATTCAGCCGGATGAAATAGAAAGGCTCACCGGTGACCGCAACTGGTGGTTCAGCGACGCGCTGCGCACCGATGCACGCCTGGCGCAGCCGTTTTCTTTGCGGCTGGCGGCTTTATGTCAGGCCGACACTGCTCTGGAACGTGAAGGTTTGCTGACCGAGCTGCTGGAATTGCTGCGTCCGCTGGCGCGCCGCGGGCAATCACGTCCTGCTGAGGGGGGACACCGTTTCGATCAGGTGAAATCTTATCTGCGGGATAACCTCGCCGAACCGGTCAGGCTGGATGAGCTGGCAACGCTGGCGGGACTCTCTCCGTGGCATTTTCTGCGCAGTTTCCGCCAGCAATTTCATGTGACGCCACATCAGATGCTGATGGCGTTCCGTCTTTATGACGCCAAATTGCGTCTGGCTCAGGGGGAGAGTGCGGCGGCGGTGGCAGCCGCCGTCGGCTTAACCGACCAGGCGCACCTGACGCGAGCCTTCGCCCATCGTTACGGCATTACCCCTGGCCGCTACCAGAAACAGGTCTTTCCTGCGCGCTAACAGCAATCTGCTACAAGCCTTTGCGGCGGTGTTCCGTCACACTGTGGCGGAATTGCGATAAAGGAAGAGATTATGTTAGCTGGAATATTGTTCGCGCTGGCGGCGGGATTGATGTGGGGGCTGATCTTTGTCGGCCCGCTGCTGGTGCCGGATTACCCCGGAACGTTACAGTCCGCAGGACGCTATGTTGCTTTTGGACTGATTGCTTTACCCCTCGCCTGGCTGGATCGGCGGCGTCTGCGCCAACTGGCGCGTAAAGACTGGGTTGAAGCGCTGAAACTGTCACTGGTGGGCAACCTGATGTATTACGCCTTTCTTGCCAGCGCCATTCAGCGCACCGGTGCGCCCGTATCCACCATGATCATCGGCACGTTACCGGTGGTGATGTCGGTGACAGCCAACCTTTGCTATGGACACCTGGAAGGGCGCTTACCCTGGCGGCGTTTGACGCCTGCCTTGCTGATTATTTCCGTTGGGCTGATCTGCGTGAACGCCGCCGAGTTGCAGGCTCAGGGCGCGGCCCTGGATTGGTCACGTTATCTTACCGGCCTGCTGCTGGCAGTGCTGGCGGTGGGCTGCTGGACCTGGTATCCGTTACGTAATGCGCGCTGGTTGCGCAGCCATCCTCAGCACAAACCCGGTAGCTGGGCGACGGCGCAGGGGCTGGTGACATTACCCCTGGCGCTGGTGTTTTATTTACTGGTATGTGGGCAGATCCACTGGCAGCAGCCGGGCTTTGGGCTGCCGTTTGGCCCGCAACCCGAAGTGTTTCTGCTGCTGATGCTGGCGATTGGCCTGTTCTGTTCATGGCTTGGGACGCTGTGCTGGAACGCTGCCAGCCAGCGTCTGCCGATGGTAATTATGGGGCCATTGATTGTGTTTGAAACCTTGTCCGGGCTGTTCTGGACCTTCCTGTGGCGACAAAGCTGGCCGCCAGTATTAACGGCGGTGGGTATCTGCTGCCTGATCATCGGGGTTATCACGGCAATGCGCATCAAACCGCAGCCAGTAGTGACACCGCTGGAGATTTAAGCGTATGACGATGCCAGCCATTAAGCTGGCATCGTGAAATGCCAGCATTTTTAAGAATAACACCAGCCTGAAATCCTCTCCTTTTGCCATTTTTGCGCGTAAAAAATGGCGTCTTATAACTATTCCCGCGCTATCTGCACTCCTTTCTACAATGAAATGGTATATCTCAACGCGGGTATCAGGACAAAATTTATCCTGATATGCGCTGGATTTCCCCGGCGAAAGGGTTGATTAACCAGGGAGTGGGCCGCAACGAGAGCGAAATATGGAGAAAACCTCCGGCCCTGACGCGCTTTTTAGCGCCTTTTGGCACTGAATTTGCGCTGCCGGAACCACCTTTTCCTTAAGGTGTTGCAGATTAGCTGAGATTCTTTCGCGATCGCTGTGGGAGAAATTGTTTAAGTTTAGCGATGAATAGTGAGGTGATATTAATGCTACAGGCAGCGGGGATCGCTTTAATGTTTAGTAATGATAACGTTTCTCTTCAGGATAATTCCTGGCGTTAAAAGCACGAATAGTTCTTTGGGGCAGAAAGACGATGATCACCCGAAATCGCCGTAGTTCCAGTTTAAAAAAGAGTATGGTGAGAAGGATTTCATTGGGTTGTTCATCATTGCTAAACAGAATAATCCGTATTCAGTGCAGAGCATTAATGTTGGTTAAGTAATAATGAAAGCCCCAATCTCACCGAAATGAGATTGGGTCGGGCGTAAATAGCTTGAATAGCGAGACTTTTGCTGATGTGAATCAATTTTACCGCAAAAAAGGAAGTGGTTCCGTGATGAAACTCATCAGGAAAACGTGGTGCGAATTGTTATGTTATGAACACTGAATTAAATGGCCTTCATCTCTTCTGGTAAGAACAAATCCCAGCATTAAATCAAATAACAACGGCCCCGAAAGTATTAGCGATTATCTGTACCTGAAGGATAGTGATAAACGCTGCGGCTAATATCCAGCAAGCGGCAGCTGCGACGGGTTCCAATGTCGAAGGTGGTTTGCAGAAAGTTAACCGCCTGGCGCTTTTCATTGGTGGTGAAGAAATTTTTCAGCACGCTTTGCAGCATCTCCTTATCAGAGCTGAGTGCCTGTAACTCGCGGGTGAGTATCTGGAGCTTATCCTCCAATTCTTTGATTTTTCTACCTTCCTCAGAAGAGAGTCCGGAGAATTTTTTCTTCCAGCTATAGAAAGTGGCCTCGGAAATGCCAAGCTCCTCACAAATCTCCCTGACTTTCACTCCTGTTTCAGAAGCTTTAATGGCATTTGTGATTTGCTCTTCGCTATATCGTGACTTTCTCATAAATGCTATTACCTTTCTTATCAATTAGTGGATGAGAATTACTGTATTAATATCTGGTACTGCAAAAACACTATTAATGCAGTATTAAAGTGCGCGATTAGAATTGCGAGGATTAAATTAAGTTATTTGTAATAAATATCATCATGGGATAAGTCTTATTTTATTCTGATTGCTGTTGAACACCTTCCTGGTATTGGGTTTTTGATATAGATTCATTTCATCCCAACTGCGGAAAAATACTACATTCATTGGAAAATCGGCATAACCTGCTTGCAAAATTGACAGGATGTGCCAGTAAGCTTTTAGTCGAAATTTAGACTGAAATCGTTTACATCCGCAGAGTTTCGCACCGGATTTAATCGGAATTTTCCTGAATTCATTCTCTGAATCCTGATGCGAGTCTCATTTTTCGGGCCAGCATGGTCTGAAGTTATTAATTTAAGTCAGGCCCACTAAGACTTGTTTAATTCTTTTCAAGGACGTTGTACCGCTTGCAGTAGCAGTAAGTAATACTAAGGACGAGTTGATGAAATTAAGCGTAATGTCAAATGCCGCCTGGATGATGTCTGAGAAGATTGTCTCTGTTTTTGGCGTCATATTTGTTACCTCCTACGTGGCAAAATCCTTTGGCCCAACGGTGTTTGGTCAAATGGCGTTTTCTACCTCACTTTTCTCTATGGTGCAGACCGTAGCGATGTTTGGCACCGAAACGATACTGTTCAAAACCATCAGCAAGAGTGCGCCGAAAGGGGTGCGTCTGATGAACGTGGCGCGGACGTTGCGGCTGGCGTTATTGGTGCTGACTTCGGTGCCGGTGTTGATTTGGGTCTGGTACAATATGCAGGAAAACTTCCTTGCGTTTGCTCTGGCCTCGTTCATCGCCTCAGTGTTTGTGACCCAGGACACTTTCAGCGTGTATAACAATGCGCGTCTGGCCTCACGCCTTAATACCATTGCTAACTCTGTCGGCCTGCTGCTGGGCTTCTCGCTCAGTTTCGCCATTGCCTGGTTTCGGCTAAGCCCGTTATGGCTGACCCTGTCGATCGTGGCAGTGACGCTGGTTCCCTACGCTATCAAGCGCTACAACTTTTATCGCGAGAACCAGGAGCAATCACCGGCGCGCGTGAAACGTGGCCCTTATCTGCGCTATCTGCTGTATGCCGGCCTGCCATTGGCGATTTCCAGCATCTTTATTTCTGTACAGGTGAAAACTGCCCAGATGTTCCTGGTCGGTATCGCTTCAGCGCGCGACCTCGGCTTGTTCGCTGCGGCCAATACCATATCGGCATCGTGGACCTTTATTCCACTCGCCATCATCACTTCCAGTTTTTCTGAAATTTTCAGAGAGCGCGGCGAAGCGGCAATTAAGCTTACGGCGCGTCTGAACGGTTATGTGTTGGGTGTTTCATTGATTCTGTTATTAGTCATCGCCTTATATGGCGAAAAAATCATCATTGCTTTATATGGTCACGATTATACGCAGTCAGGAAGTCTCATTACGTTGCTGTCGATAGCCTCCAGCTTTTCGGCGATGGGGACCGTCGCATACCGCTATATCGTTAAAGAGGGAGGATTTAATTATTTGCTCAGGAAAATTCTCTGCCTGGTCGCCATCGGTCTTCCGCTGTCGTGGTGGCTGATTCAGGGGTACGGCATTATGGGCGCTGCCTGGAGCGTTTTCCTGACTGAACTTCTGTCCCTCACCGTAATGAATTACTTCTTCAGAAACGGCGTCATTTACAAGATTCAGGTTTCCTCACTCAACTACAAAACCTACAAATGAGGTCAGATATGCTTAAGTTGAAAGATGAACTGAGAAAAAGTGTGCGGTATTTCATCAGGAAAATGCCCTGGGCTTATCAGGATCGGATTTTTTATTTCCGTAAATTCCGTCGTTTACCCAATCTGCGTGAGCCGAAAGTGTTTAACGAAAAGATCCTGTACCGTAAGTTTGTTTATGGCGATTACCAGAATTATGGACGTCTGTCGGATAAATATTCGGTTCGTGACTACGTCGCCGAGAAGGTAGGCAGCGAATATTTGATCCCATTGCTATATGAAACCAGCGACCCTCATTCACTGCATACGCTGCCGAGCTGGAAGAATACGGTGATCAAGCCTAATCACGGTTCCAATATGGTGGAAATCCTGCTGGAAGAACCGGATGCGCTGAAAAAGCAGCAGATCATCAGCAACTGCCAGCGCTGGCTGAAAAAGGACTATGCGGATGAGGCGCGTGAGATTCATTACCGTTACATCAAGCCGCGCATTCTGGTGGAGAAATACATTGGTGACGGCAAAACCGCACCGATTGATTACAAATTCCATATGTTTAATAAGCGCGATGGCAACTTCGAATTTGTGCTGCAGGTGATTTATAATCGATGTAACCCGTTAATATCCATGAATTTTTATGTCAACACCTTGGATGAGGCCTATCATAAGATCCGTGATACCGGATTGGATATCTCGGCGCAGCTGGCAGCACTGCAACATGCCTTAGCGTTGAGTAAGAAACTGGCGAGTGATTTCGATTATGTGCGTGTTGACTGGTACATCCACGAACAGCAGGTTTACTTTGGCGAGCTGACGTTTACGCCAGGGGCTGGGATGGTCACCGGACTGGATCGTGGGCTTAATCAGATGATGGGTGATATGTGGATTCAGGACCGTCTCGGTGCGAAGACCCCGGGCGGTGCGGTGGGGGATGTCAACATCCCGGCCGTATTGAAGAAAATTTGAAATCACACAGCAAAATAAAAAACCCCGCGATGCGGGGTTTTTTATTGCCAGAAATCAGGGCATTGGCCAATCGGCAGGGGTCTGGCTCATCACCTGTACGAAGGCGTTTTTGGTGATTTCCATAAAGTTATGCAGATTTTCCAGGCTCAGGGTGATGCCCAACAGGCCGGTGACAAACCAGCAGGACATGCCCAGGCCGATTCCGCCGCACATCAGTGCCATCACATGGTGGCTGTTCTGACGAAAACGAATTTTCAGGGTGCTGGCGAAAAACATCATTATTGCGCTCAGCAATTCCCAGCGCATAACGATAAGACTGGTGGTTAAAGTAGCCATCTGCAACGAACCTCTATGAATCAGTAACATCCCTGACACTCATCGGACATCACTGGCGGCAAAGAAGGAAGGTCAGGGAGGCCCTTCAGGCCGTCGTACTACGTATTATTCTGTGACTTGGGTCACATTATATCACTCGATTTGAAACTTTGAACAAAATTTATACCTGGTATGGTAGAAAAAATTTTATCGATGTAGTGGGGAGGATTTTGTTCCAGGCGTAGGGTCAGCATTTATGCTGACCTGATAAACCACAGTACGGAACCGTAGCGGCGCGATTTATCGCGCGTCTTTTTAACTGCGCCCGCAGGGGGCGCGCAGCAAGGATTAGCGGATCGGGCAGCACTCGCCGGTGGTACGCTGGGTAAAGCTGGCCAAATTCTCGTTACAATCAAAGCTCACCAGCCGTGGACGCTGGATCATCGCCTGGCGGCGCATGGTATGGCGATAGGCGGTCGGTGTTTGTGAAAATTGACGGCGAAATACGCGGGAAAAAGTTTGCTGTGAGTCGTAACCGTATTGCATCGCGATATCAAATACCGGGCGTTGCGTCTGGCGCAGCGCTTCTGCTGCCAGCGTTAAGCGACGTTCGCGGATATAGCCGCCCAACGTTTGTTTCGTCACGGTACGGAACATACGTTGCAGGTGCCATTTGGAATAACCTGATTTGGCCGCTACTTCATCAATTGACAGGGTTTTATCCAGATTCTGATCGATCCAGTGCGTCAGTGAATGAATGATTTCCTCTTGCATCATAACCACATCCTTCTGAGTAGATATTCGAAGTTTCAATGGGGAGCGAGTATAATTCCTCAAGTTAACTTGAGGTAAAGAGCCAAATGAAAAAAGAACGCAACTACCCGAAACCCGTCCTGACGCCGGGCGAAGTGGCGAAGCGCAGCGGCGTGGCGGTCTCGGCGCTACATTTCTATGAGACCAAAGGTTTGATTTCCAGCACGCGTAACAACGGCAATCAGCGGCGTTACAGCCGTGATGTGCTGCGTCGCGTGGCAATCATTAAAATTGCGCAACGCATCGGTATTCCGCTCGCCACGGTGAGCGACAGCCTGATGCATGTGCCTGCCAACAAACGTATGTCGACCCAGGAGTGGGACGCATTAACCCAGCACTGGCGCGAGGAGCTGGATAAACGCATTGAAACGCTCACGCGGCTGCGTAACGATCTCGACGGTTGTATCGGCTGCGGCTGTTTGTCGATGCGCGACTGTCCGTTACGCAACCCCGGTGACCGGCTGGCAGAGCAGGGTTCAGGCGCAGTGTTACTCGATCCACAACAGGACGAACAGAAACGCTGATTCCTCATCATCTATACTTGCCGGGTCAATCCATTGGTCAGGAAGCCATGATGATCACTGTTCACCATCTTGAAAATTCTCGTTCACATCGGGTGCTGTGGCTGCTGGAAGAGTTATCGGTGCCTTATCAAATCAAGCGCTACCAACGTGAAGGCACCTTGCTGGCACCGGAGTCGCTGAAAAAAGTGCATCCGCTGGGCAAATCCCCGGTGATCACCGATGGCAATCGCGTGGTGGCGGAGTCCGGGGCCATTCTCGAATATCTGGCAGAAAAATATGATGCCGAGTATCGGCTGAAACCTGCCGATGAGGATGCGCAGATTCAGGCTCGCTACTGGCTGCATTATGCCGAGGGATCGTTGATGCCACTGCTGGTGATGAAGCTGGTATTCGGCCAGTTGGGCAAAAAGCCCGTGCCCTGGCTGCTGCGCCCGGCGGGCAAAGCGCTCAGCGCGGGTATCCAGAAAGCCTGGCTAAACAAACAACTGGTGTTGCACGGTAGCGTGATAGAGCAACATCTGAGCCAGCATCCTTACTTTGCCGGTCATCGTTTCACCATTGCCGATATCCAGATGAGTTTTCCGTTGCTGGCGATGCGCGCGCGCAGCGGTTTGCGTGATATGCCCGCCAGCCAGCGCTGGCTGGAAAGCATGGAGCAACGGGCAGCCTGGCAGCGGGCGCTGGAGCAGGGCGGTCCGATAAATTTCAGCGGTTAAATGGGTTATGCCAGATTATCAGTTGAAAATCGCCCGCCATTAACCGGATAATCGTTTGCCTTTTTTCTGTGTTCCCCCTTTTACGACCAGAAATACGCGGCTACGTAAACGTTTGCTTTGTTTCTTCACAACAGAAACGTGCACCAGGACGGCAGGCAAACGGTAGCCGCGCGGCCACTCACAACACAAAAAATGCAGAGGATTAATTATGTCTGGCGATTCTCGCCCGGCCAGTGGAAAACTGGACGCCTGGTTCAAGATTTCAGCACGCGGTAGTAGCGTGCGTCAGGAAGTGCTGGCAGGGTTAACCACCTTCCTGGCGATGGTTTATTCCGTCATTGTGGTACCGGGCATGCTCGGCAAAGCGGGTTTTTCTCCGACGGCGGTCTTTGTCGCGACCTGCCTGGTGGCAAGCTTCGGTTCCCTCCTGATGGGGCTGTGGGCAAACCTGCCGATGGCGATCGGTTGTGCCATCTCGCTGACCGCGTTCACCGCCTTTAGCCTGGTGCTGGGGCAGCATATCAGTGTGCCGATTGCCCTCGGGGCGGTATTCCTGATGGGACTGCTGTTTACCGTAATCTCCGCTACCGGCATTCGTGCCTGGATTCTGCGCAACCTGCCAATGGGCGTAGCGCATGGTACGGGGATCGGTATCGGCCTGTTCCTGCTGCTGATTGCTGCCGATAGCATTGGCCTGGTAGTGAAAAATCCGGCAGCCGGTTTGCCAGTGGAACTGGGGCACTTTGCCTCCTTCCCGGTAATCATGGCGCTGGTCGGGCTGGCGGCTATTTTCGGTCTGGAAAAACGTCGCGTGCCAGGCGGCATCCTGCTGACCATTGTCGGAATTTCTATCGTCGGGCTGATTTTCGATCCGGCGGTGAAATATCAGGGGCTGTTTGCCATGCCGAGCCTGAAAGATGCCAGTGGTCAGTCGCTGGTGTTCAGCCTTGATATCATGGGCGCGCTGCAACCGGCCGTGTTGCCGACGGTGCTGGCCCTGGTGATGACCGCAGTCTTTGATGCCACCGGCACCATTCGTGCAGTAGCCGGTCAGGCCAATCTGCTGGATAAAGACGGGCAGATCATTAATGGCGGCCGCGCGCTGACCACCGACTCCGTCAGCAGCCTGTTTGCTGGCCTGGTGGGGGCCTCCCCGGCAGCGGTGTATATCGAATCGGCGGCTGGTACGGCGGCGGGCGGTAAAACCGGTCTGACGGCGATTGTGGTTGGCCTGCTGTTCCTGGTGATTCTGTTTATGTCACCGCTGGCGTATCTGGTCCCGGCTTACGCCACCGCGCCTGCGCTGATGTACGTCGGTTTGCTGATGCTGAGCAACGTGGCAAAAATCGATTTCAACGATTTTGTCGATGCCATGTCCGGTCTGCTGACGGCGGTGTTTATCGTGCTGACCTGCAACATTGTTACCGGCATCATGCTCGGCTTTGCGGCCCTGGTGATTGGTCGCCTGTTTGCCGGTGAATGGCGTAAGCTGAATTTCGGCACCGTGGTGATTGCTGTGGCGCTGGTGGCTTTCTACGCCGGTGGCTGGGCCATCTGATCTGAAAATCTCCTGAAGTCCGAATTATTATCTTTCCTTGCGCTGCCGCACGACGGGTTTCCCTGTCGTGCGGCATTTTGTTTTACACTTTCCAGCGCAACAACATCGCTTTAACGATTACGATTCGCCTAAGGAAAGCATGGAAATCTTCTTTACTATTCTCATCATGACGCTGGTGGTGTCCCTCTCCGGCGTCGCGGCCCGTATTTTGCCGTTTCAAATCCCGCTGCCGCTGGTGCAGATTGCCGCTGGTGCGATGCTCGCCTGGCCCACCTTTGGTCTGCATGTCGATTTTGATCCTGAACTGTTTCTGGTGCTGTTCATTCCGCCCTTACTGTTCGCCGACGGCTGGAAAACGCCGATTAACGAATTCCTGCATCACGGGCGCGAAATCATCGGCCTGGCACTGGTGCTGGTGCTGATCACCGTGGTGGGGATCGGTTACCTGATTTACTGGCTGGTGCCGGGCATCCCGCTGATCCCGGCCTTCGCCCTGGCGGCAGTACTGTCACCCACCGATGCGGTGGCGCTCTCTGGTATCGTCGGTGAAGGGCGTATCCCGAAGAAAATTATGTCGATTGTGCAGGGCGAAGCCCTGATGAACGATGCATCCGGCCTGGTGTCACTTAAATTTGCCGTCGCCGTGGCGATGGGCACCATGGTGTTCAGCTGGGGCGGCGCCAGCGTTGAGTTTCTCAAAGTGGCGGTGGGCGGCCTGGTGGCCGGTGTGGCGGTCTGCTGGCTGTACGGTCGCTCGTTGCGCCTGCTGAGCCGCTGGAGCGGGGATGATCCGGCGACGCAAACCGTGTTGCTGCTGCTGCTGCCGTTTGCCTCGTATCTGATTGCGGAACATCTTGGGGTGTCGGGCATCCTCGCGGCAGTGGCGGCGGGTATGACCATCACCCGTTCCGGTATTATCCGCCAGGCACCGCTGGCGATGCGTCTGCGCGCGAACAGCGTCTGGCAGATGCTGGAATTCGTGTTTAACGGCATGGTGTTCCTGATGCTGGGTCTGCAACTGCCGGACATCCTCGAAACTTCAGTGGCGCAAGCCAATGCCGATCCCAATGTTGAACTGTGGATGCTGTTTACCGATATCATGCTGGTGTATGGCGCGCTGATGGTGGTGCGTTTTGGCTGGCTGTGGTTGATGAAACGCGGCAGTCAGCGTTTCCTGAAGAAAAAGCCGCTGGAGTTCGCCAGCTACTCGCTGCGTGAGCTGCTGATTGCTTCTTTCGCTGGGGTACGCGGTGCGATCACCCTCGCCGGTGTGCTGTCAATTCCGCTGTTCCTCACTAACGGTGATGTCTTCCCGGCGCGTTACGAGCTGGTGTTTATCGCCACGGGCGTGATCCTGTTCTCGTTGCTGGTCGGCGTAGTGGTGCTGCCGCTCCTGCTGCGTGGGATTGAGGGCACCGACAAAGCGGGGCATCGTCGCGAGGTGCAAAGCGCGCGTGCCGCGATGGCGACAGTGGCGATTGATAGCCTGCATAAGATGGAAGAACGTCTGGAAAAAGACACCCAGGAAAACATCGATCCGGAACTGCTGAAAGAAGTCAGCCTGCGGGTGATTGGCAACCTGCGTCGTCGCGTCGTGGGTAAAGATGAGCTGGAACAGGCACTGTTTGCCGAAAACCTTGAACGCCGCTTCCGTCTCACGGCGATCAGGGCGGAACGCGCTGAGGTTTACCATCTGCGCGCCACCCAGCAAATCTCCAATGAAACCATGCAGAAACTGCTGCGCGATCTCGACCTGCTGGAAGCCCTGCTGATCGAGAAAGAGGAGTAACGGATGGGCCGCGCATCACACTGAGATGCGCGGCGCATTATCCGGCCAGTGCTCACGGCAGCAGGCAATCCACGCCTGGGCACTGCGCGACAAATAACTGCCTTCCCGCCAGATCAATCCCAGACTCCACTTCAGCTCCGATTCCAGCGGCAGCCACAGCAGCGATTGCTTATCCAGCCGCTGACAAATCGGTTCCGGCAGAATCGCCAGCCCCATCTCTGCCTGCACCATCGCCGCCAGAAAATCCCACTGACCGCTGCGCACCGCGATATTCGCGGTTAAGCCAAGGCGATGGAACGCCTTCATCAGCTGCCGGTTCAGGGAAAATTCTTCGTTGAAAATCAGCAGCGGATGCTCCGCCAGCTCGCCTAAGCCAAGGTGAGTACGATTGAGCCAGGGTGCGGTGCGGGGGAGCAGCACACAGAGGGGATGATGCATCAGCTCCAGCGTATTGAGCGGGAGATCGGGGTCAACCGGCAGCGCGGTCAGCGCGATATCGAGACTGCCATCCAGCACCGCCTGCTGCACAGTCAGACCACCAAATTCAGCGATCTTCAGCTCAACACCCGGATAGCGGCGGCGAAACGCCGAGATGGAACCGGCAATCTGCATCCCGACCATCGGCGGAATACCGAGGCGCAGCTCACCGGTTTTCAACTGGTTGATGTCACCAATCTCGGCTTCCAGCTGATGAAATTCCTGCAAAATTGCCAGTCCACGCTGATACACCGCCTGGCCGCTATCGGTAAGGTGCAGCTTACGCCCGTCACGCAGCAGCAGCGTACAGCCCAGCTCCTCTTCCAGCTGGCGCAGCATTTTGCTGATAGTGGGCTGAGTGACATAGAGTTTCTGCGCGGCGCGGGTAAAACTTTGCTGGCGCACCACTTCGGTAAAGTAGCGCAGAGCGCGGACGTCCATAAAGTATTCCTTATTGGCATAGATTGAATAATATTAATTCATTTTTTTCACACTCTGCCTGCGTTTTATACTGAACACCTGATTTATTTACCGGGGAGAAGGGAAAATGGCGTTCGCATTGAGTCCGCGCAGAACGGACATCCTGCAGCGTGTTTTCGTCCCGTTACAGCTGGTGCTGTATGTGGGATTGTTTATGGCCAGCGACAAACTGGTGGGCTGGCTGCATTTGCCGCTACCCGCCAACGTTGTCGGCATGGTTTTGTTGTTGGTGTTAATCATGACGCATGTGATTCCGCTGCGTTGGGTCAAAGCCGGGGCGAACTGGTTGCTGGCCGAGATGCTGCTGTTCTTTGTTCCGGCGGTGGTGGCGGTGGTGAACTACAGCGATCTGCTGCGTAGCGAAGGCTGGCGCATCTGTGTGGTGATTGCGCTTAGTACCCTGCTGGTACTGGCTGCCACCTCGCTGGTGGTTGACAGGGTTTACCGTTTTGAAATGGCGCGCGCCGCGCGTAAGCAGGCACGTCATGAATGACCTGATTATCAGCCTGATATGTCTGGTGCTGACGTTGCTGGTGTATTACCTCAACAAACGGCTTTATCGTCGCTGGCGTACCTTGTTGTTGATGCCGCTGGTGATGACGCCGCTGGTGTTAGTGGTGCTGCTGCTGGTAACCCATGTGAGCTGGAAAGACTATATCGCCGAAAGCCACTGGTTGCTGTGGCTGCTCGGCCCGGCCACCCTGGCCTTTGCGGTACCGGTGTATGAAAACCAGGAAATTATTAAACGCCACTGGTTATCGCTCAGTCTTGGCGTGGCGACGGCGACGCTGGTTTCCGTTTGTAGCTCAGTATGGCTGGCACGGCTGCTGACCTTGCCGGAATCCATCCAGCGCAGCCTGGCGGTGCGCTCCATCACCACGCCATTCGCGCTGGCAGCGGCTAAACCGATTGGCGGTCAACCGGATCTGGTGGCGCTGTTTGTGGTGATCACCGGGGTGTTTGGCATGGCGGTCGGGGATTTTCTGTTCCTGCGGATCGCGATTAAGCAGGGGGTGGCGAAAGGCGCGGGCTTTGGTGCCGCATCGCACGGTGCCGGTACGGCGCGTGCTTACCAGATTGGCCAGCAGGAAGGCGTGGTTTCCAGCCTGGTGATGATGCTTTCCGGCGTGGTAACGGTGATCCTCGCACCGCTGCTGGGCCACCTGATGTGGCAGGCATAATCTCTGCACTTAACGGCCCGTAAGGGCCGTTTTGCTCTATCTGGTAATTCCTGTTTACGTAAAGCTTGCCAAATAAAGTTGTTTCCTGCCGCCTGGCTGTTTACCCTTTCCGCCGAATTGATTGTCCTTCATGGAGTGGAATTACATGTTAAAGCAACTTGTTACAGGAAGCGTACTGGGTCTGGCACTGCTGAGCAGCGGCGCGCAGGCAATTGAGGGCAGTGTTGACGTGGGTGAACACACCACCAACCTCAACCTTGGCCTTGGTACGACCTCACCGGGCCTGTTCCTCAATGGCAACTGGCTGCGCAGCGATCACGACGGCAGCAGCTACGGCCTGGGGCTGGGTTATAACGTTGATTTCGGCGGTCTGCGTCTGGCACCGACCGCGAAAGCGCTGTTCACTCATCCGGAAGATGGTAAAGACGGCTTTACTGTGGCAGTGGGTGCGGGTGCGCAATACAATTTCAACCGTATGTGGGGCCTGTACGGTGGCTACTACTACGCGCCAGAAGCGTTCTCTGATCACCTCGACAGCTACAAGGAAATGTCTGGCGGCCTGAGCTTCACCCCGATCTCGCTGCTGAACGTGCGTGTCGGTTATCAGTACATCGAGCTGAACAACAAAGGCAGCCGCAAAGACAACGTACTGGCCGATGGCCCGTATGTGGGCGCATCACTGCGTTTCTGATGTGATCCCGTCAAGGTGCGCATGAATGCGCACCCTACGTGATTGTTGTAGGGTCGGCATTCATGCCGACCTGGTCAGTGCGATTTCCCCTGCTGAATCCCCACTCCCGTCTGCGAACGAATAAACTGTCCACGGAAACGTCGCCGTTCAGCGGCTCCCTGCTCTGAACTGTCGGTGATGGAAAACAGCCAGGTGCCGATAAAGGCCGCCAGCATCGAGAACAACGCCGGATATTCATAGGGATAAATCGGTGTCGCATGTCCCAGCACCTGTACCCAAATCGTCGGGCCGAGGATCATCAGCACCACCGCCGTCAGCAGGCCAAGCCAGCCACCAATCATCGCACCGCGCGTGGTCAGTTTTGACCAGTACATCGATAGCAGGATAATCGGGAAGTTACAGCTGGCCGCAATCGAGAACGCCAGGCCGACCATAAAGGCGATGTTTTGCTTCTCAAACAAAATCCCCAGCGCAATCGCCACCACGCCCAGCACCAGCACGGTGATTTTCGATACGTGCAGCTCCTCACGCTCGGTGGCCTGACCCTTACGGATCACGCTGGCGTACAGGTCATGAGAAACCGCAGAGGCACCGGCCAGAGTCAGACCGGCCACCACCGCCAGAATGGTGGCGAAGGCCACGGCGGAGATAAAGCCGAGGAACAGGCTGCCGCCCACCGCATCCGCCAGATGTACCGCCGCCATATTGGTGCCGCCAATCAGCGCGCCGCTGGCATCTTTAAACGCCGGATTCGCCCCCACCAGCAGGATCGCACCGAAGCCGATAATAAAGGTGAGGAAGTAGAAATAGCCCATAAATCCGGTGGCCCAGAACACGCTTTTACGCGCTTCACGCGCATCTGCCACGGTGAAGAAGCGCATCAGGATATGTGGCAAACCGGCGGTACCAAACATCAGCCCCAGCCCCAGCGACAGCGCGGAGATCGGATCTTTCACCAGCCCGCCAGGTTGCATAATCGCCGCGCCTTTCGGGTGCACCGCCATCGCTTCGGTAAACAAGGTATTGAAACTGAAGCCGGTGGCCTTCATCACCATAAGCGCCATAAAGCTGGCCCCGAACAGCAGCAGCACCGCTTTGATGATTTGCACCCAGGTGGTTGCCAGCATGCCGCCGAACAACACATACATCACCATCAGGATCCCCACCAGCACCACCGCGATATGGTAGTTAAGGCCGAACAGCAGCTGAATCAGCTTTCCGGCTCCGACCATCTGCGCAATCAGATACAGCGCCACCACCACCAGCGAGCCGCAGGCGGAGAGGGTACGAATCGGTTTTTGTGCCAGGCGATAAGAGGCGACGTCGGCAAAGGTAAAACGACCAAGGTTACGCAGGCGTTCGGCAATCAGAAACAGGATCATCGGCCAGCCGACCAGAAAGCCGAGTGAATAAATCAGGCCGTCATAACCCGAGGTATACACCAGCGCCGAAATACCAAGGAACGACGCGGCAGACATAAAATCACCCGCCATCGCCAGCCCATTTTGAAAGCCGGTAATGTTGCCGCCTGCGGTGTAATAATCACTGCGTGAACGGGTACGTTTTGAGGCCCAATAGGTGATGCCCAGCGTCGCGGCAACAAACACCACGAACATGATGATGGCTTCATAGTTGGTGGCCTGTTTTTGTACTTCACCGGTGATGGCATCGGCAAAGGCGCTGAGTGGTGCAGCGGCGAGGAACAGCGGGAGCAGGCGCTTCATTGTTTCACCTCGCGCAGGATCTGTTTGGTCAGACGGTCAAATTCGCCGTTGGCGCGCCAGACATAGACGCCGGTCAGCACGAAGGAAATGATAATCAGGCCCACGCCGATGGGGATGCCCCGCGTCACATTGGTGCCGGGATGGAGCGGCGTGCCAAGCCAGGCGGGGGCAAAGGCGATCAGCAGGATAAAACCCACGTACAACACCAGCATGATCAGGCTCAGCAACAGCGCAAAGGCCTGGCGTTTACGCACCAGTTCCTGAAAGCGCGGATTGCTCTCGATTTGCTGCCACACAGCTTCCTGAGGGTTTACGGCTTCGTTCATCACAGTTTCTCCAGAGGCAAGGCAGGCAGCAACCTCACCAAAGCGTGATGTTAACTGCCTGAATGTTCTAATTATTTAATAAATGCGATGTTGAAGAGTACGACGTAAGGTAAGGCTGGCGATGAGGAGCCTTGCTAAGCAGGCTGAACCTCACCGCCGGGGTTAAGCTCCATCAGGGCATTTTGATGGATTGTTTCTCTTCCAGCAGTTTCTCTACCACGCCAGGATCGGCCAGGGTTGAGGTATCGCCCAGATTACTGGTATCGCCCGCGGCAATCTTGCGCAGAATACGACGCATGATTTTGCCGGAGCGGGTTTTCGGCAGTGAATCGGTCCAGTGCAGCACATCCGGGGTGGCAATCGGGCCAATCTCTTTACGTACCCAGTTACGTACCTCGGTATAAAGCTCTGGCGACGGTTCTTCACCATGGTTCAGCGTAATGTAAGCATAGATCGCCTGGCCTTTGATGCTGTGCGGAATGCCCACCACCGCCGCTTCGGCAATCTTCGGATGCGACACCAGCGCGGATTCAATTTCCGCCGTACCGAGGCGGTGACCGGAAACGTTCAGCACGTCATCCACGCGGCCGGTGATCCAGTAGTAACCATCTTCATCACGGCGGGCACCGTCACCGCTGAAGTAGCGATTTTTGAAGGTGGAAAAATAGGTCTGCTCGAAACGCGGGTGATCGCCAAACAGGGTACGCGCCTGGCCTGGCCATGAATCGACAATCACCAGATTGCCTTCGGTTGCCCCTTCGAGGGTATTGCCTTCGTTATCCACTAACGCGGGCTGCACACCAAAGAAGGGTTTGGTGGCGGAACCGGCTTTCAGCTCGATGGCACCTGGTAACGGGGTGATCATGAAGCCACCGGTTTCGGTTTGCCACCAGGTATCGACAATCGGGCAACGACCGTCACCAATCTTGTTGTAGTACCACTCCCAGGCTTCCGGGTTAATCGGTTCGCCCACTGACCCCATAATACGCAGGCTGGTGCGATGGGTGCCTTCGATGGCTTTGTCACCTTCGGCCATCAGCGCGCGAATCGCCGTCGGCGCGGTGTACAGCAGCGTGACGTTATGTTTATCCACCACCTCCGCCATACGGCTCGGCTTCGGCCAGTTTGGCACACCTTCAAACATCAGCGTGGTGGCACCGCAGGCCAGCGGGCCATAAATCAGGTAGCTGTGACCGGTGATCCAACCCACATCGGCGGTGCACCAGTAAACATCATCAGGATGATAATCAAAGACATACTTAAAGGTGGTCGCGGCATACACCAGATAACCGCCGGTGGTATGCAGCACGCCTTTCGGCTTACCGGTGGAGCCGGAGGTATAAAGGATAAACAACGGATCTTCCGCGTTCACCGCCACCGGTTGATGCTGATCGGAGGCGTCAGCCATCAGATCATGCCACCACAGGTCACGCCCCTCACGCCAGCCGGTATCTTTCCCGGTGCGTTGAAACACCACCACGTTCCTGACGCTGGTGACGTTGGGGTTGTTCAGGGCGTCATCGACATTTTTCTTCAGCGGAATGCTGCGTCCGGCGCGCACGCCTTCATCGGCGGTGATCACCAGTCTGGCGCTGGAGTCGACAATGCGTCCGGCCACCGCTTCCGGTGAGAAACCACCAAAAATCACCGAATGCACCGCGCCGATACGGGCGCAGGCCAGCATGGCAATCGCGGCTTCCGGCACCATGGGCATATAGATAGCGACCACGTCGCCTTTCTTCACGCCAAGGCCGTTCAGTACGTTGGCAAAACGGCACACTTCCCCGTGCAGCTGGCGGAAGGTGAGGGTTTTGCTTTCGCTGGCGTCATCGCCTTCCCAGATGATGGCGGGATGATCACCACGCGTCTGCAAATGGCGATCAAGGCAGTTGGCCGCGAGATTCAGCGTGCCATCTTCATACCAGCGAATGGAAATATTATCCGGGGCAAAGGACGTGTTCTTCACTAAAGTGTACGGCGTAATCCAGTCGAGAATTTTGCCTTGTTCGCCCCAAAAGGTTTCGGGATCGTCAACCGACTGTTGATACATCGCTGCATATTGCCCGGCATTGATCAGGGCATTTTCTGCAATCGCAGCAGGAACGGGATGCTTGTGAATTTGGCTCATGGCTGACCTCCTTGAAGATGTTAATCATATGTCAATCAAAGGTTAATTGAAGCCTTGCGCGAGAGCTTTGTTTTGGTTTTGCAGCCTGGATCACGGCCTAAGCGTGTGGCTATTCACGCGGTAAATTTCGTTGTGTGATCAGCAGGGATGGCAACACGTTGTGCGCGAAACCTGAGAAAGTTCTGAACAAAATAGCAGCAAACGGACCCGGCGGCTTTTTGTTCGGTTATGCATAGCTATGCGGAAAATTATCGAATTAAAACTTTTCATAACAGCGGGTTATGGTTATGTCATCGGATCAGCATTTTATGCTACAGCAGCGGATAAGATTTAAGCGAACCCCCCAGGGGTTGCATTTACCGTAGTGAAAATGGTACTTATCTCGCCCCTGTTCCGCAGGTATCCACTCAGGCTGCATCACAGGACGCGTGCAAAATGCCCGCAAAGCAGTACCGGATGCAGTCCAGTATAACCCTCTATTTTATCGGGCTTTTGCTCACTTCCCTGTGTGTATCATCTTCTGCACCTTCGCAGCAGAGCAAAGGGGTTTTAACTGAGGAAATATAACGCGTTATGAAAGGTTTTAAGCTCAGCCTCGCCTGGCAAATATTGATCGCGCTGATTCTCGGCGTTGTGGTCGGCACGGTGCTGCATAATCAGCCGGACGATCGTGAATGGTTAATCACCAATATTCTCAGCCCGGCCGGCGATATCTTCATTCATCTGATCAAGATGATTGTGGTGCCGATTGTGATTTCATCATTGATTGTCGGCATCGCCGGTGTCGGTGACGCGAAAAAACTCGGGCGCATTGGTGTCAAAACCATCGTCTATTTTGAAGTGATCACCACCATTGCCATTGTGGTCGGCATTACGCTGGCCAACGTATTCCAACCCGGCAGCGGCATTGATATGTCAACGCTGGCAACGGTGGACATCTCTAAATATGAAGCCACCACCCAGGCGGTGCAGGGTGCACCTCACAGCCTGGTGACCACCATTCTGTCGCTGATCCCGCAGAACATTTTCGCCTCGCTGGTGAAAGGTGACATGCTGCCGATTATCTTCTTCTCGGTATTGTTTGGTCTGGGGCTGTCATCACTGCCAGCGGAACATCGCGATCCGCTGGTGGGGCTGTTCCGTTCGGTTTCCGAAACCATGTTCAAAGTGACGCATATGATCATGCGCTACGCGCCGGTTGGGGTGTTTGCCCTGATTGCGGTCACCATTGCCAACTTTGGCTTTGCCTCGCTGTGGCCGCTGGCCAAGCTGGTGCTGCTGGTTTACGTCGCGATTCTGTTCTTCGCTTTTGTGGTACTGGGCGCGGTAGCGCGTCTGTGTAAGCTGCGTATCACCACCCTGATGCGTATCCTGAAAGATGAACTGATTCTGGCCTATTCCACTTCCAGCTCGGAAACTGTGTTGCCGCGCATTATGCAAAAGATGGAAGCCTATGGCGCACCGAAAGCCATCACCAGCTTTGTGGTGCCGACCGGTTACTCCTTTAACCTTGATGGCTCCACGCTGTATCAGAGCATCGCGGCGATCTTTATTGCTCAGCTGTACGGTATTGACCTGTCGCTGACCGATGAAATCATCCTGGTGCTGACCCTGATGGTGACCTCGAAAGGGATTGCTGGTGTGCCGGGTGTCTCCTTTGTGGTGCTGCTGGCGACGCTGGGCAGCGTAGGGATTCCGCTGGAAGGCCTGGCTTTTATCGCCGGTGTGGACCGCATTATGGATATGGCGCGTACCGCGTTGAATGTCATCGGTAACGCGCTGGCAGTGCTGGTGATCGCGCGCTGGGAAAACCAGTTCGACACCGAACAGGCCGCCGCTTACGAGCTGCAATTACGTACGCGCAATGCGACGTAGCTAAAACGACAACCCGCCGCCCGGCGGGTTTTTTCTTTCTGCCCCACAAAACTGAAAAAATCTTTTCCTGCCTGAGTGAATTAAGAATTCAATTTGATATATAGTTTTGCGAATAAATTATTCTTTCACCGGAGCGTGTGCGCATGAAAATCGATCTTAGCCAGATGGTCACCGAAGGCCGTAACCCGGCCAGTCAGCATATTGATGAGTTATCGACGGAAGCGATGCTGCGCGTTATCAACGATGAAGATAAAAAGGTGGCGCTCGCCGTAGAGGCTATCGTGCCGCAGATTGCCCAGGTGGTGGATGCCATCACCGCCGCCTTTAGCCAGGGTGGCCGCCTGATTTACTGTGGTGCTGGCACTTCCGGGCGTCTGGGGATTCTTGATGCCAGTGAATGTCCGCCGACCTTTGGCACGCCGCGCAGCCAGGTGGTGGGGTTAATCGCCGGGGGGCACACGGCGATTTTGCAGGCGGTGGAAAACGCCGAAGACAACGCTGAGCAGGGTGCGCAGGATCTGCGTGATATTCAGTTCAGCGCCAAAGATGTGCTGGTGGGCATTGCAGCCAGTGGCCGCACCCCTTACGTGCTGGGCGCGCTTGATTACGCGAAGCAGCAGGGGGCATTTCGCGCTGCCTTAACCTGCAACCCCAATAGCGCAATGGCGCAGGTGGCCGATGTGGCCCTGACCCCGGTGGTTGGCCCGGAAGTGGTCACCGGTTCCTCACGGATGAAGGCCGGTACGGCGCAGAAACTGGTGCTGAATATGTTGACCACCGGCGCGATGATCCGCAGTGGCAAGGTGTACGGCAACCTGATGGTGGATGTGGAAGCCACTAACCAAAAGCTGGTGCAGCGGCAGATTAATATCGTGCGCCAGGCGACCGACTGCGATGAAGAAACGGCACAGCAGGCGCTGGCAGCCTGTCAGGGCCACTGCAAAACCGCCATTGTGATGGTGCTGGCGGGATTGCAGGCTGAGGAAGCGCAAGCGCTGCTGGGCCAGCATCATGGCTTTATTCGTCAGGCGTTACGTGACGCAGGAGCGCAATAATGGCCGCCATCACCGAGTCCTTGCTGCGCGATATGCTGCACGCCGTGGGCGGGGCAGCCAATGTGACGCACTGCGGCCATTGCATGACGCGCCTGCGCCTGACGCTGGCGGAGGCGCAGCTCGCCGATCACGCCCGGCTGAAAACCCTGCCAGGGGTGCTCGGGGTGATCGACAGCGATGCGCAGTTGCAGATCGTGCTCGGTCCCGGCAAAGCGCAAAGCGCGGCGGAGATGATGCAAACGATGCTGGATAACCCGGCGGATCTGCAATCCATCGCCTCAGTGCAAAAGCAGCAGCTAAAAGCGAAGCAAACCAGCCGCCTGCATCAGTTTCTCACACGCTTTGCCACCATATTTACCCCGCTGATCCCCGGTTTTATTGGTGCTGGTCTGCTGCTTGGTTTCGCCACGCTGATCGAGCAGATTTTTCATCTCACCACGCCAGGCGATCATCCTCACTGGCTGCTGGCGACCGTCGCCTATATGAAGGTGTTTGGCAAAGGTCTGTTCACCTTCCTCAGTATTCTGATTGGTTACAACGCGCAAAAAGCCTTTGGCGGCACCGGGGTGAATGGGGCGATTATCGCGTCGTTATTTGTGCTGGGCTATGTCCCCACCGCCACCGTGGGTTATTACAGCGGCATGGAGAACTTCTTCGGTCTGACTATCGATCCACGCGGCAATATTATTGGCGTGCTGCTGGCGGCGATATTTGGTGCCTGGCTGGAGCGGCAGCTGCGTAAAATCATTCCCGATAATCTGGATATGATTCTGACTTCTTTGCTGACCTTGTTGATCACGGGCGCGGTGACCTTCCTGGTGATTATGCCGATTGGCGGGGAATTATTTAAAGGCATGTCATGGCTGTTTATTCATCTGAACAGCAATCCGTTTGGCTGCGCCATTCTGGCCGGATTATTTCTGATTGCGGTGATGTTCGGTATTCATCAGGGCTTTATCCCGGTTTATTTTGCTTTGATGGAAAGCCAGGGTTTTAACTCGCTGTTTCCGATTCTGGCGATGGCGGGAGCTGGCCAGGTGGGGGCGGCGCTGGCGTTGTGGTGCCGGGCGGATAAACAGTCGCAGTTACGCAGCCAGATCAAAGGGGCGATTGTGCCGGGCTTGTTAGGGGTAGGAGAGCCGTTAATTTACGGTGTCACCCTGCCGCGCCTGAAACCCTTTATTACCGCCTGCTGTGGCGGGGCGCTGGGCGGTTTCTTTATCGGCCTGGTTGCCTGGCTGGGATTGCCGGTCGGGATGAACACGGTCTTCGGCCCGTCCGGGCTGGTAACGCTGCCGCTCATGACCTCACCACAGGGCATCTTCGCCGGTATGGCGGTGTATCTCGCCGGATTGATGGTTGCCTGGGTAGGCGGATTCGCTTTTACCTGGTGGGGTGGCACGCGCGGGGTGGATTTGAGTTAATCGATCAACGTCAAAAAACGGCGCGATAATTCGCGCCACTACATTAAATTTAATGGTTTTTCTCCCTTTTTGCTCCCCTGAACCTCTCAATCCCCTGCGTTATGCGGATTTAAAATTCGATAACCCTATTAAAGTTACGACCTTTTCCTGCCGAAAAGATAAATAAGGGTTATCAATTTTTCTCGCCTCTGGCTTGCAAGGACTCACTAATGCGTAACAATCAGCCCATCACTCAGCGTGAATACGTCTTTGACGATCATGCCACCCTGATGTCCACCACCGATTTCAACAGCATGATCACCTACGCCAACGATGCTTTTATTGAGGTCAGTGGATTTACCCCGGAGGAGGTTAATGGCCAGCCGCATAACATGGTGCGGCACCCGGATATGCCACCGGAAGCCTTTGCGGATATGTGGGCGACGTTAAAACAGGGCGAACCCTGGACTGCGCTGGTAAAAAACCGGCGTAAAAACGGTGATCATTATTGGGTACGTGCCAACGCTATACCGGTAGTACGCGCGGGGCAGGTGCGGGGATATATGTCGGTACGCACCAAACCGACGCCTGAAGAGATTCGCCAGAGCGAGGCGCTCTATCGGGATTTCCGTGAGGGACGCAGTAAAGGACGTCGTTTTCATAAGGGGTTAATTGTTGGCCGTTTCAGCACGTTGCTCAAAACTCTGCCGCTGCGCTGGCGGATCCGCTCACCTTTGGTAGCCCTGCTGCCGCTGTCGGTGCTGGGCGTCTGGTTGCTTGGCCTGCCACCGCTGGCACTGGGCGGCTTTAGCGGCGGTATGGCGCTGCTGCTGCTGCTGACCAGCCTGTGGCTGGAGCAGCAGATTTCACGACCGATGGAACGCATCTGCCGTCAGGCGTTGAGCGTGGCGACCGGGGCCAGCCATAAAGTGGAGCAGATGGATCGCGTCGATGAAATTGGTGTCACGCTGCGCGCCATTGGTCAGCTCGGGCTGATGTTCCGCTGGCTGGTGGATGATGTCAGTGGTCAGGCGATTAACGTGCTGGGTGCCAGTGATGCCATCGCGCGCAGCAACGATGAACTGAGCCGCCGCACCGAGCAGGCTGCTGCGAATGTGCAGCAAACCGCCGCCACCATGAACGAAATGACGGCGACAGTGAAAAGCAATACCGAAACCGCCAGCGAAGTGAATGATCTTTCGGCCAACACCAGCCAGGCGGCGGTGCAGGGCGGTAAAGTGATGCAGGAAATGGTCGGTATGATGGCGGAAATCGCCGACAGTGCTAAGCGTATCGCCAATATTACCAGTGTGATTGACGGCATTGCCTTCCAGACCAATATCCTGGCACTGAATGCGGCGGTTGAAGCGGCGCGCGCCGGGGAGCAGGGCAAAGGTTTTGCCGTGGTGGCCGGCGAAGTGCGCAGCCTGGCGCAGCGTAGCGCCACTGCGGCCAGCGAGATCAAAAAGCTGGTGGAAACCAGCGCCAGCCGCGTGCAGTCGGGCAGCAGCCACGCCGATGCTGCCGGGCGCACCATGCAGGAAATCGTTGAGCAGGTGCAGCATGTCACCGCGTTAATCGCGCAGATCAGTGCGGCGACGGCAGAACAATCCGTGGCGTTGAGCGAAGTGAGCGGCGCGGTGGAAGACCTGGATGACATCACCCATCAAAACGCCGCGCGCGTGCAGGAAGGGGCTGAAGCGTCAGAACGTATGGCACGCCAGGCGAATCGCCTGGTGGAAGCGATCAGCGTGTTCCGTTAAAGCTCCGATATCACTTCTCGCCGGGCGCGCAGTGCGCCTGGCGGTTGTCCGACGATACGCTTAAATGCCCGGCTGAATGCCGCCAGCGAGCCGTAGCCGAGATGAAAGGCGACGCTTTCCATCGCCTCTCCCTCGTTAACGATGCGTTGCACAGCCAGCCGCATACGCAGCTCGGTGAGATAACGCAGCGGCGTCATGCCCGTGGCCGACTGAAAACGGGCAGCAAACACCGAACGTGAGCTGCCCGATTCGCGTGCCAGTCGTTCTACCGTCCAGTTTTCACCCGGCGCGCGGTGCATGGCAGCCATTGCCAGGCTGAGTCGCGGGTCGCGCAGCGCCTGCACCAGTCCGCTGCCTTTGCCGCAGCCGTTTTCCACCCAGCCACGCACAATCTGCGCCGCCACCACGTCCGCCAGACGTGACAAAATCCCGGCAAACCCTGCCTGGCGCAGGCGCGTTTCCCGTTCCATGGCATCAAGGATGGGCTGGATTTCCGGATATTGCGCCAGCAGCGTGCTGACCAGCATCACATCCGGCATGGTGTGCACCAGCGGCTGCATCCCGCCCAGTTCAAACGCCATGCAGGCGCTGAACAGCACCACTTCAGCGTTATCTGCGCAATCCCCCTCCGCGCCATTAATGGCACAGACGCTGTCGCAGATCGGCTTGCTGTTGAAGGTGCTGATCGGTTCGCAGTGCACCTCCTCGCTGGAGATCAGCGCATGGGGGCGACCGTGCGGGATCAGCAGCGCGTCACCGGCCTCAAGCGGATAGATCGTCCCGGAGGCAGAGCGGATCAGCAGCGATCCGCGCCCGACAAAATGCAACTGCGCCCGGCCTGGCGCATCGTCATACTGCAAGCCGAAGGGCGCATTGAGGGCGATACGCTGATACCTGACACCGTACAGGCGCATACCCATCAGCAGTTCACTGGTCAGATCTTCATAGCGGCTCATACGATTCCAGACGAATTATCAAAAAACAAAGTTTCTTTATCATAGATCGTCTTGCTGTTGCTCACTATGCTCACTCTTTAATATTTTGTGATGGGGATCGCAGATGAGCCTGAATAGTGATGTCGTCGAACAGAGTTTGCCAGTGGAGAAGCCCGCGTGGGGCGCGGTGTTTGCCATG
Organism: Pantoea cypripedii; assembly: GCF_011395035.1. Lineage (NCBI taxonomy): Bacteria > Pseudomonadati > Pseudomonadota > Gammaproteobacteria > Enterobacterales > Erwiniaceae > Pantoea > Pantoea cypripedii. The sequence continues at coordinate 343,336 of NZ_CP024768.1, forward strand.
GCTTTCGGCGTATTCGGCCTGATTACCGCCGAGTTTTTGCCGGTAAGCCTGCTGACGCCCATTGCCGCTTCGTTGCAGGTCAGTGAAGGACAGGCGGGACAAACCGTCACGGTGACTGCACTGGTGGCGCTGCTCACCAGCCTGGTGATTGGCAATCTTACCCGCCGTCTCGATCGTCGGCTGGTGATGCTGGCGTTTACCCTGCTGCTGATTGCCTCGGCGCTGCTGGTGGCCTTTGCCGAGGACCTCACCATGATCCTGCTGGCGCGGGTGTTGCTGGGCATGGCGATTGGCGGTTTCTGGACATTATCGACCGCCATCACCATGCGTTTGGTGCCGAATGACCAGGTGCCGCGTGCGTTATCGATTGTGTTTAGCGGGATTTCGCTGGCGACCATCATCGCCGCACCACTCGGCAGCTATCTTGGCGGGCTGATTGGCTGGCGTAATATTTTCCTGTTAACCGGTGCATTAGGCGTGCTGGCGCTGTTCTGGCAGTTCTTTACCTTGCCTGCCATGCCGCCGGAAAACAAGGCCCGCAGTGGTGGCGTGCTGGACCTGCTGCGCCGTAGCGTGATGCGCTGGGGGATGCTGGCGGTGATCATGATGTTTACCGGCCACTTCGCCTTCTTTACTTACCTGCGTCCGTTCCTGGAAAGTGCTGCGCAGCTTAACGTCAATCAGCTGTCGCTGGTGCTGCTGGCGTTTGGTGTGGCGAACTTCTTCGGCACCTCGCTGGCGGGGTATCTGGTGACGCGCAGCGTCTCGCTGACCCTGAGTGGTATGGCGCTGCTGATGAGCGTCACGGCGCTGGTGCTGGTGAGTTTCGGCGGCGTCTCGTGGCTGGTGGCGGTAGGTGTCGCGGTATGGGGACTGGCATTTGGTTCGATGCCGACCGGCTGGTCAACCTGGATTTCCCGTGCTGTGCCGGATGACGCGGAATCCGGTGGTGGCTTGCTGGTGGCGACGATCCAGCTGGCGATCACCGCCGGTGCTGCTGCGGGTGGCTGGATGTTTGATTTGCAGGGCGCAGGCGGGGTATTCCTCTCCAGCGGTGTACTGATGTTGCTGGCGGCGATAACCATTTTCACCCGCGTGCGGCATCACGGGTAACGATGACAACTGTAGCGGCGCGATTTATCGCGCAGGTTTTTCCGGCACCGCGCACGGCATTGCGCAATAAATTGCGCCGCTACGGTTTCTATCAGTTCGGACCAATCGCAGCGATATATCCTGCCTTTTAACTAAAACGCAGATTATTAACACGGCGTGCAAAAGCTAACCATAACGTGCTTTTTATGGTCAGTTTTTTTGAATGATAACCGCAAATCTCTCCGCTTTTTGTTGATCAATTTTCGGCCTATTATTTATCTCAACAAGGCGATTACGCCTTACCTAATCAAATGTTGACCGAGGAATTGACCATGAAATCTATCAAAACTTTTGCTGCTGTTGTTGCTCTTTCAGTCCTGCCTTTCGCCAGCTTTGCTCAGAGCGTGACCGCTACCGCGTCTACTCTGGACGGTGCTGAAGCGAAAATTGCTGCTCAGGCACAAGTTGCTGGTGCTTCCTATAAAGTCACTGAAGCCACCTTCAACAACGGCGTGCACATGACCGCTGAACTGACCAAATAAGTCAGTTAACAATCTGTGCTGACAGGGCGCCTCCGGGCGCCCTGGCCGCGTTTAAGCCGATAAAATCCTGTCACTTCTCTTCGTAAATGATTACTATTCGCAAAAATAAAATCCTTCGTCGGCCTGCCTCGGGCTGCTTTTAACTATCTGGTTGCAATGTCGGGCTTTCATTCACTGCCGTGAGGCGGTGGTTTTGCTATGGAGAAGTCATGAAAGCGAATAAAACTGTGCAGTGGGCGCTGCGTCCACTGTTTCTGGCGACAGCCCTGTTGTCTACCTCTGCGGTAATGGCGGCAGATACTCAGGAATTGAATCAGCCGATCTCAAAAGGTGCCTATGAACTGGCCTTCAGCAACAGCGATAACGCGCTGTTCCTGGCGACGTCACAAAATGCCACCAATGAAAAGGGCGGCACCGTCTATCGTCTCGATCCGCAAAATCTGACGGTAAAACAAACCATCGATACCGATCTGAAAGCCTTCGGTGCCACCATCAACCCCAAAACCAATATCCTCTACATCGGTAACACCGTGAATGCGGCGGTGACGGCGGTGGATGCCACCAGCGGCAAGGTGCTGAATACGCTGGTGCTGGATGGCCGGAAACGCAGCGAAACTGTGCGCCCGCTGCAACCGCGTGAACTGGTAGCCGATGCGGCGACTGACCGCGTGTATATCGGCGGTTTGGGTCAGGAAAGCGTGGTGTGGGTGGTGGATGGCAAAACGCTGCAATTGATCAGCACCGTGCCGAATACCGGTAAAATGGCTGCTGGTCTGGCGCTGGATTCCGCTGCGCAGAAACTCTACGTCACCAACGCTGACGGTGAGCTGCTCACCATTAACACCCGTCTGAATGCGATTGAAAAACGTCAGAAAATTGATGCCGAGAAAGATCATTTCTTCCTGAACATCGCGCTGGATACCAAAGGGCATCGCGCCTTCCTCAGTGATTCCAAACAGCCGCAGGTGCTGGTGCTGGATACCCGTACCCAGCAGGTTATCCATCGGATTGATGTCCCTGAATCGCTGGCGGTGCTGTTCAATGCCGACCGTGATGAACTGTATGTGACGCACCGCAAAGCCGGTGAAATCAGCATCATTGATGCCAGCAACTACAAAGTGAAACGCACGGTGAAATCACCGGGCCTGCCAAATAGCCTGGCGCTCTCGGCGGATGGCAAAACCCTGTTTGTCAGCATCAAACAGCCTGGCTCCCGTAAAGAACCACCGAAAAATCCGGATAGCGTGCTGCGCATCGCATTGTGATCATCCTTATCTGAATTTACGGGGCGGCTTGTGCCGCCCTTTGCATTTCCTGTCTCTGCTCAGCGTTTCTCTGCGCTTACTGCGCTACCTTTAAGTACCACAACACCAAAAGGGAGAACGTAATGAGCCAGTTTTTTATGCATAAGAAGTACGACCTGGTTAACGAAGCTATTGAAGGGATTCTGCTGAGTACCCCGTGGCATAACCTCAGTCGGCTGGATCTCGGTGATGAGATCCGCGTGGTGGTGCGCAATGACTGGGACAAGAGCAAAGTCGCGCTGATCTCCGGTGGTGGCTCCGGCCATGAACCGGCCCATGCCGGATTTGTCGGTAAAGGGATGCTGACGGCGGCGGTGTGCGGCGATATCTTCGCCTCGCCAAGTGTTGATGCGGTGCTGAGTGCCATTATCAATGTCACCGGCGACGCGGGCTGTTTGCTGATTGTGAAAAATTATACCGGTGACCGCCTCAATTTTGGCCTGGCGGCGGAGAAAGCGAAAAAGCTCGGCTACAAAGTGGAGCTGGTGATGGTGCAGGACGATATTGCCCTGCCGGAAAACCCACAGCCGCGGGGGATTGCCGGGACCGTACTGGTGCACAAAATTGCCGGTTACGCCGCCGAGCAGGGTAAACCGCTCAGTGCCGTCAAAGCGCTGGCGCAGCAGACGATAGAGGCCACCTCGTCGATCGGGCTGGCGTTTGGTACCTGCCATATCCCGGGTGAAAAACGCGATGATCGCGTGCGGGAAGGGCACAGCGAGCTGGGTATGGGCATTCACGGTGAGCCGGGTGTGGTGACGCTTGATACGCAAAACAGCCGGAAAATCAGCAGCATCATGACGGATAAACTGGCCCAGACGCTGCCTGACGGCAAACAGTCGCTGCTGCTGATCAATAACCTCGGTGGTTTTTCACAGCTTGAGCTGGCGCTGCTGACGCGCGAAGTGTTGCAGTCGCCGCTGGCGGCACGCATCACCCATCTGATTGGTCCGGCTACGCTGGTCAGTGCGCTGGATATGAAAGGCTTTTCGCTGTCGCTGCTGGCGCTGGAGCCGCACTTCCTTGAGGCGTTGAGCGCCCCGGTGCAGGTGAGCGGCTGGGTGCCGATGTATGACTTTGCGCCGGTCAGCCTGCAAACCGCGACGGCCCCGCTCAGTGAGCTGGAAGTGACGCCATCGCAGGACAAGGCGACAGCTGAAGTGGTGAAACGCATTACGCAAACGCTGATCGAGCTGGAGAGTGACCTGAATGCACTGGATGCCAAAGTGGGCGATGGTGATACCGGTTCTACCTTTGCTGCCGGGGCGAAGAAAATCCAGCGTGGTTTGCGCGAACATCAGCTGCCGCTGGCGGAGTTGTCAGTGCTGCTGGCGCTGGTCGGTGAACAGCTCTCCACGGTGATGGGTGGTTCGAGTGGTGTGCTGATGTCGATTCTGTTCACTGCTGCCGGACAGCGGGTGGACGAGGGCTATGAGCTACCGGAAGCGCTGATGTACGGGCTGGAACGTATGAAACACTACGGTGGCGCGCAGCCAGGGCATCGCACATTAATCGATGCGCTGGAACCGGCACTCTGGGCGCTGGTGGCGGGACAAACCATGCAGGATGCCGCTGATGCGGCGAAGAAAGGCGCGGATGCGACGGCGCAGATGTCGAGTGCCAAAGCCGGACGCTCGGCCTATCTCAATCAGCAGAGTTTGCATGGCGTGAAGGACCCTGGCGCTTTTGCGGTTGAACAGGTGTTTGCGGCACTGGCGAAAAAAGGGTAATCAGCCTCGCTGATTACCCTCCCGTAGCGGCGCGATTTATCGCGCAATTCCGTGCGCGATGTCGGAAAAAAACGCGCGATAAATCGCGCCGCTACAAAGGATGCGCATGAATGCGCAGCTTTATTCCGCTGCTTCGCGCATCATCTCTTCGTGCGGGATATCCTGCAAAATCTGTTCAAAACTGCGCAGACGTTTGTAGATCGACATCAATTCCACCAGCGTTGACCACGAGGTAATCAGGTACTGGAACGACGAACGTACCTGGTCGAACACGTTGGTGATCTGGTTCAGCAGACCCAGCGTAATGGTGCCAGCCACAATCGACGGGAACAGCAAAAAAAGCCCGAACACGTTATCCACCTGCAGATAAAGAATGCGGGTGATGTTGAAGTACAGATAGTGGAAATAGAGGCGGAAATAGTTAAAACGCACGCGGCCAAACAGCTCGGTGACGGTGGGTGGTGAGGCGCGCGATGCATCATCTTCGCCGTAAACCAGCTCTTTACGATAGGCGGCTTCCACCCGCTGGTTACGGAATTCCAGACCCGGCAGCTTGATACCCACCAGTGCCAGCAGACCGGTACCGAAAATCGACCACAGCACCGCAGCAATCACCAGCGCGTAAGGGATATTGCCCAGCAGCGGGATATCTTTTACATGATGCGACAGGGTGATCAACACCGGCAGGAAGGCAATCAGCGTCATGATCGCCTGAATAAAGCTGACACCCCAGTCTTCCAGCGTGCTGGCGAAACGCATGGTATCTTCCTGCACACGCTGCGCCGCACCCTCCACATGACGCAGGCGCTGCCAGTTGTGCATGTAGTAGTTATTCATTGCGGTACGCCAGCGGAACACCCAGTGGCTGATGAAGAAGGAGTTCATCACGCCAATCACCACGGCAATCAGCGCAATGCCTAAAAAGGCGACAACCTGCTGATAAAATTCAGCGATCTGCACCGAACCCGCTTTCGTTAACGCCTTCTGAATCAAATCATAGAACGGGCCATACCAGGCATTGACCGCCACCCCGACCTGCACACCAAACCAGGTAACGAAGATAATCAGTGCGGAACCCCACACTGACCAGCGCTGCCACGGATGGTTATCGGCGATGCGCCAGGCGATGGCAAACAGCGCCACCACCAGCCAGTAATAGGCGTAAAACCACAGCTGGCTGGCAGCGATAAAACGCAGTGCGTTATCAGGCAGGGGTTTACTCATTGCTGCGGCAATCGTGGGCCACATGGAAGGTAAGTCGCTGGCAAAGCCAAACCAGGCAAAAATCGCCAGCAAACTCCAGATGGCCACCGTGCTGAAAAACAGCGCTGGCCGGGGAAAATAGGACTTAAACATAGACACTCCGCTGTTATCAGATCCCTTTATACCGTTTAGGGGCCTTAACTGTCTGTAGGCTGTTGTATCAGACCATGACAATGTCGCGCCGGCGGTGTAAAGCCGCTGCGCAAAATGTTAATTATTTTGTGCGATTTTGTGTCCTTACGCTAAATCTTTGTCAGCAACGGTGTTACACTGCGCTGCAATGTTACCGGTAACGGTGATGCTGTATCCTTAGGCCCGCACATAAAAATCATTACAACGCAATCAGTTAACCTTTCATGCCACATTATATGCGGCACTGAGGCAATGTCATGTCAGAACACAAAAATGGTCATACACGCAGAAATTTTCTGCTGAGAACCATCGCCCTGGCGCCAGCAATGGCCGTGGGTACATCAGCGATGGGTGCACTGGTTGCGCCAATGGCTGCCGGAGCAGCAGAACAAAGCAGCGCGCCACAAACCGCCCGTGACTATCAGCCGACCTGGTTTACGGCTGAAGAGTTTGCATTTATTAAGGCTGCGGTGGCGCGTCTGATCCCCTTTGATGAACGCGGTCCTGGCGCACTGGAAGCCGGGGTGCCGGAGTTTATCGATCGTCAGATGAACACTCCGTATGCCACCGGCAGCAACTGGTACATGCAGGGACCGTTCAATCCTGAACTGCCGAAAGAGCTGGGTTATCAGCTGTCGCTGGTGCCGCAGCAGATCTACCGTCTTGGTCTGGCGGATGCAGACAGCTGGAGCAAGCACCAGCACGGCAAAGTATTTGCTGAGCTGAGCGGCGAACAGCAGGATGCCCTGCTGAGCGACTTCGAAAGCGGCAAAGCTGAATTCACCCAGCTGCCGGCCAAAACCTTCTTCTCCTTCCTGCTGCAAAACACCCGCGAGGGTTACTTCAGCGATCCTATTCACGGTGGCAATCAGGGCATGGTGGGCTGGAAGCTGATCGGCTTCCCCGGCGCACGCGCTGATTACATGGATTGGGTGGAACGCGGTGAACGCTATCCGTTCCCGTCAGTGGATATTCGCGGGGAGAGGGCGTAACCGTGGCAAACGAATTGAAGAAAGTGGATGCGGTGGTGGTGGGTTTCGGCTGGGCCGGAGCCATCATGGCAAAAGAACTGACCGAAGCCGGGCTGAATGTAGTGGCTCTGGAGCGCGGTCCGCATCGTGATACCTACCCGGATGGCGCGTATCCGCAATCCATTGATGAACTGACCTACAACATCCGTAAAAAGCTGTTCCAGGATCTGTCGAAAAGCACCGTGACCATTCGTCACGACGCGTCACAGACGGCAGTGCCGTATCGCCAGCTGGCGGCGTTTCTGCCCGGCACTGGTACCGGCGGTGCCGGTCTGCACTGGTCAGGCGTACATTTCCGTGTCGATCCGGTCGAGCTGAATCTGCGCAGCCATTATGAAGCGCGTTACGGTAAAAACTTTATCCCGGAAGGCATGACGATTCAGGATTTCGGCGTCAGCTATAACGAACTGGAACCCTTCTTCGATCAGGCGGAGAAAGTCTTTGGTACCTCGGGCAGTGCCTGGACCATCAAAGGCAAGATGGTCGGCAAGGAGAAAGGCGGCAACCCTTACGCCCCGGACCGCTCCAGCGACTTCCCGCTGCCCGCGCAGAAGCGTACTTACTCGGCGCAGCTGTTTGCTCAGGCGGCAGAAGCGGTGGGCTATCACCCGTATGATATGCCATCGGCCAACACCTCCGGCCCCTACACCAACACCTACGGCGCGCAGATGGGCCCGTGCAACTTCTGCGGTTATTGCAGCGGTTACGCCTGCTACATGTATTCCAAAGCCTCGCCTAACGTGAACATCCTGCCCGCGCTGCGTCAGGAGCCGAAGTTCGAGCTGCGTAACAACGCATATGTGTTACGCGTCAATCTGACTGGCGACAAAAAACGCGCTACCGGCGTGACTTATCTCGATGGTCAGGGCCGTGAAGTGGTGCAGCCTGCGGATCTGGTGATCCTGTCGGCGTTCCAGTTCCACAACGTGCACCTGATGCTGCTGTCCGGTATCGGCCAGCCGTATAACCCGATCACCAACGAAGGCGTAGTTGGCCGTAACTTTGCTTATCAGAACATCTCGACGCTGAAAGCGCTGTTCGACAAAAACACCACCACCAACCCGTTTATCGGTGCGGGTGGCGCAGGGGTAGCGGTGGATGATTTCAACGCCGACAACTTCGACCACGGTCCATACGGCTTCGTCGGTGGCTCGCCATTCTGGGTGAACCAGGCGGGTACCAAGCCGGTTTCCGGCCTGCCGACACCGAAAGGCACGCCGAACTGGGGCAGCCAGTGGAAAGCGGCGGTGGCGGATACCTACAACCACCATATTTCGATGGATGCCCACGGTGCGCACCAGTCATACCGTGCCAACTACCTCGATCTCGATCCGAACTACAAAGATGTCTACGGCCAGCCGCTGCTGCGTATGACCTTTGACTGGCAGGACAACGACATCAGGATGGCGCAGTTCATGGTCGGCAAGATGCGCAAAATCACCGAAGCCATGAATCCAAAGATGATCATCGGCGGAGCCAAAGGACCCGGCAGCCACTTCGATACCACCGTGTATCAAACCACGCACATGAGCGGCGGGGCGATTATGGGTGAAGATCCGAAAACCAGCGCCGTGAACCGTTATTTGCAGAGCTGGGATGTGCCGAACGTGTTTGTGCCGGGCGCGTCTGCGTTCCCGCAGGGTCTGGGCTACAACCCGACCGGCATGGTGGCGGCACTGACCTACTGGTCGGCGAAAGCCATCCGCGAACAGTATCTGAAGAACCCAGGTCCACTGGTGCAGGCATAAGGAAAACGGCGATGATGAAAAGCATTCTGGCCCTGGTTTTGGGCACGCTGTCGTTCGCTGCGCTGGCGGACGATCAGGCAAATGACGCCCTGGTAAAACGGGGTGAATATCTGGCACGCGCCGGTGACTGCGTGGCCTGCCATAGCGTAAAAGGCGGCCAACCTTTTGCTGGTGGACTGCCGATGGCGACGCCGATTGGCACCATCTACTCCACCAACATCACCCCGGATAAAACCACCGGGATTGGTGACTACAGCTACGACGACTTCCAGAAAGCGGTGCGTCATGGCGTGGCGAAAAACGGTGACACGCTGTATCCGGCGATGCCGTATCCCTCTTACGCGGTGGTGAGCGACGAGGATATGCAGGCGCTGTACGCGTACTTTATGCACGGCGTGGCACCGGTGGCGCAGGCCAACAAAGACAGCGACATTCCGTGGCCGCTGTCGATGCGCTGGCCGCTGGCAATCTGGCGCGGCATGTTTGCGCCGGACGTGAAAGCGTTCCAGCCTGCCGCACAGGAAGATCCGGTGCTGGCGCGGGGTCGTTATCTGGTGGAGGGGCTGGGCCACTGTGGTGCCTGCCATACGCCACGTAGCATCACCATGCAGGAGAAGGCGCTCAGCAATGATGATGCGCATGCTTACCTTTCCGGCAGCAGCGCGCCGATTGATGGCTGGACCGCAAGCAACCTGCGTGGCGACAACCGCGACGGCCTGGGACGCTGGAGCGAGGACGATCTGCGTCAGTTCCTGCGTTATGGCCGTAACGATCACACCGCCGCGTTCGGTGGTATGACCGATGTGGTAGAGCACAGCCTGCAACACCTGAGCAATGACGATATCACGGCAATTGCCCGTTACCTGAAATCGCTGGGAGCGAAAGACGCCAGCCAGACGGTGTTTACTCAGGATGACACGGTGGCGAAGGCGTTGTGGAAAGGTGATGACAGCCAGCCAGGTGCGTCGGTGTATGTCGACAGCTGTGCTGCCTGCCATAAAACGGACGGCAGCGGTTATCAGCGCTTCTTCCCGGCGCTGCGTGGCAATCCGGTGGTGCTGGCAGACGATCCGACGTCGTTGATCCATATCGTGCTGACCGGCGGAACGTTGCCGGGCGTGCAGGGCGCACCTACCGCGATCACTATGCCGGCATTTGGCTGGCGTCTGAATGATCAGCAGGTGGCAGATGTGGTGAACTTTATTCGCGGCAGCTGGGGCAATGGCGCTAAAGCGACGGTAACGGCGAAGGATGTCGCCTCCTTACGTAAGGATGAAACCGTGCAGACGCATCAGGGCAACGCGGATATTAAGGTGCTGGAGCAGCAGCAGTAACATTACGTTTGCATTGGCGTGATTTCGTTCGCCACAGACACCGGCAGTTGCAGTTCTCCGGTGCGGCGACCGAGCAAAGGGGGCCTGGCCGCCCCCTTTGCATTCCCCGGCCCTGCGCCGCCTGCCTCGCCGCTTCGCGACTTTTTTGCGCGATAAATCGCGCCGCTACACGCCGCCTTTCGCCGCATCCATGTGCGGATGGCGTTCCCGCCCCGCTGCACGCATTTTGCTTTCCATTTATTTCTTCATTGCTTTTTGCGCGATAAATCGCGCCGCTACGACAGCGTGCAGTTATTTGTAGCGGCGCGATTTATCGCGCAACTCAGATAGCACGGGCTTGCAGGCGGGGGTGTTGGCGGCATTCGCAGCGCCGAGCGCAGAAGGAAGGCCAGGACGAGCCGCATGGATGCGGCGAGAGCGCGGCATGAGCCATGGATGGCGAATCCGCGTGGTCCGTACGGCCTGAGTGATAAGCGAGGGAACAGCGCGTAGCGCTGCGCGAGGACGCCGCAGGGCGCGGATTGCAAAGGTGCGCGCCATCGCACCTTTGCCCGTCCGCCTGCACATCGGTCCTGAAACTGCCTGAAGCCTGGCGGGCGGAACCTTCTCAGAGCACAACCGCTGCTGGCGGGCGGAACCTTCTCAGTGTCAACCCGCTGCCAGCGATTAAATATTCTCCAAATCAATCCCACGTGTCTTCGGACCGTAAATCCCCACCGACAGCATCACCATCAACATACTCAGCACGATAAAGGCGATCACCCCCTCGCTACCGGCATATTGCAGAATCAGGCCGATCAGAATGCTGCTGAATGCCGTTGACAGACGGCTGAACGAATAACAAAAACCGACGGCGCGTGCACGGATGTGCGTCGGGAAAATCTCGGTCTGATAGGCGTGGTAGCTGAAGGTCAGCCAGGCGTTGCTGTAGGTAATCAGGAAGCCACAGATAATCATCAGCACCGGGCTGGTCATAAAGGCGAACAGCGTACCGAACACCACCGTCATCAGTGATGACAGAACGATCTGCCACTTGTTCTCGATCTTATCGGCGTAGCGGCTGCAAATCAGCGAACCCAGCGGGTAGGCCAGCGTGATGAAAAATGCGTACAGCAGGCTATGGGTGACCGTTGCCCCTTTGCCGGACAGCAGCGCGGGCAGCCAGTTACCAAAACCGAAGAAACCAATCGCCTGGAAGAAGTTCATCACCACCAGCATCAGGGTGCGTTTGCGATACGCCGGTGCCCAGATCTCGCTGAAGCGACCTTTTTTCGGCAGCTGCGCGGCGGCGTCACGGTCGGAAAAATCTTCGCCCGGCGCGATGCCGCAGCGTTTTTCCATCTCGCTCAGGACGCGATGCGCTTCCTGATGACGGCCCTGCTGCGCCAGCCAGCGTGCCGATTCCGGCAGGTTCTTACGAATAAACCAGATCACCAGCGAGCAGACCGCACCGGCAATCACCACCCAGCGCCAGCCTTCCAGACCGAGGATGGTCTGCGGCACCAGCCACCAGGACATCAGCGCCACTGCGGGCACCGAGAGAAACTGAATAAAAAATGAGAAGGCAAAGGCACGGCTACGCAGATGGGTGGGCACCCACTCGGAGAGATAGGTATCAATTGTCACCAGCTCGATACCGAGGCCAATCCCGACCAGAAAGCGGCACAGGATAATCATCTCGGCGCTTTGCTGAAACGCCATCAACAGCGAGAACGCGCCGTACCACGCCAGCGCGCACATAAAGGTCAGGCGACGGCCAAAACGGTCGGCATAGGGGGCCAGCAGGCTGGCACCGACAAACAAACCGAGAAAGGTGGCGGAGGCAAAAGCGGCCTGATCGGCAATGCCGAACACGCCCGCGCTGCCGGTGTGAAACACACCCGCCGCCAGTAGCCCGGAGCTGATGTAGCCGGTTTCAAACAGATCGTAGAGTTCAAAAAAACCGCCCAGCGCCAGCAGCGTGATAAAACGCCACAGGCCAGCGGAAGAAGGGAGCGCGTCGATGCGCCCGGCTAAGGTGCGGCGATCCGCAGCGATAATATCGCCAGCCACCCCGGTTGTGCAGGCAGTTGTCATTGTTGTTTGAACCTCGGTATGACGGTGTTTGCAAAACTCACCAACGGCAGAGATTGGTTTTAAAAATAATTAACCGTTAGCAAGCGAAGGAACAGCAGAATAATCAATTACGGCGGGGATGCCGAGAGGTGAGGCGGTGAGATTTTAGCAATGTACGTTGCAATTCGCGTAAGTGTGATCGCCGTCCCTGGCGATGCGGTTAATGCAGGCTGGGATACACCCCTGGGCCGATGGGCAAACCGAGCGCGTACCAGGCAACCAGCAGCACAATCCAGGTGACAAAGAACACCACCGGATAGGGGAAGATCAGCACATAATAGGTGCCAAGTTGCGCATCTTTCTGGTATCGCTGCAGGAAACCGAGGAACAGCGGCAGGAACGGCGACATCGGTGCCAGCGGCAGCACCGACGAGTCAGCGATACGGAAGATCATCTGGGCAAACGCCGGATGGAAGCCGAGCAGCATAAACATCGGCACAAACACCGGGGCGAGGATCGACCAGATGGCGGAGCCGCTGGCGATAAACATGCACAGAAATGCCGACAGGAACATCAGACCGAGAAATGCCGGAGCACCGCTGATGCCCGCGCTTTCCAGCATATCGGTCAGGCCAATCGCCATAAACTTGCCCATGTTGCTCCAGTTGAAGAAGGCCACGAACTGCGACAGCGGGAACACCATCACAATAAAGCCCGCCATACTCTTCATCGGATCAACCAGCAACTGCGGAATATCATCCGGGCGACGGATCTGCTTCGTCACCGCGCCATAGGCAATCGCCACCACAAAAAAGAACAGGATGATGATCGGCACAATGCCCTGAATAAACGGTGACGGGATGATGCCACCGGTTTTCGGGTTGCGCAGCGGCGCGTGTTCCGGCACCACCAGCAGTGCCATCAACGCGATAAATACCAGCGCGGCGATGCCTGCGGCTTTCAGGCCACGGTTTTCCTGTGCGGTGAGCGGCGGCAGGCGATCCTGATGGCCGCCGTTCCAGGCTGGCAGGCGCGGCTCGATAAACTTATCGGTCAGCAGCGCACCGGCAATGGTCAGCACCACCACGGAGGTCGCCATAAAGAACCAGTTATCGATCACGCTGACGTGTACTGTGTCGCTCACCGCTTTGGCCGCTTCGGTGCTGATGCCTGACAGCAGCACATCGGTGGTGACGATCAGCAGGTTAGCGGTAAACCCGGATGCCACACCGGCAATCGCCGCCAGCAGACCCGCTACCGGATGACGCCCCACGGCGAGGAAGATCAGCGCCCCGAGCGGCGGCATCACTACCAGCGCCGCATCGGAGGAGATGTGGCTGAAGAAGGCGATAAACAGCACCATATAGCTGGCGTAGCGACGGCTGACGCGTGATGCCATCTTGACCATCAGCGATTGCAGCAGGCCGACTTTCTCCGCCAGACCGGCACCAATCACCAGCGCCAGAATCGATCCCAGCGGCGTGAAGCTACTGAAGTTTTTGATGATGTTGGGCAGAATCCACTGCAACCCGGCGACGCTCAGCAGGTTATTGACCCGCACCAGCTCACCGTTGGTCGGATTCTTCACCGCCACATCAAAACTGCTGAGAACCGCAGTGGCCACCATCAGCACCACAATCAAATACACGAACAGTAAAAAAGGGTTGGGGACTTTATTTCCGACCCGCTCAATCCAGCCAAACAGCTTCCCTGGGCTGCGGTTCTCCGTGGTAACTTCCATCGGCATTTCCTCGTCTCGTTATGTTGTGTTTGCGTATAACTTTTATTTTTTTATTGGATACAGCATCCCGCGCCTGCGTGGGGCGCGGGTTTATTATCATGACGTCAGCTTTGATGGCTGCACGCCGGGTGGAATCGGGCACTGATACGGTTGTTCACTGCGCACGCGGGTAAACTCCTCGCGGCAGCGTGCCAGTGCTGCGCTGTCGTTGAGCAGGGTGAGGGCGGTGGCGGCCAGCACTTTCGCCGCCAGGCTCATCCCTTTATGGGCGATGGCGGTACGCCCCTGCGCCACCAGCTGCCAGGTATGCAGCGGCGTGCCAAAAGCAAAGCAGGGGGTGAAGCATTGCGCGGTAGGCGTCACCCAGCTGACATCGCCAACATCGGTGGAGCCATACAGCAATTCACGCGTCACCGCATAGGGGGCCACCTCATCCATCAGCACCTTATCCCCCAGTGCGTCAGTCCAGGCCACTCCGGCTTCGCTGCCGGTACGTGCTGCGTTAAGCCGCGCGTTGCGCAGATCATCTTTGGATAGCGTGGCGCGGATCTGCGTGGCAAAGGCGCGCTCCTCCGCGCTGTATTCCGGCAGGCCGAACTGGCGCAGATAACCGTCCATCACCGCTTCCAGCGCGCGGTTAGGAACATAGTTGGAACAGGCTTTATCGAAACGCACCGTCATTTGCGTGTCAGTCATCAGCGCTGCGCCTTTGGCGATATTGATCACCCGTTGATAAATATCCTGAGCCTGATCAAGCTGCGGGGCGCGAATCAGATACAACACCTCGGCATCGGCCTGCACCACGTTGGGGGAGACGCCGCCAGCGTTGGTCACCGCATAATGGAGGCGAGCTTCCTGCACGATATGCTCGCGCAGAAAGTTGGCCCCGGTGTTCATCAGCGTCACCGCATCGAGGGCGCTGCGACCCAGATGGGGTGAATTGGCTGCGTGCGCCGCCACCCCTTTGAAGTGGAAAGCGGCCTGGATATTGGCGAGGGTGCTGAGGTTAAACATGCCGCTAAAGCCTTCCGGGTGCCAGGTCACGGCGGCATCGACATCGTCAAACAGCCCTTCGCGCACCATATAGGTTTTGCCGGAACCGCCTTCTTCGCCGGGGCAGCCGTAAAAACGCAACGTACCGCGCTGACCGTGTTCTGCCCACCAGGCTTTGATGGCGAAGGCCGCCGCGAGACCCGCGGTGCCCAGCAGGTTGTGTCCACAACCGTGGCCGTTGCCGTTTTCCACCAGCGGCTGCGGCTCTGCACAGGCCGCTTTCTGGCTCAACCCGGCTAAGGCATCAAACTCACCGAGAATGGCAATGACCGGCTTACCGCTACCGATGCTGGCGATAAAGGCGGTTTCAATGCCACCGACACCGCGCTCAACGGCGAAACCTTCCTGCTCCAGCGCGTCGGCCAGCAGTGCGGAAGACTTCGTCTCTTCGAAGCGGGTTTCTGGCACATCCCAGATGGCATCGCTGATGGCGCTGAAGCGCACCTGGTGCTGGTTAATATAGTTATCGATAAAGTCGTGATGACTCATTGCTGGCTCCCGAACTGCGCCTGATTCAGCGCCAGGGTTGCCAGAGTCTGTACCGCCGTGGCCATAATCGCTTCGTCGAAATCAAACTTCGCGTTGTGATGGCCTGCCGCCAGCTCACAGCCAAAAATCACATAGGATGCCTGGCCGCCGCGTTGTTGTACGCGCTCCAGCATATAAGTGGCATCTTCGGAACCGGCCGCCTGCTGTTTGGTATCGACAACCGAGTTGAACAGGCCCAGCGCCTCGGCCTGCTGGTGGATAAAGGCCACCCACGGCTGACTTGGCGTGCAGCTGCGCGCGCCGCCCATCAGTTTGACCTCAGATTCGACACCGTACATCGCCGCTGCTCCGGCAATCACGCGCAGCGCCTGCTGATAAATATCGTCGTTCACCTGGTTGCTGACGCCGCGCGTTTCCACCTTCATCAGCGCGGTATCGGCCACCACGTTGCGCCCCGTGCCCGCCTGCAATACGCCGACGTTGACGCGTGCCACGCCACCGCTATGTTGCGGCAGGTTATGCAGTGCCAGCGTTGCCTGGGCTGCCGCCAGTAACGCGTTACGGCCTTCTTCCGGGCGACCACCGGCATGGGCACCGACGCCGGTAAACTGCACATCAAGTTTGGTGGTGGCGAGGAAGCTGTCGCTGCCGCAAACGATTTCGCCCGCAGGCACGCCAGTGCCGAGGTGGATAGCGGTAAACAGATCGACATCATCAACCACGCCAGCCGCTACCATCGCTTTCGCACCGCGCACGCCTTCTTCGGCGGGCTGGAAAATCAGTTTGATGGTGCCGCTCAGCTGATCTTTCATCGCCATCAAAACCCTGGCGAGGCCGAGGCCGATAGTGGTGTGGCCGTCGTGACCACAGGCGTGCATCATGCCCGCATTGCAGGAGGCAAAACCTTCGCGTTGTGGCAGGTGATCCGCCGCGTTGCTTTCATTGAGATCGAGCGCATCCATATCGACGCGAAAACCCATCACCGGACCGGGACGACCGGTTTCCAGTGTGGCGACGATGCCGCAAAAGCCGCCGGAGAAATGGCTAAGCCACTGCGGCAGTGCCCCTTGCTCAAGTGCGCGCGCTTCCTGTGCTGCCAGCACCGCGTCCGACGGCAGTCCCATGCGTGCATCGGCATCAATCACTTCCCGGCCCAGCTTCAGCGGATACCCCAGGCGATGCAGTTCCTCGGCCACCAGGGTTGCGGTACGAAATTCCAGCCAACCTGATTCGGCAAACTGGTGCAGGTCGCGCCGCCAGGTTTGCATCTGCGGTACCAGCGCGCTGACGTGGTCGGAAAGGGTTTTCATCGCTATTTCCTTAATGTTGGTTTTTTATGCATTGTCCCGAATCTACACAATGGTATTGGCGCGCATAAGATGGGAATATCTTATGCCTGATAAACAACAGTTATCACCGAGCCATCATGTCCGCTAATTTAAAACTGCATCAGCTGCGCGCCTTTGTCGATGTTGCCCGCCAGGGGAGCATTCGCGCCGCCAGTCGCCTGTCAGGCGTTTCACAGCCTGCGCTGACCAAGGCGATCCAGGAGTTGGAATTATCACTTGGCGCGCGTTTATTTGAGCGGCGGCATCAGGGGGTTACCCTGACTGATATCGGTGATAACTTTTTTCGTCATGCCAGCCTGGTGCTGGAGGAGCTGCGCGTGGCGCAGGAGGATATTCAGCAGCGGCTGGGGCTGGCGGGCGGCAGGGTGAACATTGGCGTCGGCGGCAGCATTGCGCGCACGGTGATGCCCCAGGTGATTAACCATTTTCACCGTGAGTATCCGCTGGTGAAGGTGCGTATCGTGGAAGGGCAGCTGGTGGCGATGGTGCATGAGCTGCGCCAGGGCGCGCTGGATTTCACCATCAATACCTACGATCAAAGTCACCTCGATCAGGAGTTAACCTACGAAAGGTTGATGGAACGTGATTACCAGGTGGTGGTGCGTAAAGGGCATCCGATGGCCCATGCGCGCTCGCTGGCGGAGCTACAACATTGCGACTGGACCATGCCAACGCCGCAGGGCAGTTATTATCGGCTGTTGCACGATATGTTTGGTGAGCGTGGTATGGCACCGAAAATCGTCGTCACCTGCGAAACGTTTATGGCCTGTACCAGCCTGGTGGCAAAGACTGATTTTGTCAGCATCATCTCACGGGATGTGATTGAAGATCCGACACACGGCGGCCAACTGCTGGCGCTGGAGCTGGACGATCCGCTGCCGAAAGCCATGTTCTACCTGATTCAGCGCAAGGACACCGCGCTGACGCCGATGAGCGCCTATATGGCGCAGCTGTTCCGCCGCTATTGTCAACAAAGGTAAGAGTGCGGCCCGGCTCGCGTCCTGTTTTCCCACCACGCACTACACTTGGCATCGGGCGTTCACTATGGAGAACAGACCATGCAAATTACCCCTTATTTGTTTTATGACGGCCGTTGCGAAGAGGCCATCGCGTTTTACCTTGAGGCTACTGACGGCGAGTTGTTGTTTAAAATGACCTTTGGCGATATGCCGGAGACCGAATCAATGGAGGGTTGTCCGTCTGGTATGACGTTTCCCCCGGAGCACATCATGCATGCGCATCTGCGCATCGGACAGGGCGAAATCATGCTAAGCGACGGCAATCGCGAGACGCATTACAGCGGATTTGCGGTGAGCCTTTCCACCCCGGATGAAGTGCAGGGCAAACGCTGGTTCGATGCGTTGTCGGCAGGTGGACAGGTGACGAAAAACTGGGAGCCAACGTTCTGGGCGAACGGCTTTGGCATGTTTACCGATAAGTTCGGCGTGCCCTGGATGGTCAATGCGTACAAGCCGCGGATTTAAAAGCATTACCCCGTAGCGGCGCGATTTATCGCGCAGTTCTGTGCGCTGTGCCAGAAAAAACTGCGCGATAAATCGCGCCGCTACAGATGGAGCATTTGCCAATTTAGAAATTATATCCAACCACCAGGTAGTAACCCCAGCCGGTAGATTTCACTTCAAACGGACCGTTGCCGAAGTTCAGCTCCTGGCCATCCGCCCATTGTCCACCGTTATGGAACCAACGCGCCACGGTTGAAACGTGCCAGTGGTCATAATTCAGCGACAGGATATGGCTGGAGGCAATTGAGTTGCTGGTACGTGATGTACCGGTCTCGTCGCGCAGATCAGAACCCCAGTCAAAGTTGGTGAAGCCGATGTAGCTCAGCTTACCGCCCCACAGGTCTGTAATCGGCACAAAGTATTTCACTTTGAAGCGGTAACCATCCCAGCTGTTTTCGTTCGCCGCACCGTAGTTCTGCCACTGGTATTTGGCGTACACGTTCAGCGACAGGCCAACGTCAGAGTGGGTGTCGATATCGGTACCCAGACCCATATACCAGGTATTCTGACGCTGTGACGCGTTGCGACCCATGTCATAGATGTAGTTGTTGGCGAAGTACCACTCTTTAAACGGACCAAATGCCAGGCTGGTGCCGGTCAGTTTATCGATGGAGAAACGCGGCTCAATTTCCATGAACATCGGCGAACCGTGGTCGAAAATGCCGTTGGCGTTGCTGTTGCCCAGACCGAAGAAGTTGGTCAGGTCGAGGTAGCCGTAGAAATCAAACCAGTCCTTTTTCGCAAAGGCTTCGTATTCCAGATACACGTCGTTATTAAACTGTGGCCCGAAACGGGTGTGGTAACTGCCCACTACGTTGACGCTCTGATGCCACCAATCTGAAAGGTATTGCGGGTTGCTGTCTGCCGCTTGTGTCGCGCCGGTCCAGCTACTGGCCAGTAAGGCCCCTGCTATCAATGCTTTATATTTCATTATCGTTAACCACATGCTCGTGATCGCAGTAAAAGTGCGCGATCGGTGTCAGTCGATCCCAGGGGTGGGCGGTGAATTGTTTTAAGCCGGTCTGAGCCGCCGGTTTTTAAAGCTCGCGTAGGGTGCCTGTATCAGTCGGATAGAAAATAGATTTTGATCACGTTTGTCAAAAAGTGTTGCAATTCCATTCACCAGAAATGTGAGTTATGTCACATTATTGTCATGAAACGAACGGAACCCCGCAACCGTTTACGTTGTCGCGTACCGCCGCAAAAATGTTTGATGCAGAAATAGAATGTAGCGGCGCGATTTATCGCGCAGGTTTTTGCCAGGAGGGGCACATTCATCGCGCAGGTTTTCGCCAGGAGGGGCACGGTAAAAAAAACAGCGCGATAAATCGCGCCGCTACGGGACAGAGAGGGGGTTACGGTAAGGTCACGCGCACCTGCAATCCGCAGATTTTGCCCTGCGGACTCCGGCAGTTCGACAGCGCCACCTGCATACGATGCTTTTGCGCCACGCTGCGCACAATCGACAGGCCAAGGCCGCTGCCCTGCGCCTGCACATCTGGCGAACGGGTGAAGCGGTCAAACGCACGTTCGATAAAGGCTTCCGGCATACCGGGGCCGTTATCGACGATATCCACCACGGTATGGTTGCCGACGCGATGCAGTAACACGTCCACCAGGCTGCCTTCTGGCGTGTGCAACATGGCATTGCCGATCAGGTTATCGAACAGGCTGCGTAAATCGGAGCGGCTGGCCTGAATGCGGTAATGAGTGGTGCCGTTAAAGCCAATATCGATACCCCGCTTATCCGCCACCACCATCAGCTGTTCTATGCTTTCTTTCAGCAGGTCTTCCAGCTCGATATTCTCGATTGTCACCACTACTGACTGATCTTCCTGACGGGAGATATTCAGCAGCTGCGTCACCAGATGGCGCGTGCGCGTGACGCCCGCTTCCAGTTGATCAAACTGGCGGCTGGCCTCACCCGGCTGGATATGCTGACGCAGGTTTTCCAGTTGCAGCGTGACCGCCGTCACCGGGGTGCGCAGCTCATGGGCGGCATCTTCAAGGAACTGGCGCTGTGACGACCAGGCTGCACGCAGTTTATCGAGCAGCGAATTGTAGGCATCAACCAGCGGCAGGATCTCGTCTGGCAAGCCATCCGGCGGTACGCTGTCGGGATGCAGCATCTCCTGCGCGGCAATCTGACGGGACGCCACGCGTAAATCACGTGTAATCGCGCGCACCACCAGCCAGATCACCAACAGGGAAAGCGGCATCATTAAAATCAGTGGGATAATCGCTGACATGGCGCGCTTCACCATCACGCTTTTCATATAGCCGATGTTGTAGAGCACCTGAATGTTGGCGATATCGCTGCCAGGCTCGCCGGGACGGTTGAACACCCGCCAGTTGCAATCCTCACAATCGCCGATTTGTACATCGTTCCAGCCCTTTTTATTTTGCAACGGCGCGCGCAGCTCCGGCCAGGAACTGGCGCGAAGCTCGTTATTGGCATCCCACAGTTGCACCACATAGGCGCTTTTCAGTTTGTCCGCGTTGAGCATCAGCGGCATCAGCGCCGGAATGCGTTTGCTGCTGGCCCAGGCATCGGCGATTTTCGCCAGCTGATCGTCTTTCATCGTACCGATCATATCGCCGTAGCAGCTGTAAAAATAAGAGGTGACGCCGCCAATCATTGCTAAATGCATCAGCAGCAGGGTAGTCAGCAGTTTATTACGCAGTGAGCGCATAAAAGTGAAGGGTTTCATATTGCAGGAACTCGCCAGCCAAGACCGCGCACGTTGCGAATCACTTCGTTGTCCAGTTTACGACGCATGCCGTGAATCAAAACATCCACGGCATTGCTGGTGACTTCTTCACCCCAGCCGTAGATGCGGTTTTCCAGTTGTTCGCGCGAAAGAATCGCCCCTGGGCGCTCCAGCAAGGCGTAGAGCAGGGCATATTCACGCGCGGTAAGTTGCTCACGCTGGCCTTTATACAGCACTTCACGCGTCATCATATCGAGCTGCACATCGCCACTGCCTAACAGGGAATCCGCCGCACCGTGGCGGCGTCGGGTAATCGCTCGCATTCGCGCCAGCACCTCTTGCAGATCAAAGGGTTTCAACAGGTAATCATCGGCACCACTGTCGAGGCCCTGGATGCGCTGCGCGACGGTATCGCGTGCGGTCAACACCAGCACCGGCGTCATATCACCGCGCGTGCGTGCGCGACGCAGCACATGGATACCATCTTCGCGTGGCAAACCGAGATCCAGCAGTACGCAGCTGTAGCCGCCTTCGGCCCAGGCGTTGCTGGCAAAGACGCCATCCCGCACCCAATCCACCGACCAGCCCGCCGCCTCCAGCGCCTGCTGCAGGTTAGCGCCAATCATTTCATCATCTTCAACCAGCAGCACTCGCATGGTATGAGGTCCTCTAAAATCAATACAAACAGTGTAGCGCTGCAAAATTAGCGCAGAATTACACCCGTTTTCCCCCTTGCTAATTCTGCGCTAATTTTCTGCTAATTAAGGGATAAATTTAACGCGCTAAAGTGGCTTCACTGGACATCACGTCGTATCTGGAGGAGCCATGAATCAGAGTCAATTTATCCGCAGTTTGCTGGACTGGATAGAAGACAACTTAGGACACGATTTACATCTGGATGAGGTAGCACGCCGTTCGGGTTATTCCCGCTGGCACCTGCAACGTCTGTTTCGTCAGCACACCGGATTTTCACTGGCCGAGTACATTCGCCAGCGCCGGTTGACGGAGTCAGCGCTGACGCTACTTAACAGTGATGAGGCGATCCTGCAGGTGGCGATGAGCTACGGCTTTGACACCCAGCAGGCGTATACCCGCACCTTTAAAAACTACTTCCGTGTGACACCGGGCCAGCTGCGTCGTCAGCGCCGCGTGGAACAGGATCGTCTGCTGTTTCCGCTGGCGGTGGCCAGTTGAGTCGCTAGCCTGATTTCCCGTAGTTACGTCGTCGCGGGAAATCAGGTGCTATTGTGCACCAATCCTTTTAAGCTGCTGTTCTCCTTTCCTCTGTCGGTTATGGACAATGGACAACAGCGACAATCTCACCGCCATGATGTTGTTTGCGCGCGTGGTTGAACGACAAAGTTTTAGC
The DNA here is from genome assembly GCF_011395035.1 of Pantoea cypripedii. Lineage (NCBI taxonomy): Bacteria > Pseudomonadati > Pseudomonadota > Gammaproteobacteria > Enterobacterales > Erwiniaceae > Pantoea > Pantoea cypripedii. The sequence goes on from NZ_CP024768.1 coordinate 365,802, forward strand.
GAAGCTGCCCGTACGCTCGGCGTATCAAAATCCTACGTCAGCCGTGAAATCGCCCGGCTGGAAATCCGCCTCGGAATCAAATTGTTGCAGCGCACCACGCGCAAGGTGGCGCTGACGGAGCTGGGGCAGGCGTACTACCCGTTCTGTACCCGCCTGCTCGACGAAATGCATCGCGCCGATGCTTTTGTGCAACAGGTACATCAGTTGCCCGCCGGGAACGTGCGGTTGCAGGCTCCGGTGACATTCGGTTGCCAGTGCGTGGTGCCGACGCTGAACCACTTTATCCGTCGCCATATTCATATCAACGTCGACCTGGAACTGACGGACCGCATCAACGAGGACCCGCAAAGCAGCGCCGATGTGGCGATTGTGATCCGTCAACGCGCCCCGGAAGTGCCTGACTATCGTGAGTTGAACACCATCGACTGGGGATTATACGCGGCACCGGATTACCTGGCGGCGCATCCACCTATCGATCATCCCGAGCGCTTAACCCGTCATGATTTGCTGCTGTTTCACGGCCCGGCCCATACGGCAGCCTTGCCGTTTCGGCGCGATAAACAGCGTCTGGCGCTGGATGTGCGCAGTCGTTTTCGCGCCAATAACAGCATGGCGCTGCTGAATGCCGCCCTGGCCGGAACCGGTATCGCCTACCTGCCTGCCTATATGACACAGGAATCACTGGCGCGCGGCGAGATTGTGCAGGTGCTGCCGGAGTGGCAAATGGATCGTTTGCATAGTTATCTGCTGCTGAAAAACCAGCCCGAGCCGTCGTCACCCGTCACCCTGCTGTGTGATGCGCTCATCACCGCATTAGGCGATGGCTGATTGTTGCCTTTTGGCAACAATAGCAACCTGCGTGGCAAATATTCCCGCCTGTCTGTTATCGATGCTGAACCGCTGTTAGCCTGAGAATCAGTTTAAAACCGGGATATCATTATGCAGCAACCTCCAACGGCGTTAGCGCCTGAACAGCAACACTGGAAACGCAATCTGTTCGTCTGCGTACTGGGTTCCTTTAGCACCATTGTGGCGATGACGCTGCTGCTGCCGTTTCTGCCGTTATATGTGCAGCAGCTTGGCGTACAGGAACCGGCAGCGATTGCACGCTGGTCGGGGGTGGCCTATGGCGCAACTTTTTTCAGCGCCGCGCTCACCGCGCCGCTGTGGGGCAAACTGGCGGATCGCTATGGTCGTAAGCTGATGCTGATCCGCGCCAGCCTGGGAATGGCGATTGCCATGTCGCTGATTGGCATGGCAACCGCCCCCTGGCAGTTAGTGGCGCTGCGATTGCTGGCGGGGCTGCTGGGGGGCTATGCCTCGGGATCGACCATTCTGGTCGCCGCGCAAACGCCGAAAGAGCAGACCGGCTGGGCGCTGGGGGTGCTGTCCTCCGGCATTATGGCAGGCAATGTGGTGGGGCCGTTGCTGGGCGGGGTGCTGCCGCCCTTGATTGGTATTCGTCACACATTCTGGCTGACCGGCGCGGTGATTTTTCTCGCCTTCCTCGCCACCACCTTTTTACTGAAAGAAGCACCACGCCAGGCCAAAAAGGTGGCGCAGAGCGGCAATACCGATGAGAAACCGGTTAATCTGCCCGTGGTGCGGTTGATGTGGCTGTCGGGGATGTTGCTGATTTTCGCCAATATGTCGATTGAACCGATTATCACGCTGTATGTCGGGCAGTTTGTCACTGGCGATCACGCGATTACCGTCACCGCGGGCCTGGTGATGGCGGCGGCGGCACTGGGCAGCATTCTTTCTGCTCCACGCCTCGGGCGACTGGCGGATCGCATCGGCCATGGCCGGGTGCTGGTGTATGGTCTGGTTGCCTGTGCGTTGCTACTGATTCCGCAGGCCTTTATCACCGCAGCCTGGCAATTGATCGCGCTGCGTTTCCTGATGGGGATGGCGTTGGGCGGCTTGATGCCGTGCGTTACTGCCCTGATTCGCCACAATGTCCCACAGGCCCAGGTAGGGAAAATGCTGGGTTATTCGACTTCAGCGCAGTATGTCGGGCAGGTGAGTGGGCCGTTGTTTGGTGGTTTCGTCGGTGGGGCGTTTGGCATGCGTCCGGTGTTTCTGGCGACCTGCGTGATTATGGCGTTGTGCGCATTATTAAATGCGCGGGTGTTGCGGAGGCGTTGATGCGTAGCGGCGCGATTTATCGCGCGGTGTTTAAAAGACGCGCGATAAATCGCGCCGCTACGGATATTGAGACATAAAAAAGCGGACCGAAGTCCGCTTTATTTATGGCTATTTCTCATCCGGCAGTGCGTAGGCAATCACGTAGTCGCCCAGCTTGGTACCAAACGAACCGTGACCACCCGCAGCGATAACAACGTACTGCTTGCCATCCACTTCATAGGTCATCGGCGTTGCCTGGCCGCCAGCTGGCAGACGTGCCTGCCACAGCATTTCACCGGTGTTGGTGCTGAAAGCACGCAGGTAGTTATCTGCGGTCGCACCGATGAAGAACACGTTACCGGCTGTGGTGATCGGACCGCCGAGCATCGGCATACCCATCTTGAACGGCAGCGGAACCGGCGCGCTATCGCGAACCGTACCAATGCGTTTTTTCCACACGGTTTCGTTGGTTTTCAGGTCAACAGCAGAGACATAGCCCCATGCCGGTTGTTTACACGGCAGACCAAACGGTGACAGGAACGCGTTCAGTTCCACGCCATACGGTACGCCGTACTGTGGCTGAACACCGCTTTCGGTACCCGAACCGCCTTCCGCACCTTTCGGTGGCTCGATCGGGTTGCCCGGACCGCGCGGAATCAGTTTGGAAACGAACGGCAGGGCCATCGGGTTAGCGATAGCGATCTGACGATGCGGATCGACAGCAATGCCACCCCATTCGAACATACCGAGGTTACCCGGGAACACCAGCGTACCCTGCTCAGACGGCGGCGTGAACGGACCGTCATAGCGCAGGCGCTTGAAGATCACGCGGCACACCAGCTGGTCGTACATGGTCGCGCCCCACATATCCTTATCAGTCAGATTCTGCTTCGGACGGAAGGTCAGTTCTGAGTAAGGCTGGGTCGGTGAAACGTGGTCACCTTTAGCGGCACCCTGCGGAACCGGGGTTTCCGGTGCCGGGACGACAGGCTTACCGGTGCGGCGATCCAGCACAAAGATGTTACCGGTTTTCGCCGGTGCATAAATCACCGGTACGGTGTTGCCATCTTTGTCAGTGATATCGGCCAGCGTCGGCTGAGACGGCAGGTCCATATCCCACAGATCGTGATGCACCGTCTGATACGACCACACCAGCTTACCGGTGGTAGCGTTCAGCGCCAGTACGCTGCTCGCATAACGTTCCTGGTCTGGCGTACGGTTGCCACCCCAGATATCCGGCGTCGACACACCCATTGGCAGGTAAACGATATCCAGTTTCGGATCGTACACCGCCGGTGCCCAGGAGTTCGGCGAGTTCATGGTAAAGGTGTGTTCATCGTCAGGGATCGCGTTCGGATCTTTCGCGCCCGGATCGAAGACCCACAGCAGTTTACCGGTGTTGACGTCAAAGCCACGGATGGCACCAGACGGCTCACGGGTGGAGTAGTTATCCGTCACCGCACCGGCAATGATGATGGTGGTATCGGTGATGATCGGCGGTGAAGTCGGCTCATACTGGCCCGGAGTCAGCACCGGCTGTTTGTGCTGCAGATCCAGTTCGCCGTTGTTGCCGAAAGAGGCACAACGTTCGCCCGTGTCTGCATCCAGCGCGAACAGACGACCGTCGTTTACCGGCAGGTAAATACGGCGTGAGCACAGCGCAGGCTGGGTGTTGGACGCATCAGCAGCGGCCGGAACTTCGTGGTAAGACACGCCACGGCAGGTTACGTGCTGGAAAGTCGGGTTCGGCTTCAGGCCTGGATCGAATTTCCATTTCTGCTTACCGGTTTTCGCATCCAGCGCAAACAGGATTTGGTGCGGTGAGCAGAGATACAGCGTGTCGCGGATTTTAATCGGGGTCACTTCATCAGTGATTTCGCCCGGATCGTTCGGGGTCTTCAGGTCGCCAGTCTGGAACTGCCAGGCTACCTGCAGATTTTTTACGTTATTCGCATCGATTTGCTTAAGCGGTGAGAAGCGGGTGCCTTGCTGATCACGCGCATACGCTGGCCAGTCGCCATCGGAGATGTTGCTCAGCGGCTGTGCCTGAGATGCGTTGGCCGCCGCGTCCGGCAGGGTGCCATTCAGCTCCTGCGGATCGTGGAATACCGCCCACGCCAGCACCAGGGCGCTGGCGATCAGGGCAATACCCATCGCGCTCAGTGCACCTTTACTGGCGTTGTTGAGTTTGCGATACACAAACGGCAACACCAGCCAGATACCAAAAATCACCAGCACGTCGGTACGCGGTGCCAGCGCCCAGAAGTCGAAACCGACTTCCCACACGCCCCACACCAGCGTGGCCAGCAGCAGCAGGGCATACAACACCAATGCTGAACTGCTACGACGCCACAACAAAATAGCGGTGATTAACATAACCACACCGCCAATTACGTAGTACCAGGAACCTCCAATGGCGGCTAACCAAATGCCACCAACCAGCATAAACGCGCCTGTCAGCAGTGCGAACAGCACTGTCAGGAAGCGAATTATGCCAAAAGATGAGGAAGCTTTCCCCATAATATAGACCTCTTATTTCGCCATAAATCTAAAAGGAAACAACAAGTTGCGCTGTTCCCCCATATAAGGTACGAGGTGATGAAAATGTTTGCAGCTGAACTCTTCCGTTAAGTCAGATGATCCTTGTGCGTTAAATTTTATCTTAAAAACGTTAACAGGTTTGACTTTTTTAGTGCTTTAAAGCACTGGAATGGTAGTAGTGCGACATTTTATGAGGGAATTATCGCGTTAGGCCCGGGGATATCGGGCCATAAAGGGAAAACGCGCTATTTTGTGTAACCGTTTACACTTCGAATAAATTGCTGCTGGTTCGCTGTTCCTGCCAGCCGCTGATATGCAACCGAGTATAGCTTTCTTCAGGCAAAACCAGATGTGAAGTGCGTAATATCACCTCTGCTTCTCTTTCGCGGAAGGAAGAGAGCATAAATGGAAAGCTGAACTTGAGATAATTTTCGCTGAAAAACTCGTCAGTCAGAACAATGCCGCTTAAGGGAAAGTTCTCAATATTTTGCCAGCGCGTACCGGGCGATGCGAGGTCATAGAGCCAGAAGCGGAAATCTAACGCACGCGACTGCAACTCAGGCCCGGCCTGTTGTAAGGCATCATAGTTGATGGCCAACCGGACATTGTCGGATTGCAAAAAGGAATAATTATCCGTTGCCTGTAAAAACTCAGTCAGCATATTTCCCTGTAAAGGGATAATTATTAATTCTGGCATATCCGGCAGATGGTTTTGCAAAGAAATTATGTTGCGATCATTAAGTAATGTATGGCTGCCCTGCTCACAATGCATAAAGGGTGCTGAATAACAGATACCCGCCATTGCGCCATCAAAGCGGCGGATACGCTCGGTAACATAAGGGTTATATGCGTTATTTTTCATTTATCTCTATGAATAAATTAATTAACTGGAAGGTTGGAGTTATTATAATGATGGTAGGTCTGCTGCCATAATCCGTTTGCTAATATAAAACGTTTCCTTTGCAAAGATCATCTTTTTTATCTGTTTCTGCTAAAGAGATATTAGGCTGCATTAAAGCCGTAATTAACGCTTTATTGTAACGTTTTGGAAGTCACGCTATTTTCAGTATAAAAAAATAAGCCTGCTAATATTCAGATCTCTACCTTTGAATTTTTCCCCTATAACCACCTGTTTTTAAAGCGCACGCCTTGCCGTTGCCTGTTGTGGCAAAATCCCGCACTCTGTGGCCTGAAAAAAAAGATAAGGAAAACTGCAGCGCGGTTTTTCATAAAGCCAGATGCCTGATGGCCTGGCGGCAACACAATTCAGGATGGGATAAATATGGGTTTACTGGCAACAGCTGCGGATGACTCGCTGCTGCGACACAGGTCGTTTGTCGCCTTCTGGCTGGCGCGCACCTGTTCTTCGTTTGGTTTTCAGATGTTCTCGGTTGCCGTCAGCTGGCAGATCTACTCGTTAACCAACAGCGCGATGGCGCTGGGGATGATTGGTCTGATGCAGTTTCTGCCCTCGGTGCTGCTGGCGCTGCCTGCCGGGCATCTGGCAGATCAGTTTGATCGTCGCCGGATTGTGCTGTTTGGTCAGCTGGTGGAGTGGGCAGCGTTGCTGGCGCTGGTGGCGCTGACGCTGTTCCACTGGGCGGATAAAACCGCCATCTGGAGCCTGGTCTTTCTGATTGCGGTGGCAAAAGCCCTGGAATGGCCCGCGCTGTCATCCATGTTACCGGCGCTGGTGCCGCCAGAAATTCTCGCCCGCGCGACAGCAGCCAATGCGGTGGGGGGGCAGGCGGCGGTGATCATTGGTCCCACGCTGGGTGGGCTGCTGTATGTGGCCGGACCGGATGTGGTGTACGGCGTGGCCGCTTTGTTCTATTTGTTCTCGCTGCTGCTGGTCAGCCGTATCCGTTATGAGCGCCCGCCACAGACGCGCCTGCCGATGAACCTGACCAACCTGTTTGCCGGTGTCCATTTCATCCGCGAACGCAAAGATGTGCTCGGGGTGATTTCGCTCGATTTATTCGCGGTGCTGCTCGGCGGTGCGACGGCGCTGTTGCCGATTTTTGCCAAAGATATTTTGCATACCGGCCCCTGGGGATTGGGCATGTTGCGCGGCGCACCGTCGGTAGGAGCGCTGCTGGTTGGCGTGTGGCTCAGTCGCCACAAGCTGGAAAAGCATGTTGGGATGATCATGTTTGGCGCGGTGGCGGGTTTTGGCGTGGCAACGCTGATTTTCGCGCTTTCCAGCCAGCTGTGGCTGTCGTTGCTGGCACTGGCGGCGTTAGGCGCTTTTGATATGGTCAGCATGGTGATTCGTGGCTCGCTGGTGCAGCTGGATACGCCGGATGATATGCGTGGACGCGTCAATGCGGTCAACGCCATCTTTATTAATACTTCCAACCAGCTGGGCGAATTTGAGTCCGGCATGCTGGCGGCATGGCTTGGTGCGGTGCCAGCTGCGGCGCTGGGCGGTATTGGTACGCTGGTGGTGGTGGCTCTCTGGATGACCCTGTTCCCGCATTTGCGTAAGCGTCAGAAGCTGGAGAACGAAACTGCCGTCGTGCCGCCAACAAAAACCGGCCAACAGGCCGGTTAAGGGTATTGCCAGTCCGCACTGCCATGATAAAGCTCGCGATCAGGGGGCAAGGATCGCGAGCAGTGGCCGTTATACGGCCGCTGTTTTCCCCAGGCTGGCGTCAAATTGTTTCCAGCTCTCTGTCATATCCACCACGGTTTTCGATTTACGCGCTTCGTCGATTTTAATCGCGGTGAGTCCGGCTTCCAGTGCATCCACCACCGTCACCTTCAGCGGCGTTCCCTGTTTAATGTGCTTCACAATTTCTTCGGCCATCAGCGCATCAGCGCCATAGTGACCATCGTAAGCGTTGCCGCTGTAGGTGGTGTCCACTTCACGCTCGCCGGTCCGGGCGTTATGTACGCGGAAGTAGTTACGCACAAAGTCGCCTTCCGCCATGCCGTCCGTCCCCATCACGCAGAAACGGCGGAACTCATCCGGCACATTCAGGTTGGCGTGGAAGGCGAGGGTTGCGCCACCGGCGTATTCGATGATGGCTGTCTGGTAATCGACGATATCGGCGTCACTATCAAACACCGCATCGGTGCTTGACCAGCCGCTCGGTTTAACGTGATACAACTCGGAAGCGGGGGTGACGGCACCCTGTGGTGCATGCTGCGGCGTAAAGGATTTACGGCCACCAAAGCTGGCGACGCGCACCGGACGCTCGCCCATCAAGCCCTGATAGAGATCGATATCGTGGCAGCATTTTTCCAGTATGTACGGACCGGCATATTTCTCCAGACGACGCCAGTCGCGCTGGAAGAAGGCACCGTGGTACGGCTTGATATGTTCGGTGGCTTCGATTGAGGTGATCTCGCCGAGGCGTTTATCATCGCGCGCTGCCAGCAGGTCGTGATACAGCGGAGAGTAACGCAGCACCAGGCCGACCAGAATGCGCGCGTGACCGTATTGCCGCACCAGCTGCGCCATCGCCATGGTCTGTTCTTCATTGATCACCACCGGCTTCTCGGTGAACACGGTATAGCCCGCAGCCAGCCCCTGACGAATATGTTCGAGGTGCATAAAGTTCGGTGAACCGACCAGCAGCAGATCAAAGCCGCCGTGATTCAGCAGCGCGTCAATGCTGTCAAACGCCTGACCGGGATCGATACCGAAGGTGTGGAGATTGGGTAAACCCGCTGGAGCCGGATCGACATAACCCACGACGGAGAACTCTGTATCGGCTTTGCTGAACTCTTTCACCACATGGGAAAGACGAAAGCCAAGACCAATAATGCCCACTTTCATGTTATACCCCTGAAGCCCGTTGCCTGTTAGCTGCCCGACCCATCAGGCTGCTGATAATCTGACCGCTAACTTATTACGGCAGAAAAACTAATGTCAATGAATATCCTGGGTGTAAAAATCTGACTTTTTATTATTTGTATGATTTTAATCATTTTTATTTGATGTTGTGGCTTCCATATTTATTTGTTATTGCGATTTAAGTTTTTTTACCCTATCTTTCGCACATCTATAAAGAGTCATTCCGAGCGGTGCAGGGCAGGAGGAAGCGCGTGCAGTCACTTATGCTAGGTATCGATGGGGGTGGAACGCACTGTCGTGGACGCCTTACCGACGCTCAGGGGCAACTGCTGGCGGAAGCGCGCGGCGGGCCAGCCAATGTCTGGTCGCAGTTTGAGGCGGCGATTGACGCTATCGATCGGGTGATTGACGATCTCTTCACTCAGGCAGCATTACCGGCGGCGGCGCGGGCGCAAACCGTGCTGGTGGCGGGGTTGGCCGGGGCGAATGTCGCGTCGATCAACGCGCGTCTGGCTAGCTGGCAACCGGTTTGCCAGGCGCGTTATGTGTTTACCGATGTCGAAATTGCCTGCGCCGGGGCACACCAGGGCGCGCCCGGTGCGGTGTTTATTACCGGCACCGGCAGCCAGGGTGCCGCCTGGGATGGTGAACGCTTTACGCTGCTCGGTGGCTGGGGCTTCGCATTATCTGATGCCGGTTCCGGCGCGGTGCTCGGTCAGCGGGCATTGCGGCTGGCGCTGCTGGCCCATGAAGGTATTGTGCCGACCTCGGCGCTGACGCAACGTATCATGGCGCATTATCACGACAGCCCGGAACAGATGCTAATCTGGTCACGTCAGGCGACACCCGCCGACTGGGGCCGGATCGTGCCGGAGGTGTTCGCCGCCGCACAGGTGGGGGATGTGCATGGTACTGCCTTAATTGAACAAACCGCCGCTGATATCGCGCAAATGGTCCAGCCACTGCTGGCGCGCAGCCACGGTAAGCTGGCGTTGATGGGCGGCTTAGCCACGCCGATTCAGCCCTGGCTTCCGGCGGAGATCGCCGCGCTGCTGGTACCGCCCCAGGGCGATGCGCTGAGTGGGGCGATCCGGCTTGCCAGCCAGTTCAGTCTGAGTCAACTCGCGTAACCTTTTCATTCTGCTGATAAAGAGAACCATGACCGCTCCGAACGTAACCGCCCGCATTCTGCGGCTGATTGTCGAAAACGCGCCAATAAGCCAGTCCGATCTCAAAGTGCGCAGCGGCCTGAGCATGTCAACGGTCTCGCAGGCCACCAATCGCCTGCTGACTGGCGGCATCGTGCAGGAGCTGGGGCTGCGCCGGGTCTCGATGGGGCGACCCAAAACTCTGCTCGGCCTCAATCCTGACCACGCCAGCGTGGTCGGCATCCAGCTCAATGCGGAACGCAACCTGATTGTGCTGACTGACCTCGGCGGCAATATTATCGGCGAGCAGCAAATGCCTTCCGGCGCGATGACCCCGAAACAGCTGGGTGATGCGCTGGCGAAGTTTCTGCGCGGCGTAGAAGGCAAGAAAGTGGGTGCCATTGGCCTGGCGCTGTCCGGTCTGGTAGATGCCAGCAATGGTTACTGCGTGCGTTCACGCGTGCTGGACTGGGATAACGTGCCTATTGCCCGCCTGCTGGAAGAACGTTTTTCGTTACCGGTATTTATCGAAAACGACGCTAATGCGCTGGCGATGGCGGCGCTGGTTTTTGGTCAGCTCGGCCATGCGCAATCGGCGATTATCGCCACCTTCGGCAAAGGAATTGGCGCGGGTATTTTGCTTGATCGTCAGCTCTATCGCGGACGTCATGGCAAAGCGGGGGAGATTGGTAATGCCCTGCTGGGTGATGGCTCTGAGCGCCTGCTGGAAGATGTCGCCTCATCGCAGGCGATTCTGCACCGGGTGGCGGAGACGCTGAAAGAGGACGTACCGCCGACGCTGCGCGATCTGGATTTGCGCCCCACGCCGGAGGTGTTGAGCGCGCTGGCGGAGGCCGGGCATCAGCTGGGCATGTCGCTGGCGAACCTGTCGATTGCTTATGATCCGGATGTGGTTTATCTGGCGATGGAGCCGCAAATGGCGTCGCGCATTCTGCTGGACAATATCACCCAGAGCTTCCAGAACTATCGTCTGAAGCTGACGCCGCATATGACGCCGTTGCAGTTTATTACCGAATCGAATCGGATGTGGGCGCAGGGCGCGGCGGGCTTTGCGGTGAATAAGTTGCTGGATTTGCTGGCGGCGCAAGCCGATGAGGAAATTGCGTCTTAAGCTTCGAGGTTCTGTTTGTTTCAGAGTAATTTCGTTCGCCATGGGCACTGGCAGTTTCAGTTCGCCGGTGCGGCGACCGAGCAAAGGGGGCCTGGCCGCCCCCTTTGCATTCCCCGGCCTTGCGCCGCCTTCCTCGCCGCTTCGCGGTGCCTTCGCTCCCTCACGCTTCCGACGGACCGGCGTCGATTCGCTCCTGCTCAACGCCGCCTTTCGCCGCATCCATGCGGCTCATCCTGGAATCGTTCCCGCGCTCAGCGAGTCCGGATGGCGCTCACACCCCCGCTGCCCCCGCGAAGACTTTCTGGGTTTTTTCCTTTGTTGTTGTTTTTTCTGCGGGCTTGCAGGCGGGGGGTTGGCGGCATTCGCAGCGCCGAGCGCAGAAGGAAGGCCAGGACGAGCCGCATGGATGCGGCGAGAGCGCGGCATGAGCCATGGATGGCGAATCCGCGTGGTCCGTCAGGCCTGAGTGATAAGCGAGGGAACAGCGCGTAGCGCTGCGCGAGGACGCCGCAGGGCGCGGATTGCAAAGGTCCGCGCCCTCGGACCTTTGCCCGTCCGCCTGCACAGGCGGCCCTGAAACTCGGCAAAGCCTGGCGGGCGGAACCTTCTCAGAGCACAACCGCTGCTGGCGGACAGAACCTCACCGCATCCGCAAGCCCTGCTCATCAAACAACAAGCACCCCCCAGCTTCCAGCTGGTAACGAACGGGTTCACCGAGTTGATGGTGATGGCTCGCCACATTCCGCTCCTCAATCACCAGCAACCGCTCCTGACCCACATCCAGATAAAGATAATTGGTATGCCCCAGCATCTCACTGAACGACAGGGGTGCACTAAAGCTCAGCGGTGCGCTGGCTGAGGTGGCTGGCTGGAAATGCTCAGGGCGCACGCCCAGCGTCACTTTCTGCCCTTCATGGCAGGCCGCGTCAATCTTCATGGTTAACCCATGAATGCCGAGGGAGGGCACGCGCAGCTGGACCTCGCCAGCAGCCATAGCGGCTACCTCGGCGGGTAAGAAATTCATCTTCGGCGAACCAATAAATCCGGCGACAAACAGGTTATCCGGGTCGCGATACAACTCCAGCGGCGCACCGACCTGCTCAATACGGCCCTGACGTAGCACCACAATCCGATCGGCCAGCGTCATCGCTTCCAGCTGGTCATGGGTGACGTAAATCATGGTGTTGCCCAGCGAGGCGTGCAGCCGGGCAATTTCGATACGCATCTGCAAACGCAGCTCGGCATCCAGGTTCGACAGGGGTTCATCAAACAGGAAAATACGCGGATGGCGAATGATGGCGCGGCCAATCGCCACGCGCTGCCGCTGCCCGCCCGACAAGGCACGCGGCAGGCGATCGAGCAGCTCGGTAAGGTGCAGGCGCGCTGCGGTCTGCGCGATCGCCTGTTCAATCTCGGCTTTCGGCTGCTTCATCACCTCCAGCGGATAAGCAAGGTTGCCGCGCACCGTCATATTCGGGTAAAGCGCGTAGGACTGAAACACCATGGCGATACCGCGCTCGGTCGCAGGCTGGTGGGTCATATCCGCGCCTTCAATCAGCAGCTTGCCAGCACTGATCTCCTCCAGCCCGGCAATCATGCGCAGCAGCGTCGATTTTCCGCAGCCCGAGGGGCCAACAAACACCACAAATTCACCGCTGTTGATGGTGAGATCGATACCGTGAATCACGTTCACTTGCTCGTAAGACTTCTTAACGCTTTGCAGATGCAGGCTGGTCATGCTGTGTCTCGCTTAAAGTGGCTGGCCCAGATAAATGGCGTTGCTGCGCACGATGGGCGTGAAACCAAGGCGCTGATAAAAACCGCAGACCTGCTCGTTTTGCAGGCTGACGCCGAGGTGCACGCCAGGCACGCCAGCCTGACGCAGCAGCGTCAGCAGTTGCTCGATCAGTTTGCGTCCCCAGCCCCCCTGCTGTGCGGCGGGCAGCAGATTAATATGCAGGTGCGCGGGCCACTGGCTCACCAACTGATCGGTGGCGGCGTCCGGCTGGAGGATGGCCTCCAGCACTTTGCTGTCGAGCGGGGCGCTGGCCGGGTAGTCGCGATATTGCGCCTGCAACAGCGGCCACCACTGCTGGTTCAACACCGCCTCGAATGCGCGGGTATCCGGTACCGCCACCGCATAGCCGACGACCTCTCCCTGCTGTTCCAGTACCAGCGCGAAATCAGGTACGAAACGGGCGTAGGGAATCACAAAGCGCAGGCCAGGCAGGGCGGGGTCAGAATAAAGCGCCGTCGCGTCTTTACCTGCGTTGGCGGTTTCTAAACAAATACGCGAGAGCGCGGGAAAATCTGCCTCGGTGGCGTGGCGAATAACACCTTCAGCCGTCATGGTGGAGCCTCTGTGGTCAGGAGATGAACAGTTTTTACGGTAATGAAAGCGTACTTAGTTTTCAAGGTGTAATAATTGCGTCATCCCGCAAAGTGAAGACTAAACATAACCACAGCGCATGACCATCAGTGCAACAAGGCCGCCATGGTGCGGTAGCAACCCCTTAATCCGCAGGCTTTTTAACGTTTGTTCCGCGAGATCCCTGTATAACTATACGATTTTCATATGCTCTATCAGTAGGTTAATGCGCTTTATTATCGCCAGTTATTTATGCTGAGCTTAACCAAAGACTGACCTGAAGCATCGGCTTTCTGCGTAATTAAGCAGCATTCCCTGCTGATCACCCCGCCTTTCTTCTCACTTTTTGCACTGCATCACAGAGCAAAAATTCCGCGCTTCACAGGTTTGACTTTCTTTTATGCATAAAGTAAGTATGGATAAGTGCGTTATTTCTGCTGAATCAACCTGCGGGAACTGCGGGTGTCGAGATGAAGGGATGCCAGTCATCTGTTGGAGAAACCGAGCATTATGTGTGATTCAACCGTACGTTCGCAGTACTTCCATAGCACGCTTCGCACCCTGTCTCGTCTGGTTTCGGCTGGGGTGCTGCTCGGCGCAGCGATGGCCTCGGCCCAGGCGGTGACCCTGAACGAGTGGGACATTTATACCTATCCGCAGCAGACGGCAGCAGTGGATGAAGCGATTAAAGTGTTCCAGCAACAGAATCCCGGCATTGTCATCCAGCGCTCTGTGCACTCCTTCGAAGATACCCGTATCCCGCTCAAACTGGCGCTGACGGCCGGTGATGGTCCGCAGATTGCTCAGGTTAACCAGGGCGGTGGCGATATGGGGTCGCTGGTGAAAGACAAGCTGCTGTGGCCGCTGGATGATTACGCCAAAACCTACGGCTGGACCACACGCTTCCCGGATTCGATCCTGAAACGCAACCGCTGGTCCGATAATCAGGACTTCGGCAGCGGCAAGCTGTATGGCGTCGCCAGCCTCGGTGAAATGGTCGGCCTGTATTACAACAAAGCGCTGCTGGATAAAGCCGGTATCGCGGTGCCGAAAACCCTCGCTGAGCTGGAACAGGCAATGGAAAAACTGAAAGCGCAGGGCACCCCGCCGATGATGCTGGGGCTACTGGACGGCAACATGGGCCAGCAACTGCTCAGCACCATTTGGGAAGCGCAGATCGAAAGCAGCGACCGTAAAAAACTGGATGACCTGATTTACGACGTGGGCGGCACCTTTAAAGATGGCAAGCTGGTGAAAGCCGGCAACATGATGAAAAGCTGGAACGATAAAGGCTACTTCTTCCCCGGATTCCAGGGGATTGGTCAGGATGATGCCGCGACCTTGTTCCAGAACGGTCAGGCCGCCTTCCTGGTGAGCGGCACCTGGTATCTGGGGCAGTTCAAAGACAACAAAGATATCCACTTTGCCGCGATGCCGATGGGCGCGGGTGTGCAGCACGCGCTGATGGTGGGCGGGACTGACCTGGCGTTTTCCATCACCAGCACGGCGAAAACCAAAGAACAGCAGGATGCCGCCGCGAAGTTTATCGATTATATCGTGTCGGATGAGATGGCGAACCGCTGGCTGAAAGTCGGCTTCCTGCCCGCCAGCGCCAGTAAAAACGCGCAAATCCCGGCAGATAACCCGCTGCTGGCCGAGGCTTATCAGGTCTGGATCGCGCTGAATGAGCATGATGGTCTCGGCCATTATGTGGACTGGGCCACACCAACCATGAACGCCGAGCTGAATCAGAACGTGCAGCTGCTGCTGGGCGGGCGGCAAACCGCCGACCAGATGGTCACCAACTTCGACAACAACTATCAACGTTACCTGAAAACCCTGAAGCACTGATAAATCCGGCCCGGCATGAGGCCGGGCCGCTGACAGGTCCGCAAGCGAGTAAGGTTATGCTGAACAAATCTGCCTGGCGCAATGCGCTCTATCTCCTGCCCGCGGTGCTGGTGTACGCGGTCTTTCTGTTGCTGCCGCTGCTGGCGTCGCTGGGCATCAGTTTTACCGAGTGGGATGGCATCTCAATGCCGATTTTTACCGGCATCAGCAACTATATGCGTATGTTCAGTGACCCGGTGTTCTGGGTGGCGCTCGGCAACAACGCCTTGCTGATGTTGTTCTACACCTTGTTGCCGATTGGTGTTGGTTTGCTGCTGTGCAGCTTCCTGTACGAAACGCGCAACAACAAAGAGCGCAGCCTGCTGCGGATCTTCTTCTTCCTGCCTTACATCATGCCGATGGCGGTACTTGGCGTGGTGTGGCGCTGGTTGTACAACCCGGCGTTTGGTCCGATCGATCAGTTCCTGCGTGCCATTGGCCTGCCGCAGCTGGCGTTGTCATGGCTGGGGGATTTCACCTGGGCGTTGCCTGCGGTTGGCCTGGTGGCGACCTGGTACTTCTTTGGTTTTTGCCTGGTGTTGTTTATGGCCGGATTGCAACGTATGGACCCTTCGCTGCTGGAAGCTGCCGATCTGGATGGCTCCTCACGGCGGCAAAAATTTATGCGCATCACGCTGCCGTCACTGCGCCCGGAGCTGCGTATCGCACTGCTGCTGACGGTGATCGCCAGCCTGAAAGCCTTCGACCTGGTCTACGTGATGACCCAGGGTGGGCCGGGCACCGCAACCATGGTGACCAATATCTTTATGTATAAGCAGGGTTTTGACCTGCACTACTTCGGTTATGCCTCGGCGGTGGCGGTGTTCAGTATGATGATTGTGTTGTTGATCAACGCGTTAATCCACTTTGCTATTCGGGAGCGTCACTGATGCGTGGCACGCCAGTAGTTTCACGAGCGCTGATCTGGATGGTGGCGCTGATGACCATTATGCCGTTCCTGATGGCGCTGATGACCTCATTCAAAACCCAGATGGAGCTGTTCCAGGGCGTCTTTACCTTACCCGCGTCGCTCAACTTTAAAAACTACGTCACCGCCTGGCAGCAGGGCCATTTCAACGTTTACTTTATGAACTCGGTGCTGGTGGTGATCCCGGTGGTGATTTGTAGCATCCTGCTCGGTATTCTGGCCGGTTTTGGTTTTGCCTGGCTAAAGATCCCGGGCAAAAAAGTGGTAGCGGCGATGCTCGCGCTGGGCATGGTGCTGCCGACTGAAGCCTTTATTATCCCGCTGTATCACGAGCTGCGCTGGATGGGGCTGACCAATACCTACCTGGCGCTGATTCTGCCGCAGATTGCGCTGTCGCTGCCGTTCACCACGCTGATGATCGCGACTGCACTGCAACAGGTGCCGCGCGAGCTGGTGGAAGCTTCGGTGATGGATGGCGCATCACGGCGCAAAATTCTGTGGGGCATTCTGGTGCCCGCCATCTGGCCGACGTTATCGACGCTGGCGCTGCTATTGTTTATCTGGACCTGGAACGAATTTCTGATCCCACTGATTCTGGTGAACAAAGATGAACTGCGTACCCTGCCAATCGGCATGATGTTTTTCCAGAACAAAAACACCATCGATATCCCGGTGCTGATGGCGGGGGCAATGATCGTCATTCTGCCGCTGGTGGCTGTGTTCCTGGTTTTTCAGCGTAAATTTATCAGTGGTGTGACCGAAGGCGCAGTGAAATAGGAGAACCTCATGCAGCTTTCTCTGGCCGATTTTCATCCCGCCGCCGACGGGGAAACGCTCGATACCGCCTGCTTGCAACGTGCGCTGGATCAGCTGGCGCAGCAGGGTGGCGGTACGCTCACGGTGCCAGCCGGTCGTTACCGTCTGGGCAGCGTCACGCTGGGTTCAAATCTCCATCTGCATCTGGCGGCGGGGGCAACGTTGCTGGCAAGTCAGCGGGTGGAAGATTATCAGCATTGTCTGGCGCAGAGCCAGGCGGAGCTGTCGCAGCATGTGCTGCTGTATGCAGTCGGCCAGCGCAATATCACCCTTAGCGGTAAAGGGGTGATCGATGGGGATGGTGAAGCCTGGTTTGCGGCAGAAAAGGATGATCAGGGCTATCGGTTGCCGCGTCCGTTACGTCCGCGCATCATTGTGTTTGAAGATTGCCAGCAGGTGACGTTGCAGGAATTCAGCATCGTACAGGCACCGATGTGGACCGTGCATCTGGTGAGCTGTCGCCATGTCCATATTGATCATCTGACCATCGATAACGCCATGACCATGCCAAATACCGATGCGCTGGATATCGACAGCTGCGAAGCGGTGTTTGTCAGCAACAGTTACCTCAGCGCGGCGGATGATGCTATCTGTATCAAAACCACCGACAAACCGGCCCCTCTCAGGCGCGCAGCGCGTCAGATTATGATCAGCAACTGCCTGCTGCGCTCGTACAGCTGTGCGTTCAAAATCGGTACTGAAACCTTTGATGACGTGGAAGACGTCACCGTCACCGGCTGTACCATTTTCGACTCCAATCGGGCGATTGGCCTGCTGTCGCGCGACGGTGGCTGTTTCCGCCGTCTGCATTTCAGCAACCTGACGCTGGCCTGCCACCATGCGCCGCCGTGCCACTGGGGCAAAGCCGATGCGTTGTTTGTTTCGGTTCGCGCGCGCGATCCGGCGATTGCACCCGGCCATATCGAACAGCTGCAATTCACCAACGTCAGTGGCGTGATGGAAGGGGCGATTAACCTGCATGCTGAAACGGCGGGACAGATTCGTGAAGTGATGATAAGCCAGGTGCAACTGCGTCAGGTGGTGGCGACCACGGCGGAGCAGGGGCATTACGATGTACGCCCGCCCTGCAATCCCGCATCACCCACCGGAATGGGGCTGGATAACGCCTATAAAATGGATAGCCTGACCGGGCTGGCCTATGGTGTGGCGGCCTACCCGCATGGCCTGCCGGGGGTGTTTGCCCGCGGCGTGGAGAACCTGCAACTGCACAACGTTACCATTGTGCGCCCGCAGCCGTTGCCAGCAGGCTGGCATACGGCACCGTACGATATTGCGCGATAAATCCCCCGATCCGTAGCGGCGCATCGGTTGCCAGAAAACCGCGCAATAAATTGCGCCGCTACAATTGATTGCAAGTACCTGTAGCGGCGCGATTTATCGCGCGTTTTTTTATTACAACGCCGCCGCGATAGCCGCCCCCAGCTCCTCAGTCGAAGCTTTGCCACCAAGGTCACGCGTCAGGCTGTTGCCCGCCGCCAGCGTGCGTTCGATGGCATCCAGCACCGCCGCACCGGCTTCAGCAAAGCCGAGGTGTTCCAGCATCATCGCGCCACACCAGATCTGACCAATCGGGTTCGCCACGCCAAGCCCGGCAATATCCGGCGCGGAGCCGTGTACCGGTTCGAACAGGCTGGGGAATTTACCTTCCGGGTTGATATTGGCCGAGGGCGCAATGCCAATGGTGCCGGTACAGGCCGGGCCGAGATCCGACAGGATATCGCCAAACAGGTTGCTGGCCACCACCACATCAAACCAGTCCGGATGCAGCACGAAGTTGGCGGTGAGAATATCAATATGATACTTATCGACCTTCACCTCCGGATAGCGGGTGGACATGGCTTCGACCCGGCTATCCCAGTACGGCATGGTGATGGCGATACCGTTAGATTTGGTGGCGGAGGTCAGGTGTTTTTTCGGCCGCTTCTGCGCCAGTTCATAGGCAAATTTCAGGATGCGATCGACACCGGTACGCGTCATCAACGTTTCCTGAATCACCACTTCACGCTCGGTGCCGGGGAACATGGTGCCGCCCACGCTGGAGTATTCCCCTTCGGTGTTTTCACGCACCACGTAGAAATCGATGTCGCCTGGCTGACGATTGGCCAGCGGCGCTTTGACACCCGGCATCAGACGTACCGGGCGCAGATTGACGTACTGGTCAAACTCCCGCCGGAACTGCAACAATGATCCCCACAGCGACACATGATCCGGCACCACCTCCGGCCAGCCTACGGCACCGAAGTAGATCGCGTCGAAGGTTTGCAGGGAAGCGAACCAGTCATCCGGCAGCATTTTGCCGTGCTGCTGCCAGTATTCGGCGCTGGCATAGTCAAACCACTGCCACTCCAGCGGGATATTGAATTTTTTCGCTGCCGCGTCCATCACGCGGATGCCTTCCGGCATCACTTCTTTACCAATGCCATCACCAGGGATGACGGCGATTTTAAATGTTTTGCCGCTCATAGGGTCTCTCGCAGGTTGCTGTTGATGTTCTGCCCGCAGTATAACTTTGCATCATGGGGAAATAATTAGCCTGAACAGCAAGCCAATGTTGAATAAAAGTAGAGAATCCCGCACCTCCACCGACGATCTGGCCTTTTTCGTGCGTATCGCCACTCTTGGCAGCCTGACGGCAGCAGCACGCGAGCTGGGGCTTTCATTACCGGCGGTAAGTAAACGGTTGAGCCAGCTGGAATTGCGTCTCGGGGTGCAGTTGCTGCGTCGCACTACGCGTCGGCTGGAGCTGACACCCGAGGGCAAACGTTACCTGGAAGGG
Organism: Pantoea cypripedii; assembly: GCF_011395035.1. Classification (NCBI taxonomy): domain Bacteria; kingdom Pseudomonadati; phylum Pseudomonadota; class Gammaproteobacteria; order Enterobacterales; family Erwiniaceae; genus Pantoea; species Pantoea cypripedii. The sequence continues at coordinate 385,351 of NZ_CP024768.1, forward strand.
GCCCGCCCGCTGCTGGATCAGCTGGCGGAGCTGGAGGAGTCGGTCAGCAGCCAGACCGCCGTGCTACGCGGTACGCTCAACATCAATGCCTCGTTTGGTTTTGGCCGTCGCCATGTTGCTCCGCTGGTGTCACGTTTTGCCGCACTGCACCCGGAGCTGTCACTCAGCCTGCAACTGAGCAGCCAGCCGCTCAGTTTCCTTGATGCGCATATCGATATTGATATTCGCGTCGGTGAACCGCCGGATGCACGGCTGATGGCGCGCAAGCTGCGTACCAACCCGCGCGTGCTGTGTTGCGCCCCGGCCTATGCCGAACGTTGTGGCCTGCCGGAGAGCATCGCGGCGCTGGCACAGCACAACTGCATTTTGCTGCGCCAGTACGAAAGCGATTTTGCCCTGTGGCGGCTGAGTAATGGCGAGCAGCAGTTAACGCAAAAGGTGCGCGGCACGCTGATCACCAATGACGGGGAGGTGGCGATGCAGCTGGCGCAGGATGGGCATGGCATTCTGCTGCGGTCATGGTGGGATGCGCAGCACAGCATTCACCGTGGCAAGTTGCTGCATGTGCTGCCGGACTGGACGGCACCAGACGGCGATATCTTTGCCGTCTGGCAACCGCAGCGCCAGCTTCCGGCGCGTATCAGCGCCTTTGTCGAGTTTTTGCAGCAGGCGCTGTAAAAATCTACTCCTCCGCCGTCTGCTGACGGCGCTGCTGGAGCGGGTAAAACTCCCCGGCTTTCAGTGAGGTTTCAATTTCCTCCAGCGAGCGGCCTTTGGTTTCCGGCATCAGGAAATAGACAAACACAAAGCCGAGCAGATTCAGCAGCGCGTAGAACCACATGGCACCACCAATGCCGAGAAGATTGACCATCGACAGGGCGGTAGCGGTCAGCAGCAGGTTGGAACCCCACAGCATCCCGGCGTGCAGGCTGGTGGCTTTCTCGCGAATCCCCAGCGGATACAGCTCCGACCCCATCAGCCAGCCAATCACCTGAATCCCGCCGGAGTTAAACACCATAAAGCCAAACAGGCAGAGTACGATCAGCAGGCTATGGCCGCCGCCCTGCGCATCAAGACGGAACACCGTGCCCAGCAAGACCAGGCTTATGATGGCACCCGGCATCATCCACAGGGTTAAGGCGCGGCGGCCAACATGGTCAACCAGCAGTTTGCCGATGATTGTCAGCGTCAGGTAAATCACCGCCACGCCCAGTGCCGAATACAGTGCCGCATCACGGCTGAATCCGGCGTTGGTGAGAAAGGTGGGCGTGTAGTAAATCATCATTTCAATGCCGGAGAGCTGCGTAAAGGCGGCGATACCCAGCCCCACCAGCAATGCCGGGCGCAGCCAGGGTTGCTTCAGATCGCCCCAGCTCGCGACTGCCTTGCGCTCCACTTTGGCATGTACGCGCTGAATATCACGAATTTCCTGACGTACCTGCTTTTCCGTGTCGCGCACGCTATCCAGCGCCAGATGGGCTTCTTTCAGGCGCTTCTGGCCCACCAGCCAGCGCGGACTTTCGGGCAGCGGCAGCATCCCCAGCAGCAGGATCACCGCTGGAATGGCGGCGACGGCAAACATGGTGCGCCAGCTCCAGATATCCTGCATAAAGGTACCGACCAGTGCGGCGGTCACAATGCCAACGCCAATCGAGATATTGAAGAACGTCACCAGACGGCCACGGCGGTCCGGGGGGGCCAGCTCGGCGATATACACCGGGACGATTTGCGAGGCTCCACCCACCGCAAAGCCCAGTACCAGGCGCGCCACACCCAGCCAGACAGCATTGGGAGACAGGCCAGAACCGATCACGCCGATCGCAAAAATCGCTGCCACAATCATCACCGTGTAGCGACGGCCCAGCTGGCTGGAGAGGCGTCCACAGCTGAGTGCGCCAACCACCGCGCCGACGAGGATCGCGCTGGTCACCAGCTCCTGAGCATGGGAGGAGAGGTTGAAATCATGGGTAATCTGCAACAGCGCGCCGGAGATAATGCCGGTGTCATAGCCATAGAGAAAGCCAGCAATGGCGGCGATGGCGGTCGCTGTCAATAAAAAGGCATCTGCGCTGAGAAAGCGGCTGTTTTCTGCGGTTGCGCTTGCGGATAACTTTTCATTGTCAGCCTGAGCAGACGGGGTTTCCGACGAATATCGCCAGGTTTTATTTTCTGATGTAGGCATAGTATTCCTTGCAGATAATGAATTTATTTTTATGCAGGGGTACAGTGCGGTCGAAATATTCGACGCTCGCTCCTTGATATTATTTTGATGAGATAAAGATATAGCATGATGTGTGATTTATGTCACATTTCCTCAGGATCTGATGGCGAATATCACCAGTGGATTTACGAATTTCTGGAAATTAAAATTATTTAATTTATTGATATAAATGATTTTTATTTTATGTTGTTTATTATGTTCTGAATTTAACCGATCACGGCTGATGGTGTGAATTAAATGAAATTTAATCAATCTGATTCGGACAAAATAATATTTCACTATCCATTCCATATCCAGAAAATATCACTGCCATCCCCATTGCGCTGAATGCAAAAATTACAACCCCTTCTTTTTCTCCTCCCACGGGATGCACGATCCTGTGGATGATATTTGATTATTTTCAATCAACATTGAGTGTTTGTGAGCATGATCAAACAAATTTATCCGCCCATCACCTATAAAGTAGCCCTGTCAGTGCGTGATTTTGCTCCTGTGTGAGCGATTTAAATCATTTTTATGTTCAGTGGCGATACCCGGTGCTCAGACACCTGCAAAAATAACAGCTGCCACCCTTAATAACGGTGCGCGTGAAGCCCAGCGCGTGCCACGACCCTACGTTATCGATGAGGCTGAAATGAAACAATTCTCTGCAGAAGGGATGGTGATTATTGTCGGGATTGTGATTGCTTATATCCTGTTTACCACCTGGCTGACCTGGCGTTTACGCAGTAAAAACACCGGCGACTTTATGGCGGGATCGCGCGTCATGCCGGCGTTTATTGTTGGGGTGATGCTGATGTCGGAATATATCGGGGCCAAATCGACCATTGGCACCGCACAGGCGGCGTTTGAAGATGGTTTTGCCGCGTCCTGGTCAGTGATTGGCGCGGCGATTGGCTTTCCGTTATTCGGTATTTTGCTGGTCAAACGTATTTATAACACCGGGAAAATCACCATTTCTGGCGCGATTGCCGAACGTTACGGCAACTCGACCAAAAATATCATTTCGCTGATCATGATTTATGCATTGTTGCTGGTAAATGTGGGCAACTATGTCAGCGGTGCAGCGGCCATCTCCACGGTGCTGAACCTCAACCTCACCACGGCGGCCTTTATCACCGCCATCGTCAGTACCTTCTATTTTATGTTCGGCGGCATGAAGGGCATTGCCTGGGTGACGCTGCTGCACAGCGGACTGAAATATATCGGGATTATGATTATTCTCGGTGTGGCGCTGCATATGACCGGCGGCGTGAGTCCGATGATCAAGCAAATGCCGCACTTCTACTGGACCTGGGATGGCAACGTCGGCGGTAGCACCATTTTCGCCTGGCTGATTGGCACCATCGGTTCGATCTTCTGTACTCAGTTCGTGATTCAGGCGATTGCTTCAACCAAAAGCGCCGCCTCGGCGAAGCGCGCGACCTGGGTGGCTTTCTTCTTTTGCATGCCGATTGCCATCGCCATCGCGCTGATCGGTGTGGCGGCGAAATTCCTCCATCCCGATATCAAAAGCCTGTATGCGCTGCCGGTGTTTTTGCAGGATATGAGCCCGTGGCTGGCAGGGATTGTCACCACCTCGCTGGTGGCATCGATTTTCGTCAGCGTCAGCACCGTGGCGCTCGCCATCGCCTCACTGGTGGTGAAAGATTTTTATGTGCCATACCGCAATCCCACGCCGGAACGCGAGTTCCGCATGACGCGCTGGCTGTCGCTGGTGATTGGCTTCCTGCCGCTGATTTTCGTGCTGTTCGTGCCTGAAGTGCTGAAATTGTCGTTCTTTACCCGCGCGATCCGCCTGTCGATTTCGGTCGTGGCCATCATCGCTTTCTACCTGCCTTTCTTTAAAAGTACCCGTGGTGCCAATGCCGGGCTGATTGCCGCCTGCGTGGTGACCTCGGTGTGGTATTTGCTGGGCGACCCTTTTGGTATCAACAACATGTATGTGGCGCTGGTGACACCCGCGATTGTGATGGTGATTGACCGGCTGATCCCGTCGCGCCAGGTGCAGGAAAAGCAAGCCCCGAAACCAACCATGCAAAATAGTGGAGCCTGATATGACCGATTTAACTGTGACCGTTGAGCGCAACGGTAACCTTCATCCGCACGCGCAGGACGCGCAGCAGCTCACTGCGATGCTGCCTTCGGTCTGTCCGCAAAACCACGCCGCCAATCTGCTGCCGCTGCCGAATGGCGATCTGCTGTGCGTCTGGTTCGGTGGGACCCAGGAAGGGATCGCTGATATTTCGGTCTGGTGCTCGCGGCTGGAAAAAGGCGGTGATCAATGGAGTGAGGCGCAAAAGTTATCGGACGATCCGACGCGATCGGAACAAAACCCGGTGCTGTTTCTCGATCCGGATCAGGTGCTGTGGCTGCTGTGGACCGCGCAGAAATCCGGCAATCAGGACACCGCGATTGTACGTTATCGCCAGTCTCGTGATTTTGGCCGCAGCTGGAGTGCTATCGACACGCTGCTTGATCAACCCGGCACCTTTATCCGCCAGCCGCTGGTGGTGCTGCCGAATGGTCACTGGCTGCTGCCGGTATTCTATTGCCGCACCCAGCCGGGGGTGAAATGGGTCGGTAACGATGATGTCAGCGCGGTGAAAATCTCCAGTGATAAAGGCAAAAGCTGGCGTGATGTGGCGGTGCCGGATAGCCTCGGCTGTGTGCATATGAATATCACCTTGTTGCACGATGGCAGCCTGCTGGCGCTGTATCGCAGCCGTTGGGCGGATTTTATTTATCAAAGCCGTTCCCACGACGGCGGCGAAAGCTGGAGCGCACCGCAGGCGACGACCTTGCCCAACAACAACTCGTCGATTCAGGTGACAACGCTGCAAAACGGCCATCTGGCGCTGGTGTTTAACGCCATGAGCGCCCGCGATGCCAGCGAGCGTCGGTTGTCGCTGTATGACGAGATCGAAGATGAAGACGAGGGTGATGTTGCGGTTGCGGCGGAGCCGGTGGTGCACAGCGGCCGTACCGCGTTCTGGGGAGCACCACGCGCACCGATGACGCTGGCGATTTCTGCTGATGGCGGGCGCAGCTGGCCGTGGCAGCGCAATCTCGACGAAGGTGACGGCTACTGCATGACCAATAACTCGCAGCAGAAGCTGAATCGTGAGTTCTCCTATCCCAGCATCAAACAGGGCGACGATGGCGCGCTGCACATCGCCTACACCTGGTTCCGTCAGGCGATAAAGTATGTACGCGTCGATGAATCCTGGGTTATGTCATGAGCCGACATGCGCTGGTGACAGGCGTCAGTTCCGGGATCGGCGCGGCGATTGCCGATGAGCTGTTGCAGCAGGGCTGGCAGGTGACGGGTTTCAGCCGCACTCAGGTGAAAAAAGATCATCCAAGTTTTACCTCGGTCAGCGTGGATTTGTTTGATGCGGCGTTGCTGACACAGGCGCTGGCCGTGCTGCCAAAAGTGGACGCGTTGGTGCATGCTGCCGGGATGATGGCCGCCGCGCCGCTCGGCGAACTGGATGAAGAGGCCAGCGGGCGTCTGTGGTATCTGCATGTGCAGGCCGCGCAGATTATGGCTAATGCGCTGCAACCACGGATGCAGCAGGGCGATCGTATCCTGCTGATAGGCAGCCGGACTTCACGTGGGGCGGCGGGCCGCAGCCAGTATGTCAGCACCAAGGCGGCGATGGTGGGGATGGCGCGTAGCTGGGCTGCCGAGCTGGCACCCAAAGGGATCACGGTGAATGTGATAGCGCCGGGTGCCACGGAAACGCCGATGCTGCGGCAACCGGGGCGCGCCAGTTCGCCGCCGAAACTGCCGCCCATCGGGCGTTATATCAAGCCGGAAGAGGTAGCGGCGCTGGCGGCGTTTGTGCTGTCGCCCGCCGCAGATGCCATCACCGGCCAGGAGCTGGTGATATGCGGCGGTGCGTCGTTGTGATCGTCGATTTGACCAGGTCGGCATGAATACCGACCCTACGTTTTAATGTCCATGCTAACCCGTAGGGTCACCATTTATGGTGACCTGGCTGACGTAAGGCAGCCACATCCACCTGCCATTGATGCAGTTTGTTGTATAACGCGGTACGCGAAATCCCCAGCAGCTGCGCCGACTGGCGCAGGTTGCCTTTCTGCTCCGCCACCACCTGCAACACATGCTGGCGTTCATTTTCCTGCAACGAGGGCAGCGCGATCGGTGGCTGCTGGCTGTGCACCATCTCATCTGGCAAATCCTGCCTGCCAATCTCCAGCCCTTCACACAGGTTCACCATCCGCTCCACCAGATTCTCCAGCTCGCGCACGTTACCCGGCCAGTGCCACGTCTGTAAGCAACGCATCGCCTCCGGTGAGACCTGTGGCGCAATGCGTTTCAGCCGGGTGCAGAGTGCCAGAATAAAGGTATTCACCAGGCCGGGAATGTCCTCCTGACGTTCGCGCAGCGGCGGGATCGCCAGTGACACCACATTCAGCCGATAGTAAAGATCGCGTCTGAACGCCCCTTTCTCCACGGCGTCCAGCAGGTTGCAGTGAGTGGCGGCGATGATGCGCACATTGACCTTCAGCGGATTCGCCGCGCCGATGCGCACCACCTCGCTTTCCTGCAACACGCGTAGCAGGCTGGTTTGTGCTTCCAGCGGCATCTCACCAATTTCATCTAGAAACAGGGTGCCGCCATCAGCCAGCTCAAATTTGCCCGGTGAACCGCCACGGCGCGAGCCGGTGAATGCGCCATCGACATAACCAAACAGCTCGCTCTGTACCAGATCACGCGGCAGTGCGCCGCAGTTCAGCGCGATAAAGGCCTCCTGCTGACGCGGACTGGCGTTATGGATCGCCTGGGCAAACAGTTCCTTACCGGTGCCACTTTCGCCAGTCAGTAGCACGGTGCTGTCGGTGCGGCTGCTGGCGCGCGCTTTCTGAATCGCCTGCTGCACCCGTGGCGCGTGGCCGCGAATCATCTCAAAGGTATAACTGGCGCTGACGCCCATCACCCGACGGGTAATGGCCCGGATGCGCTGATTCTCGCGCAGCGACAGCACGCGTCCGCCGTCGGGGGCGGGCATCAGCGAAATCAGGCAGGGGATCGACTGCACACCATCGGGCATAAATTGCAGCTCGCGATCGTTGCAGAACGGCATGGTCAGCAGCGATCCGCCTTGTGGCTGCAACAGGACATCAATCGGTCCGGCATCGGGATCCAGCCCGCTGAAGATCTGGCGCGCGTAACGATTGAGCGTTTTGATCCGGCCATGGCGATCACAGACGATCACCCCTTCATTCAGCGTTTCGAGGATCGATTGCTGCTCCGCCAGCAGACGGCGCAGCATCAGTTGCTGGCCTACCGCTTCAGCTGCCGCCTGCACGGTGCCCAGCGTGTGAGCATTGAAGTTATCGGGCGTGGCGGTGAGCGTCAGTACGCCAATCAGCTGGCCGCTGGCATCACGTACCGGGGCGGCCGCACATTGGCGATGACGTTTGCGCAGATCGAATTTCCAGTTCTCGCCGCTCAGCACATACACCAGCCGCTGCTCAATCAGGCAGCGCGCGGTGCAGTTGGTGCCGAGCACTTCTTCGCGCAGAATACTGCCGACCGGCGTCATATCCGCGCCACAGTAATGCAGTGTCACCCCCTGCGCATCGGTCAGGTTGATATGCCCATCCGGGTTGTAGGCGAGCAGGTTCTCCATGATGCTGCGCGCCACCAGGATCAGCCCGGCGTTATGTTCGAGGATCGCGGCCAGTTCATCGGCGGGTGGGGAGATATAGGTAAAATCGTGGGGATCGGTGCCACGCTGCTGCGATCGTTGCCACGACTGCAAAATGCTGCGCCGCATCCAGCCAGGTTGTTCACCACGCTGAAAACTATGCCAGCCCTGCCACAGCAAATTATCCCACTCGCCGACTTCCGCGCCGTCCGGCAGGCTGAAGATCGGATCGCTTTCATCTTTAAACGGCAACCGCTCATTCAGGGATCGCATAAGGCACTCCGCTACGGGATGGAATGTCCATTTTATTGACATGTGAAGTTGACATGTAAATTTTGTGGCCAGTTTGTGAGCTGTATCTGTGTGGCGTCTCACAAATTCCGGTGATTTTGACCTGGCATCGGCTTTGCAATAACTCCGTTATCTGCCGCATCTCACGTGATGTTTCCTGAATAACAAGGAGTTAGCAATGATTCAACCTGTACGCGTTGGCTTGATTGGGGCCGGTCGCATGGGCAGCTTCCATGCGGAAAACCTCGCCTGGCGAGTGCCGGGGGCAACCCTGGCGGCCGTGGCCGATCCCCTGCCGGGTGCGGCGGAAAAACTGGCACAGAGGCTCGGGGTGGGGAAAGCCTATAGCGACCTGCATGCGCTGTTGCAGGACGCGGAAATCGATGCCATTGCCATTGCTGCCCCGGCGCGTACCCATGCCGAATGGGTGATTGCCGCAGCACAGGCCGGAAAACATGTGTTTTGTGAGAAACCGATGGCGGTGACGCTGGATGAAGCCGATCGCGCCATTCAGGCGGCGAAAACTGCCGGGGTGGTGTTGCAGGTGGGGTTTAACCGCCGCTTTGACAGTGGTTTTGCTGCGGCGATTGCCGCCGTGCAAGCCGGAGAGAATGGCACCACGCAGTTAAGCCGTTCCGTCACCCGTGACCCGGCGTTGCGCGATCCGGCACCGATCCCGCCGTGGACTATCTTCCTCGAAACCCTGATCCACGATTTCGATACCCTGCTGCACTTCAATCCCGGTGCCAGGCCGGTGGAGGTCTACGCGCTGGCCGATGCGCTGGTGCGCCCGGATTTCAAACACAAGGGACTGCTGGATACCTCGGTGGTGACCATTCGCTTCGACAATGGCGCGATTGCCACCGCCGAAGCCAATTTCCAGGCCGTGTATGGCTATGACGTGCGCGGTGAGGTGTTTGGCAGCAAAGGGATGTTGCAGGCCGGGCATATCAACGCCAACCATTGCGTACGTTACCACGCAGGCGGTATCGCCATTGACACCTCGCGTCTCGACTCGGACCTGCTGCGCGACGCCTATGTGGCGGAGATGACCGAGTTTGCCCGCTGCATCCGCACGGGTGAGACGCCACGCGCCACTGGCGCAGATGCGCGCAATGCGCTGGAAATTGCGCTGGCCTGTATTGAATCCGTCAAACAACACCAACCGATCACCTTGGGAGGCCGCTAATGGCTGGGTATCAACTTTCTGTCTGTGCCGAAATGGTGTTTCTCGACCTGCCGTTTATCGAACGTGTCAGACGCATTGATGAGCTGGGCTTCGGCGTCGAAATCTGGGGCTGGGCCAATAAGGATATTGCGGCGCTGGCCGCGACCGGGGCGCGCTTCACCTCCATGACCGGTTATCTGACCGGCAACCTGACGGATGACGACCAAATCGCCCAATTGCTGCAAAGCGCGGAAGCCTCGCTGGCGGTGGCGGCACAGCTGAATTGTCCGGTCCTCAATCTGCACGGTACCGGGCTGGATGACAAAGGCCTGCCGGTAAAACCGGTGGCGGTGGTGACCGGTGCCATGTGGCTGAAGGCTGCCGACACGCTACGTAAAGTGGCACAGCTCGGTGAGCGTGCCGGGCGGGTGTTCACGCTGGAAAACCTCAATCTGCCGGTTGACCATCCGGGTACACCGTTTGCGCTGGCTGCCGATACGCTGGCGCTGGTGGAAGCGGTTAACAGTCCGGCGCTGAAGATGAATCTCGACCTGTACCACGCGCAGATCGGGGAAGGCAATCTGATCGAACTGATCCGCCGTGCCGGTCCGGCGATTGGCGAGATCCAGGTGGCGGATGTCCCCGGACGTCAGCAGCCAGGCACCGGGGAAATCAACTATCGCGCCATCGCCCGTGCGCTGCATGACATCGGTTATCAGGGCACGGTGGCGATGGAGGGTTGGGCCAGCGGCGACAGCACGGCCGCGCTCCAGCAGTTCCGCGATCACTTCAGTTTATAAGCGTTATCCCGCCGGGTATTTGCCTGTTACCCGGCGTTAAACCACAACAATAAAATCTCAACCCTACAGGAATAAATCATGAAAATCAGAACGTTGCTTCTCCTGCTGTGTTCAATGTTGTTCAGCCTCGGCGTCAGCGCCAAAACCTTCACTGTCGGCGTGGCGCTGGCGAATTTTGACCTCAACTTTGTATCGATTTTGCGCACCCAGATGGAGGCTGAGCTGAAGGCCAATCAGCTTAAAGGGCAGTTTGTTGATGCCAAAGGCGATGTGGCGCTTCAGGTGCAGCAGGTGGACGATTTTATCAATCAGGGCGTGGACGCCATTATCCTCAACCCGGTGGATACTCAGGGTGTGCTGCCGATGATTACCGCCGCGAAGAATGCCGGAATTCCGCTGATCTTCGTCAACCGTAAGCCGGAAGTGAAGCTGCCCGCGGATATGGCCTATGTCGGTTCGGATTCGGCGCTGGGCGGCGAAATGCAGATGGAAGCGCTGGCGAAAAAGATGAATTACAAAGGCAACGTCGCCATCCTGATGGGGGCCTTGTCCAACGAAGAAGCTCGCGAGCGCACCCGCGCGGTAGAAGCGGTAATCGCCAAATATAAAGATATGAAGGTGGTGGAGAAGCAGAGCGCGAAATGGCAGCGCAACGAAGCGGTGGATGTGGTATCGGGCTGGCTGCTGAATCAGCGTCCGATTGATGCCATCGCCGCCAATAATGATGAGATGGCGATTGGCGCGATTATGGCGCTGAACCAGGCGAAGAACGAAAAGATTCTGGTGGCGGGCATTGATGGCACACCGGACGGCCAGCAGTTTGTGAAGAGTGGCAAGATGGTGCTGACGATTTTCCAGGATGCCAAAGGCCAGGCGACCGGCGCGGTGCAGGTGACCAAAGAACTGCTGAATAAGCAGCAGGTCCAGGTTTACAACTGGGTGCCGTATAAAACCATTACGCCGGAGAATTACACCCAGTTTGTGGCGGCGAATTAAGGTATTGCACGATAAATCGTGCCGCTACGGTGCCTGCCTCGTTCAGATTCATTATTCATAAACGGCACTGACTTGTTGCGGCGCGATTCATCGCGCGTTGCGTTTACTCCTTAATCGTTAATACGTATGATTCTCATTCTTTTTACATCTCCCTGATGGAGCGAAGAATGAAATCCTTGTTCAACCCACGTATTGCGGGTGTGGCGCTGGCCGTGGTCACCGCGCTGAGCCTGACGGCTTGTCAGGCACCGGCGAAAAAAGCCACAGCGCCCGTTGTGGCACCACAGCCGGTTGCCAGCAATGTGCAACAGCGAGTGCTGGCGGACGGTCTGTATGAAATGGCCTATGTCCCCGGCAGCACCGCGTCGCTGTTTGTCGCCAGCGCACAGAGCTTTAAAGGGGTTAACGGTGGCGTGATCTACCGTCTCGACCCGGCCACGCTGGCAACCAAAGGCGAAACCCATACCGATCTGAAAAACTTTGCGATGGCGATGGAGCCGGACGGCAGCCTGCTGTACGTCACCAATACGCTGGATGGCGGGATTTCAAAAGTTGATGCGCAGAGCGGTAAGGTGTTGCAGCGCCTGATGTTTGGCCTGAAAAACGACAAGGATAATCCTGTTGGTGCGCGTGAGATCATGCTGCACAACGGCCTGCTGTATATCGGTGGCGTGGCTGATCCGGGCGTGATCTGGGTGGTGGATGCTAAAACCTTTAAGCTGAAGACCACCATCAAAAACGCCGGCAAGTGGGTGACTGGCCTGCTGTATTCATCGGTCACCGATCGTATCTACGCGGCCAATGGCAGTGGCGAGATCCTGGTGATCAACCCGCGCAGCCATAAGATCGAACAACGCTGGACTCCGGGTGATGGCAAAACCTATCTGTTGCTGAACCTGGCGGAAGATCCGGCCACCGGTCGCCTGTTTGTCACCGACAATTCCAAAGCGAAAACCACGCTGGTATTTGATGAGCACAGCGGTAAGGTGATCAAACGGATCGACGGCGATGCGCTGGGTATCAAATTCAACGCCAAACGCAATGAGATCTACATCAGCCAGCGTGAATCCGGCAAGGTACTGCAACTGGATGCCACCACTTACGCGGTGAAAAATAGCTGGACGCTGCCCACCCATCCCAACAGCCTGCTGGTATCGCCTGATGGCCAGACGCTGTATGTCACGGTGAAGCAGGGCTTCAACAAGGATCATTCGGCGAAAGGGCCGGATAGCGTGGTGCGGATTAAATTAAATTGAATTGATGAGGTGAAAAGGGCGGTTAAACCGCCCTTTATCCGTAGCGGCGCGATTTATCGCGCGATGGATTACTCTACGCCCTGCACCAGCAGCACGCGATATTTCGCCCCTTTCAGACGATGTGTTTTCGCTTCCTGATAGGCCGGACTGTAATACCAGCCTTTCGCAGCTTCGATATCCGGGAACTCCAGTACCACCACGCCTTCTGCTTCCGGGCCTTCCAGCGTTTCCAGCTCGCCGTAAAAGGCCAGCGGGGTGATCGGATGATCGCCGCGCGCTTCACCGGCTTTCTGCGCGTAAGTCGCCATTTCGTTGCCGTTCAGCGTCTCATCGCGGATAAACACCACATAGGCGCTCATTATTTCTCTCCCCGTGCCTGGCGCTTATCTTCGGTGTTGGTATCAAAATCGGATGCATCATGGCGTTCCAGCAACTGGTCTTCCGGTGCGGCACCGAAGGCACGGTTCACTTTGCGACCGCGGATCACCGCCGGACGCTGGGCGATTTCTTTCGCCCAGCGCACCACATGTTTATACGACTGCACATCAAGGAACTCGGCACCGCCGTATTGATCGTTCAGCACCAGGTTGCCGTACCACGGCCAGGTGGCGATATCGGCGATGCTGTATTCATCACCGCCGAGGTAGCGGTGATTCGCCAGCTGGCGATCCAGCACATCCAGCTGACGTTTCGCTTCCAGCGTGAAGCGGTTGATGGCGTACTCGATTTTTTCCGGTGCGTAGTGATAGAAGTGGCCGAAGCCGCCGCCGAGATAAGGGGCAGATCCCTGCAACCAGAACAGCCAGTTGAGTGCTTCGGTGCGACCGGCAATGTCTTTCGGCAGGAAGTGGCCGAATTTGTCCGCCAGATACAGCAGAATGTTGCCGGATTCAAACACGCGCAGCGGCGGATTAACCGAGTGGTCGCTCAGCGCCGGAATTTTGGAGTTCGGGTTAACGTCAACGAAACCGCTGGAGAACTGGTCGCCCTCGCCGATACGGATCAGCCAGGCGTCGTATTCGGCTGCCGTGACGCCGAGCGCCAGCAATTCTTCCAGCAGAATGGTAATTTTCTGGCCGTTTGGCGTACCGAGCGAGTAGAGCTGGAGCGGATGTTTGCCGACCGGCAGCGTTTTCTCATGGGTCGGTCCGGCCGTCGGGCGGTTGGTCTTAGCGCCGTTGCCTTTGGCTTCCGGGTCCCAGGTCCAGACTTTTGCGGGCTGATACTGATGTTCCGACATAGTGATTTCGCCTTGTTGAGGTTGCGTTTTTAGCTGCCACTGAGTGTAGCAGTCGCAGTCAACGGCGATTTAACCGCGCTGGCGATGAGATGCAAAGTGCGGTTATGCAAAGTTCTCTTGCGTAAAAAGCATAAAGTCCACTTTGCCCGCTTGCCGGGTATCCGGCTGCTCACCCTCTTCGAGGTAGCGCAGCAGCAGCGTCAGGGCCAGCTGCGCATGGCGCTGGGTGTTTTGATCGAGCGTCAGCGTCAGCACCTGTTTTTCCAGCAGCAGGCGCGTGGTGTTGTACAGCTCATGGGTGACGTACACCACTTTGCCGCTCAGACGGTGGCGCGCCAGCGCTTCATAAATCTGGGTATTGCCCATCCCGGTGTTGTACAGGCCGACAATCTGCTTAGTATGCGCCAGCGTTTTTTCCAGCAGGCGGCTGATACGTTCGCGCTCATCCTGCCCGGCGAGAATAGCGTTGAGATGGAGCTGCGGGAAGCGTTCAGCCAGCACCGCCTGGCATCCTTCGATACGCTGACGATGCGCATGGTAATCGGCCCGACCACTGACCAGCACCACCTCACCCGGCTGGGACAGCATGCTGCCGAGCATCAGCCCGGCGGTGCGACCGGCTTTGTATTGATCGATACCGACATGGCACAGGCGTGCTGCATCGGGCAGATCGGTTACCAGCGTAATCACGGGCACCGCACGCGCCTGGCATGTCGCCAGCGCCTGATAAATCAGCGGATTTTCATGGGCGAAGACAATCAGCGCATCCATTTTTTTGCTGCTGGCTTCGATATGTGCCGCCAGCTTCTCTGGCGCGTTTTCCGGTATCAGGGTGCGATGCAGCCGCAGGCGGCGATAGCCCAGTTCATCCGCCAGGGTGGCGAAATCCTGTGCCAGTTGTTGAAAGAAGAACGAACCGTTACTGCTCAGCAGCACTTCAATCTGCCACGGATGACGGTGCTCCTCCGGCAGAATGCGTTTTAGTCCGGTCTCACGCGCGATCTGCAGCACTTTTTTGGTCATCGCCGGTGAGACGCCGCCACGGTCATTCAACACCCGGTCCACCGTCGCCACGCCCACGCCTGCCCGTTTTGCCAGTTCTGCCAGCGTCATCGCCTTCATCTGAGTGAATTCCATCAAAAACCGCGTTCAGACAGCCTGCCAGAAGCGGCTATTTTGACAAGCAACAGACCTCTGAAGTGTGAACAAACAGGAGCTTTATCATGCGGTCACCGCAACGTTTTGCTTTGATTGGTAGTGGTTTTATCGGCCAGGTTCATGCCGCGAATCTGGCGGCGCATCCTGGCGTGGAACTGGCGCTGGTGTGTGATATCGATGCCGCCCGCGCAGAAGCGGTCGCGCAGCGCTATGGCGCGCAGGCGGCCAGCGTGCAGCAGGCACTTGCCAGCGATGCGATCGATGGGGTGCTGATCGCCAGCGCCACGCCGACTCATGCCGATCTGCTGGAGCAGGCGGTGATGGCAGGCAAGGCGGTGTATTGCGAAAAGCCGATCGATTTGTCACTGGATCGCGCACGCGATGTGGTGGAAAAGATTTCGCCGGTGCAGGTGCCGATCACCGTCGGTTTTAACCGCCGTTTTGATCGCAGCCATCAGCAGCTGAAAGCGCAGCTGCGGCAGGGGGTCATTGGCCGGACGGAGCTGATCCAGATGGTATGCCGGGCGTCCGAGTTGCCGCCGCTGAGCTACCTGCAAGCATCGGGTGGGCAGATGCGTGATCAGGCCATTCATTTCTTCGATCTGCTGCGCTGGCTGACGGACGATGAAGTCACCACCGTCGGGGCGATGGGGGCGGCGCTGGCGATGCCGGAAATCCGTGATTTTGATGTCGATACTTCGGTGCTGATTATGCGGATGCAGCAGGGGGCGCTGGCGCAGCTGGATAATACCCGGCGTACCGCCTATGGCTACGACGAGCGTATCAGCGTGATGGGCAGTGCAGGGATGCTGGCATCGGAAAGTCAGTCGGTGCGCGGTGCGACCTTGTATCAGGGCCAGGGGATTACCCAGCCGGGCCTGTATGCCGACTGGTTCAGCCGGGTGCGTGACACCTATTACACCCATCTGGATGCGTTTCTGCGCCATATCGGTGGAGAACCGGTGGCGGACCTGCCGGGATTGCAGGATGGCCTGCGCGCCCAGGCGATTGCGGAAGCGGCGCAGCTGTCGTTGACGCAGGGGGAGTTTGTCACGGTCCAATTCTGACAACCTTGTAGCGGCGCGATTTATCGCGCGTTTTTTTCCGACATCGCGCGCGATAAATCGCGCCGCTACAAGTAGGTGCAGATACTGTAGCTCGCTTTTACAACAACTCGCGTTCAATCAGTTCGCGGGTTTCCACCGCCTGATACTTCATCTTCTCGGGATAACCGAACAGTGCCGCCGAGATGATCGATTCCCCGCCAACCTTAAAGCTGCGGTTGGCGAAATCCATCTCGCGCAACGCTTCGAACAGGGCATCAAAATTAACTTCACCTTCGCCAACCCCCACATGCTGGTGGATGGTGGCATCCACGCCCGGTGGGTTCACGATATAGCGACAATGTTTGGTGTGGTTCATGGTGTCGGCAATCAGCATATGTGACAGGTCATCACCGGCGTATTGCAGCATGCTTTTCACATCGCCTTTGCCTTTGTCATAGAAGAAGGTATGCGGCGCGCTGTAGATGTATTTCACATGATCGCTGCGGAATGACTTCACGATATCCGCCGTTTCGTTGCTCTCTTCGCAGAAGTCCCATGGATGCGCCTGAATTTCCACGCGGATCCCTTCACGCTCGATAATCGGCAGCAGTTCCTCCATCGAGCGATAGAACATCTCTTCACAGATCTCCGGCTCATTCGGGTTGCCGGACAGCTCGGTATTGATCACCGGCACCCCCATTTCCACGGCGATCTCGATCATGCGCTTCCAGTTCTTCACCGCCGCCTGGCGACGCAATTCATCCGGACCGGACCAGCGATACACCACGATAAACGAGGATATTTCCAGGCCAGTCGAACGCAGCGCGTTCTTGTATTCCGTCATGATTTCACGGCTGGCTTTCGGGTGTTTATAGAACGGGTTAATTTGCGGATGCGGCGACTGTTCAATGTACTTGTAGCCCCATTCCGCCACCTGGTGCACCATGCGGGTGATACCAAGGTCACGGATGACATCGACGTCAAAAGCGATTTTCATTGTTTTCTCCTGCGCGTTAAGCCGGTCGCTCTTCATTGAAAACCACACCGATCTGGCGTCTCACTTCATCCATCGCGTTTAGCGTTGCCAGCGAGGTGGCAAGCGGACGAACCGGTGAGTCGGTCAGGCCCTGATGGATGCACCAGGCGGTATGTTCGATTTCATGAGAAAGCTGGATATAGCGATTGGTGGGTTCTTCCCAGCGCAGCGTGTGGCGGCCATCGCTGGATGTCAGACGGAAATTGCCCGGAGCGTAGAACTGCCCATCGAGATACAGGGTGGCATCGCGACCGGCAATCACCGCCGTGCCCGGTGTGTTGCTGAATAAGGTGGTGTTGAGGACCGCATGCATCCCGCCGGGATGGGTCAGCAGCATTGATGTCTGGCCGTTGACGCCGCCAGGCGCAGGCTGCCCCACGGCGACGATGCGGTCCGGTGCGCCCGCCACCAGCACGCTAAAACTGATCAGATAGCTGCCGAGATCCAGCATCGGACCACCGGCGAGATCGGCGTTAAAAATACGGTGATCCTGGGTGAAATACTCGCCATGATCGGCAATCAGGGTATGAACCTCACCGAGCGCGCCATCCGCCAGCAGCTGACGGATCACATCGTATTTTGGTGCGTAGTCGCACCACATGGCTTCAATGCACAGGCGCTGCTGTTGCTGTGCTTCCTGCTGTAATTGCCATGCCTGCTGCGCATTCAGCGCCAGCGGCTTTTCAATCAGCACATGCTTGCCCGCCTGCAACGCACGCAAACCATCCGGGAAATGGTGGTTATGCGGTGTGGCGATATACACCACATCAATATCGTTGCGGCTCAGCAAGGCGTCGATACCTGCGCAGGCGTGGGGGATATCCCATTTGCTGGCAAACGCCTGCGCTTTCTCTATGCTGCGTGACGCGACCGCCACCAGCTGTTGTTGCGTGTGATGGCGCAGCGCATTGGCAAAGTGGTCGGCAATCCAGCCGGGGCCGACAATGCCCCAGCGCAATGCGGGAATCTGGTTAACAGGGTGACGACGGGGTACAGGTAAGGTTGAGGGGAACATATCATCTCCGTTTTTCTTCGATACGTAACACACCGGGCGACCAGGCAGGCCGTTAACCACTATAGAAAGGCGCAGCAGACCGTTCGAACGCTTTGCTGATGCAAATCCATCAACCCGTTTTCAGGCGTCGTCGTAGAAATAATTATCAAACATTTATTCCGAATGATATTGGTGTGGAATTATTCATTTCATTTTTGCGAAGGGGATCAAAATTATGAGAGATTCTCTATCAGACATTGCGATTTGATGACGATTTCCGGCGCGAATTGTTCGCACTTTTGATGCGGATGAGGCATTATTTTTGATAATTTTTCTATCATTCAATCGTGGAAGTCTGGCATGAGTAAAATCACCATGAACGCCATCGCCGCTGCGGCCGGTGTCGGTGTGGCAACAGTCGATCGCGTGCTTAATCGCCGTGCGCCGGTGCGCGCCGCCACCGAACAGAAGGTGCTGGAGGCGGCGAGCCGTCTGGGTTATCGCGCTGATCTGATGCCTTTACTGCACCCGGGGCAGCCGGTGCCCGCAGTCTCGCTGCGTATGGGGTTTATTCTGCTGGCGAAAAGCTATTCGTTTTATCAGTCGCTGACCGACGCCCTGCGCGCGCAGGCGCAGCCATTGCATCCGGTGGGCAGCGAACCGCAGTTTTTCTGGCATGACATTGATGATGTCGATGCGGTGGTGGACTCGCTGCATACCCTGGCGCGACAGGTGGACGCGATTGGGCTGGTGGCGCTCGACCATCCGCTAATCCGCCGGGCGATTGAAAGCGTATCGCGCCAGGGGGTGAAGGTTTATGCGCTGTTTTCCAATTTTTCCCCCTGTGGTCACGCGGGTTACTTCGGGCTGGATAACCAGAAAGCCGGGCGTACCGCAGGCTGGATGGCGAAGCATGTGCTGCATCAGCCTGGCCCGGTGGGGGTGCTGGTGGGCGACCATCGTTTTACCTGCCAGGAGAGCTGCGAGATCAGCTTCCGTTCCTACCTGCGCGAACAGGACAGCACGCGCCGGGTGCTGGAGCCGTTAAAAACCCACGAGTCGATTGAAGGCGGTTATCAGGCGACACGTCGCCTGCTGGATGACCATGCCGATCTGGCACTGATCTTTGCGCCATGCGGTGGGGTTGAAGGGGTGATCCGTGCCCTGCGTGAACAGTCGCAGCGGCGGGTGGCGTTGATTTGTCACGGCCCGGTCAGTGATGGCGATCTGGCATTGATTGACGGCACTATCACGGTGATGCTGCGACATCGCATTGAGGATCTGGCGCTGACGCTGATTCAGACCCTGCAACAGCGTCAGGCTGCTGGCGGCGAGCATTTCACCCAGGTGACGTTGCCGTTCGATATTGTGACGCGTGAGAATTTGTAACGGGGCGATTTATCGCGCTGTTTTTAATATAAATGATAAAAAACTATCATTTATATGATGAAAAATAACATGATCGTTATCAAAAAATGAAAGTTTCATGCTTGTTGAAGATGAAATTTTTATTTGATACTTGCCCCATCAATCACAGCAAGGAACGATCATGACTATCCATATCGCCAATGCGCCCTGTAGCTGGGGCGTTGATGATCCGAAAAACCCCTTCCTGCCGCCGTGGCAAAAAGTCCTGAGTGAAGCCGCGCAAGCGGGTTACCGCAGCATTGAACTTGGCCCGTGGAGCTACCTGCCGGTGGATGCCAGCGAACTGCGCCAGCAGCTGGAGTTGCACAACCTGTCGCTGGTGGCAGGCACCCTGTTTGACGACCTGGTGAGCGAAGCAAATTTCCCGGCAATGGTGGTGCTGACGCACAACATCTGCCGCAACCTGTCCCAGGTGCCGACGGCTGAGAAAACCCACGGCGTCAATCAACCTGCTCCCTATCTGGTGATTATCGATTTCGGTAATCCTGAGCGGGCGAAATATGCCGGTCAGTCCGATAAAGCACCACGTCTGTCATCCGCCGACTGGCAGCGCATGATGCAGCACATCACCACCCTGAGTGAGATCGCCTGGCAGGAATATGGCGTGCGTGCGGTGATCCATCCCCATGCTGGTGGCTGCATTGAATTCGCCGATGAACTGGAACAGCTGGTGCAGGATATCCCGCACGAGGTGGCCGGTTTGTGCCTCGATACCGGCCATCTGTACTACTCCGGCATGGACCCGATTACCTGGCTGAATCGCTACTGGGATCGCATCGATTATCTGCACTTCAAAGACGTTAACGAGGCGGTGTGGCGTGCTGTTATCGCCCGTGGTGTGGATTTCTTTGCCGCCTGCGCTGAAGGCGTGATGTGCCCGATAGGTAAAGGGGCGATTGATTATCCGGCGGTGCGCGCCTTCCTGGCGGAGCGTGATTATCTGGGCTGGATCACCATCGAACAGGAGCGCGACCCGCGCAATGCTGACACCAGCCTGCGCGATGTCACTGCCAGCCTGCACTATCTGCAATCGGTCGGATTCTGAGGACAACATCATGATTAACGGCACTAAAGCTCTCGAACGTTCACTGCGCTGGGGTATGGTTGGCGGCGGCGGCACCAGCCAGATTGGTTACATTCACCGTTCCGCAGCTCTGCGTGACGGCAATTTTGTCTTGCAGGCTGGGGCGTTCGATATCGACGCCGAGCGTGGCCGGGCATTTGGCGTGGCGCTTGGCGTAACGGCAGATCGCTGCTATCCCGATTATGAAACGATGTTTGCGGCGGAAGCGGCACGCGCCGACGGTATCGAGGCGGTGTCCATCGCCACCCCCAACAACACCCATTTCGACATTTGTCGTGCCGCGTTACATGCCGGGCTGCATGTGGTGTGTGAAAAGCCGCTGTGCTTCACCGTCGCCGAGGCTGATGAGCTGGAAAAACTCTGTGCAGAGAAGAAAAAAATCATCGGCGTGACCTACGGCTATGCCGGTCATCAGTTGATTCATCAGGCACGGGAGATGATCGCCGAAGGCCTGCTGGGAGAGATTCGCATCATCAATATGCAGTTTGCCCACGGTTTCCATAACGAGGCGGTGGAACTGCAAAACCCCAGCACCAAATGGCGTGTCGATCCGCGCTTTGTTGGCCCCAGTTATGTGCTGGGAGATCTCGCTACCCATCCGCTGTTTATCGCTGAAACCATGGTGCCGAAGCTGAAAGTTAAACGCCTGCTGTGCAGCCGTCAGAGCTTTGTCAAAAGCCGTGCACCGCTGGAAGATAATGCCTTTGTGATGATGGAGTATGACAACGGCGCGGTGGGCACCATGTGGGCCTCGGCGGTGAACTGCGGTTCCATGCACGGCCAAAAAGTGCGGGTGATTGGCGAGAAGGCCAGCCTGGAATGGTGGGACGAACAGCCAAATCAGCTGCGTTACGAAGTGCAGGGCGAGCCGGTGCAGATTCTGGAGCGCGGTATGGGATATCTGTATGGACGCGCGTTGGAGGACGATCGTATTGGCGGCGGCCATCCTGAAGGGCTGTTTGAAGCCTGGTCTAATCTCTATCGTCGTTTTGCGCTGGCGATGGATGCCACCGACCGTGGTGATCAGGCGTTTCTGGAGAACTTCTGGTATCCCGATGTGCATGCGGGCTTGATGGGCGTTCGCTGGGTCGGGCAGTGCGTGCAGTCAGCCGATGCTGGTGCGGTGTGGGTGGATTGCTGACGGCATCATTGACACAGACCAAACCAGCGCAATAAATTGCGCCGCTACAAATCGCACAGTACCGTAACTACCGTCTTGAGCTTCAATCCCTGGTGCGAATAAATTCGCCCCCTACGTTGTAGGGGCGGCATTTATGCCGACCAGGCCAATAATTGCACGTTTTCGTAGCGGCGCGATTTATCGCGCGGTTTTCAGGTTAAAAGTAATAGATTTCCACATTTTCAGGGATGATTGATGGCGTGAAGGCGGCCCCTTGCCCGATGCCAATACGGCACGGGTATCCATGGGTAACCAGAGAATGCAGGGTTGCGCCACTCTGAAGGGTTATCTGCGGAATAAAACCGGTGGCCTCATCCAGGCGCGGTAAACAGATCTCATTAACAACGGCGTCTTTTCCTATAACCAGATTTTGTCCCAGTAGTTTCAATGAACCATTGACTGTTGAAGATAATATCTCATTGTTTTGACCACCCAGAATGCCGCCCTGCCTGACAATAGAATGGTTGTGAATAAGTGTGTCACTATCATTGGTATAAATAAAATCCACCGTAGAATTATTTATCTCTGTCATGCCAATATTACTGTATACGGCTTTTGCGCTGCTTCTTTCCACAAGCGTATCGCCAGCACGGTTCAGGAGATTTCCGGCGACCATTGAATCAATAATCTCCATTTTCCTTGTGGCCAGTCCTTCTTCATAAAAGAGGATAACCACATCGCCATATATTTTGCATTTTTTTTCACACCTGACATTGTTATCAATATTTTCAACCGCCACATGAGGAAGAATATCGCCTCCGATGACAGGTTTTAAAAGGTCTTTATAATAATTAACTTCACTCAGATTAAATTGATAAACCGCGTCATGGCTGCCTTTCACCGGGCAAATCCACTCACAAAATCCTGACTGCGGCATCAGTTTTACATTGGTGTAATCCTGGCTTCTGATCTCCGTCTCAGTCAGGTTGATGGTGCCACTAAAGCCCTGAACTTTTCCTTCAATTAAACATTGGTCAGCTTCAGTGAGATAATTTGGTGCATAGACGATGCCTTTTATCTCGCAGTTATTTATTTTTATTTCCCCATTGCGTGAGTAGACAGCCTCCCAGAGATGCTGTTCAGTATTTTTAATGCCAATCTTACAGTTATTAAGTGTGACGTTACTGACACTTCCCACACCCATATCGACAACCAGATTGCTTTCATCCAGAGGATTGTGAGCGGTAGTTCTTAACTGCACAAAACGCCAGCCACTATCAGGGGTATTTGTCATCGTACCGTATGAAGCCGAAACTGATCCCACGCTCATAAATTCATTCCTTTGGATAATGATCAAATGGAGAATATGCAGCTGTACCTGGCGAACAGGGGAGGGAAGTGTACTAAGGTCGACAGGAAATTAACGTGAGGCAGCAACGGGCGGGAAGGAATTTCACAGAAATATCATAACTATTCAGACATGACGTTGGTTTGAGGCGTTGCGCGATAAATCGCGCAAACCTGAATCAATGGGATCGTAAATCACTTAAGAAGCGCTGGGCGCGCGGATGCTGCGGTTGGGTGAAGAATTTCTCCGGCGTGGCTTTTTCCAGAATCTGGCCCTGATCCATAAACCAGATGGTATCGGCCACTTCACGCGCAAAATTCATCTCGTGGGTGACACACATCATCGTCATGCCTTCCTGCGCCAGGCCGCGCATCACCGACAACACTTCACCGACCATTTCCGGATCGAGTGCTGACGTGGGTTCATCAAACAGCATCACTGGCGGCTTCATCGCCAGTGCACGGGCAATCGCCACACGCTGCTGCTGACCGCCCGACAGCTGCGCCGGATAAGCATCCGCCTTGTGCGATAATCCAACCCGTTCCAGCAGCTCTCCTGCCTGCTGGCGTGCTTCGGAACGTTTGACGCCCAGCACCTTCATCGGTGACATCATAATGTTCTCTGCCACCGACACATGCGGGAACAGGTTAAAACTCTGGAAAACAAAACCAATACGCGTGCGCAGCTGGTTAAGGCGCGTGCTGCTGCCGTGGATATCGATACCATCAAACACAATCTGGCCGCCTTCGATAGGTTCCAGCCGGTTGACGGTGCGGATTAACGTCGATTTGCCGGAGCCAGACGGGCCGCAAACCACGACCACTTCGCCGGGATTGATCTCGGCACTTAGGTCGGTCAGCGCCTGATACGCGCCGTACCATTTGTTGACCTGATTAAACAGAATCATCGGTCGCATAGCCGTTCCTTATTGTGATGGGGTTTTAGTCAACATCACCGCCGGGGCCACGATGGGGGCTTCCACTGGCGGCTGACGACGTTTCTGCGCGAGTCGCGCTTCAAGTTTGTTGGCAAGCCACGTCAGGCTGAAGCAGATGAGGTAGTAGCTCAGCGCCACAATGGCGAACACCTGGAAAGGTTTGGTCAGCAGCTGGTTGCTCACCTGGTTGGCGGCGAAGGTCAACTCCGGCACGTTGATCACATAGCCGAGGGTGCTGTCTTTGATGATCGACACCAGCTGGCTGACCAGGCTGGGCAGGGTGTTAAACAGCGCCTGTGGCAGGATCACCAGACGCAGGGTTTTGATATGTCCCATGCCGAGTGCGCGTGCTGCTTCATATTGCCCGTGTGGCAACGCCTGAATACCGCCGCGCACGATTTCGGCGATATAGGCGCTCTCATAAATCACCAGCGTACACAGCATGGTGGTGAAGCCGCTGATGTTGTGACCAATCAGCAGCGGCACGCAGAAGTAGGTCCAGAACACCACCATCATCAGCGGAATGCCGCGCAGCAGGTAGACCCAGCAGGTCGCGGGCCAGCTCAGCCAGCGCCAGGGTGACAGGCGCGCCAGGCCCAGCAGCACGCCCACCGGGAAGGCAAACAACACCGCCAGCAGCGAGATCAACAGCGTGCAGAGCACCCCGCCCAGCGGCCCATTCGGGTACTGGCCCATTAACAGCAGCATGCCGTTGTCATGCAAAATGGTGAACATCTCAAGCATCGCCATTACCTCGCATAGACGCGCTGAAAGCGACGGGCCAGCAATGCACCAAGGCCCATCAGCAACAGGGAGAAGAACAGATAACCCACAGTCGCGACAAAATAGGACTCGAAGGTTCGGAAGGTCTGGTTCTCGATGTCGCGCGTGACATAGGTCAATTCCGCCACGCCAATCACCATCGCCAGGCTGGTATTTTTGAACAACAGCACCGTGTGGTTGATTAATGAAGGTAGCGCATTACGAATGCCCTGCGGCAGAATCACCGACCACATGGCGCGGACAAAGCCCATGCCAAGCGCACGCGCGGCTTCGTTTTGACCATCCGGGATGGCACGCAGTCCGCTGCGGATATCTTCCGAGAAGTAAGCGGCCTGGCACAGACCGAGCGCCACCAGCGAAAACAGAAACTCTGCGTTGTAGTCGTTAATCCACATTTGCAGTGCTTCCGGCAGCAGCGTCGGAATGGCGAAATACCACATCATCAATTGAATCAGCGTCGGCACATTGCGGTGATACGAGACATAGGCTTTCACCAGCCCGACAGCAATGCGTTGATTGGTCAGGCGGATGATCACCAGCAGCATGGCGAGGGCCATCGCCAGCAGCCAGGCACCCAACGCCAGTTCAAGGGTGACAACCGTTCCGTCTACGATCATCTGGCCGAAGTGGCCGGTTATCACACTACTGAAATCGAGTGCCATCGTTTACCCTCTTATGACATCACGACCCGGCGCGGTCGCCGGGTCGCATGGTGGAAAGGCCGCCCGGCACCTGCAAGGTTGGGGTGATCTCGATATTGCCGATATTCACCGCCACCGGTGCAGCCAGGGCAAAGGCGACGCAGTCCGCGATATCTTTCGCCTGCGGCAGCTCAAAGCCATCAATAAAACGGCGACGTGCCTCTTCGTGATCGCCAGAGACGTTGCCGAAGATGTCCGTCGCGACACGGCCCGGGCAGATTTCGGTGATACGTACCCGCTTGCCATAACAATCAACGCGCAACTGGCGCGACAGGGCATGCACCCCGGCTTTGGTGGCGTGGTACACCGAGTTGCCACCAAAGTTGTAGATGGCGGCGATGGAGGTGATGTTGAACACATGACCACGATCGCGTGCCACCATGCCCGGCACCAGCAGACGGCACAGATGCAGCACCGCACGCAGATTCACATCCACCTGGGTGTCGATCACGCTTTCATCGGCATCGAGAATCGATCCCGGATGCGACAACCCGGCATTGTTCACCAGAATGTCGATGTGCAGGTCCTGACACAGCGCCGTCAACGCGTTGAGATCGCTGACATCCACCGCGTGTGGAATGCAGCCGGTGCGTTCCGCCAGCGCGGCCAGTTGTTCTTTACGACGCGCTACGGCGTGAACGGTGATCCCTTCCTGGCACAGACGTTCAACAATCGCTTCACCCATCCCGGCTGATGCGCCGGTGACCAGTGCAGTTTTGTAATCTGAAAATGGCATTTGCCTCTCCTGTCATCGCCGGGCCTGTTGGCTGTGGCGCGTTTCTGATCTTTTTCTGACTTTATGCAGTTATGTTGTACGGGGATAAGACATAAAAATTTTGAGGCAATAAGCGACCCTTATAACCGCGGAAGTGCGGGGTTATCTTGATGAATTATCATGATTTCCTGGTTATATTCCACTGGCGTACCGCTCCCCGCAGTGACCTGTTCCACCCGCCCAGCGGTGGCGCTGGTGACGGGCAAATACAGCGGACCCACTTGCACCAGTGCCAGCAGCTCCTCGGGTTGCACCTGCTGACCGGGTTGGACAAAATCCTGCTGGCTCAGCGGATGGCGCAGTAGCAGGGTACCCGGCATCGGCGCGCCAACGGCAAGCGTGGCACTGGGGAGGATCTCGGGCGCCGGAGGAGGGGCAGGTGGCGCGGCGGCGAAGGTCAGGCGCACCGACCAGTCTTTACCGCCCAGCTCCAGGCGGCTCAACCCGGCGCGGCGCATCCTGCGCGCGATAGCACGTAGCGTCGGCAGCGGTATTGCGGATTTTTCCATGAGGTTCCCGTCAAAGCGAAAGACAACAAAGCCCGCGTGAGCGGGCAACTGATGCAGTCAATCTAGCGCGTTCGTCAGACGGGCAGTAAGAGGGTTTCGCTTTGCGGCAATAAGCGAGGCTTATCCCACCAGCGTCAGTGGATGGTTTTCGACGTTGCGGCGTGACATCAGCGACAGCAGAATCGCTTTTACCGCTTCTGCTGGCTGCGATAGCGGCAGATGATCGGACATGCAGAACGAGAGCGATGCCTGAACATCCGGCTCGACAATCTTCGCCATCCACGCATCGGCATTTTTCAACATCGCCCGCGCGGCAGATTCCGGCATGATGGTGGCACCCAGCCCGGCGGAGAGCGCTGCATTGAGGGTGGTTTGCGATTCGATCTCGCATTTCACCTGATATTGCAGGTTGTTCTGCACAAAGGCATCGTCCAGCACTTTGCGCATGATGTTGTAGATACGCGGCAGGAACAGATCGTATTTCGCCACATCCGCCAGACGGATCTCCTTCAGCGGTTTCCCGAGGCTGAAGGGGCAGACGAAGCACAGATCTTCCTTCATCAGCGGCATAAAACGCAGGCCGTGGATGTTGCGATGGTCATAGATCACCGCCATATCCATGCGGCCATTCATGATCAGCTCACTCAGCGTGGTGCCGAAGTTCTCATTGAAATACAACACGATGCCGGGATGCTGCTGCTGCACTTCCATCATGAGCGGCAGGGCAAGGTTTTGTGCCGCCGTGCCCGGCGCCAGGCCGACAGAGACGCTGCCGCTGAGCGACGCGCCAACACGATCAATCGCACTTTGCGCCTGTTCGCACTGGCGCAAAATGGACTGGGCATGTGAATAGAGCGTTTTACCCGCTTCGGTGGGTGTGACGCCGCGCTTGGTACGGATGAGCAGTTGTTGATTCACTTCCCCTTCCAGGGTCGCCAGCTGCTGGCTCAGGGCAGGCTGGGCGATATGCAAGATATCGGCGGCCTGCGTCAGACTGCCCACATCGACAATTTTGACAAAATATTTAAGACGGCGAAGATTCATGGTCACTCCCTCCAGCGGAACGCATATCAGCATCAAGCAAAGTTGATGCCAGAATAAGGTTTAGTGATTGAACTCAGACAGGAGGGGACGGCCAGTGTGCCTCCTAAGGCTTTTGCTGAGTTGACTCCATGCCTGTTCAACAAATGTTCAGGCAAGGTGTTTCGCACCGTTTTGGTGCGTTTTCCTATCAGCGTTATGAATGGCTGACAACAGCGATGCGCCAGGATGGCGCGTAAAAACAACTGAAAGTAACACTTTTTTAACATATCTGGCGCGGCAACTGCGTGACCCGCCGCGCATTTCCGCGCAATGTGCTGGATTTGCTGCCAAAGTGTGCGACCGGTCGTGTCATCGTTTTGTGTTATATCACCACAACAAAGCTCTATTAACGGTGGCTTCGGGCAAAAACCTATCCTCAGAGAACCTTGCTGGCCCTGCGCGTTATTGGCGTGCAGCGCCGTTTCTTCTGACCCTGAGATCAGGAAGTACCCCATGCCCGAGATAGCCGATCGATTAAAGAATGTCACTGTTTCCGCCTCCGTCGCCATGACCCAGAAAGCGCGCGATCTCGCGGCGCAGGGGATTGATGTGGTGGCACTTTCTACCGGTGAGCCAGACTTCCCGACACCGGAGCACGCCATTGAAGCGGCATACGCGGCGGCCCGCGCCGGAGATACCCGTTATCCTCCCACTGATGGCACCCCGGCACTGCGCAAAGCGATTCAGCTGAAATTCAAACGTGATAACCAGCTGGATTACGATATCAGCCAGATCCTGACGGCGGGCGGTGCCAAGCAAATCATCTTTAACGCCATTCTGGCGACCATCAATCCAGGCGATGAAGTGGTGATCCCGACGCCATCGTGGATCAGCTATGTCGACATCGTGAAGTTTGCCGGTGGTATTCCGGTGCCGCTGCCTTGTGCGCAGGAAAACGGCTTCAAACCGCTGCCGCAACAGCTGGACGCAGCGATTACCGATAAAACCAAATGGTTGTTGCTTAACTACCCGAGCAACCCAACCGGTTCGGTGGCAAGCAAAGCGGAGTTGCAGGCGCTGGGAGAGGTGCTGCTGCGCCACCCGCAGGTGTGGATCATGACGGATGACATCTACGAACACCTGATTTATGACGACGTTCGTTTTTACACCCTGGCGCAGGTGGAACCCCGTCTGTATGACCGCGTGCTGACGGTGAACGGCGTATCAAAAGCGTATTCGATGACTGGCTGGCGCCTTGGTTTCTGCGGCGGTCCGGCAACGCTGATTAAGGCGATGAGTAACGTCAACACCCAGAACAGCGGTGGCGTGACTACGCTGACTCAGGCGGCGGCAGTCGCGGTGCTGGAAGGCCCGCAGGATTTGTTGCAGGAACGCGCACGTATTTACCGCGAACGCCGGGATTATGTGCTGGAGCGTCTGACCGCGATTGATGGTTTGCGTTGCCATCGACCGCAGGGGGCATTTTACCTGTTTGTGAATATCGCCGGATATATTGGCAAAGTCAGCGCCGGTGGCCGTCATATCAATAATGATGCGGATTTTGTGCTGGCATTGATTGAGGAACAACATGTGGTGACGGTGCAGGGCGCGGCCTATGGCATGAGTCCGTTTATTCGTCTCTCCTACGCCACCAGCATGGAGCGTTTACAGACTGGCTGTGACCGTATCGCGGCATTTTGTGCCGGTTGCCGTGATAAATAGCAGCAACGGTCGCCACTGGCGACCGTTTTTTATCCTGCGTCTTTTAAAAACCCGCGCGATAAATCGCGCCGCTACGGGTGAATCACCCCACCACCTCCGCCGCCGGGGCCACCTGGTGGCCGTTGGCCTCCACTTCGCTGCGCACGATGCTGGCGAGCGCCAGTGAACCGGGGGTATCGCTGTGGACCAGAATCGAGCGGGCGCGCACTGCCAGTTCTTCTCCCTCGATGGTGGTGACGGTGCCCTGTTGCAGAAACTGCCGCACCCTGGCGCGCAGCGCGCCTTCCTCGTTAATCACCGCACCTGCCACACCGCGTGGCACCAGACGACCCTGCGCATCGTAGGCGCGGTCAGCGAGAAACAGCGTCAGGGTTGTTAATCCTGCCGCCTGCGCGGCACGTTCAATAATCGTATCCGGCTGGGCAAAGATAATCAGCGAGCTGTCGATGCGTGCCACCCACGCCATCACCTGCTGCGCCAGCTTTTCGTCGCGATTGATGATATTACCCATCGCAGCATGGAAGCTTAAGTGCGCGACTTTTGTCCCTTCGGCACGCGTTATCGCCATCAATGCACCTAACTGATACGCCACCTGCTGACAGATCTCGTCAGCGGAAAAAGGCAACTCACGACGGCCAAATCCCTGACGATCCGGCAGGCCGGGATGAGCGCCAATACCGACACCATGTTGCTTTGCCAGCCGTACCATTTTGGTCATGATCGCCGGATCGCCAGCATGAAAACCGCAGGCGATATTAGCCGATGACACCACCTGCATCAGCGCGGCATCATCACACAGCTGATAAACGCCGAAGCCTTCTCCCATATCGGAATTAACATCAATCTTCATCGTATCGGATCCTTGCTCTGGTTAAACGCTGATGGCCTTACGCATCGGCAGACAGCTCAGGCGCAGCCGGGTGAGCCAGTGCGCGACTTCCTGCTCAATGGCGATGGCCTCGCGTACATCGCTTTTCACTAACTGGATCGACTGGCCCGGCAGCACCTGGCCGAGTCGCCATAGATCCTGCTCGATCACCCCGGCGATCTTGGGATAGCCACCCGCGGTGTTGGCATCGCTCAGCTGGATGATCGGTTCGCCTGCCGGCGGCACCTGCACGATGCCGGGGATCAGTCCGTAAGATCGCATCTCCACCGTTTGTGACGGGAAGATCGGATCCCCCGCCAGCCGGTAACCGGTGCGGTTGCTTTGGTTGGAGATCTGCCAGGATTGCTGCCAGAAACGAGCGGCATCAGCGGCAAACAGGTGATACTCCCCGGACGGAATGGCACGCAGCTGGATCTCACCCGCACTGTTGCGTGGAAACAGCGAGCGCAGTGCGCTTTCCGGCGGTTCAATACCGATGCCGGAAGTGGGCAGGGCCGGGCCACTGGCGGCACCGAGCGGCAGGCGGTCACCGCGCTGCAACGCCCGGCCATGATGTCCGCCGAACGCGCCACGTAGCGCAGTGCTGCGTGAATCCAGCACCACGGGCACGTCAATGCCACCATCGATGCACAGATAAGCGCGTGCGCCGCTGCGCGGGTAACGCAATTCCAGCACCTGTCCGGTTTTCACGCCGCAGCCCCACCAGGGGGGCAGCGGATGGCCATCCAGCGTGGCGCGGCAGTCGGCACCGGTCACGGCGATGCTGGTGCCCTGTAAAAAGCGCACGCGAAACGGAAACAGCTGAACCTCAATCGCCGCCGCGTTCTCGTCGTTGCCGAGCAGCAGATTACCCGCGCGCAGCGCCAGCGGGTCCATCACGCCGCTGACCGAGACGCCCATATGGCGGTAATTGAAGCGACCTAAATCCTGCACCGTATTCAGCGCGCCGCTCTGTTCAATCTCAATCACAGCTCAATCCTCTGCGGCAGAAAGCGGATACGGTCGCCAGGTGCCATCAGCGCCGGGGGATCCGCCAGCGGATCAAACACCTCCAGCTCGGCATAACCGATAGCGTTCCAGCCGTTCGGCCCGGTCAGCGCTGATACGCCCGCCTGTGCGCCACCGATGGTGACGGTGCCTTTCAGCATGCTGAGAGAGGGGACTTTTTTACGTGGCGTTGCCAGCTGTGGATCCAGTCCGTGCAGATAGCCAAAGCCGGGGGCGCTGCCGAGGGCAAACACCGTGTATTCGCTTTGATGATGGCGACGTACCACTTCGCGCGCGCTGAAACCGGTATGGCGGCAAACCGCATCGAGATCGATAGCCTGTTCCCCGCCGTAATCCACCGGAATTTCGATCAGCTTGCCCTGGGGATGAACGGCCTGCGCCTGTTCCCAGGCCGTATGCAGCCGGGCGCGCACCAGGGTTTCATCTGCCGGGATATGACGAAACAGCACCAGCAGATTAGTGACGCCGGGGATCAGCGCTTCTACTTCGTCATCGCCCGCCAGCAGGCGCGCCAGCGACCAGATGCGACGCTGTGAGGGCAAATCAAACCCTCCCGGCGCTTCCACCAGCCAGGCACGCGCGCCAATGGTGGAGAGGGTGAGCATGGCGCTACCCACCAGCGCGGGGGCGCTGGCAGGCTGGATATCAGTGTGCGACATCACGGGCATGGGTTATTCCAGCGGTTCGAATTTCAGACTGGCGAGCGGCTGTACGCGCTCTTCACGCACCATTTTGTATTCGGTCTTCGGCCCAATCCAGGTATCCCAGATTTTGTCGATGGTGCCGTCATCGTCCATCGCCTTCAGGCCGCTGTTCACGCTGGCCAGCAGGGCAGGCTCATCACGCTTCATCCCGATGCCAATCGGTTCCAGCGCCATCGGTTCTTTGATCATCGCGAGGTCGATACCGTCTTTTTTCGCCTGGGTGATCATCTTGACGCCGGTCATGGTGTTGGTGACAAAGCCCAGCGCCTTGTTCTGCTCAACGGCCAGGAAGGCGGAGGCAGTGTCCTGGAAAGTCACCGCTTTTGCCCCTTTCAGGTAGATCGACTGTTCCGAGGTGGTGCCTTTGGTGGCACTGATGCGCTTGCCTTTGAAGTAGCTGAGGGGTTTGTCAGCCAGCGGCGCTTTCACCAGCAGCATCTCTTTGGCGACGTAGTAGGGGTCGCTGAACTGGATCTGGCTGCCGCGGGTTTTGGTGTAGGCGAGGTTGGCGATCAACACATCGGCACGGCCGGTGGCGATCACCGCGATACGCGCTTCTACCGAGGTCGGCACCAGCGTGGCTTTAACGCCCATCTGTTTAGCCAGCGCATGGCACAAATCCACATCCATGCCCGCCAGCTGACGGGTTTGCGGATCCGGCGAGGAGAAGGGCGGCACATCGGAATACACCGCGCATTTGAGTTCGCCGCTCGATTTAATGTTTGTCATCAGATCGGCATGGGCGGCAGTGATAGCCAGCAGCGGCAGCAGCGCCAGCCCAATGGTGGTACGTCTTTTCATGGTCATGTTATGCCCCTCAATGATGGTTATCGCGGCCGCGCCGGGAAATTGACACTTTTCCCGGACTATATCGGCTTTGTTTTAAGGCGAATAAGAGGGAAACCCTGTCGCGCAATAGCGAAATGCTATGACTGACGACGATAAGTTATTGCTATTCAGGCAGAACAAAAAAGTGTTATCGCGCGCCGCATTCTCTCCCTAACGTAGGCACGTTGTCCTGCCGGCAGGTGACTGGCAGAGAGAGAGTAAGGTTAACGCAATGAATGCCAGATTAGGCGTATTACTGAAGATAATGGCGGCGCTGTGTTCCACCCTGATGCTGGCGTGCGTGAAGGGACTGAACGGCACCATTCCCACCGGTGAAGTGATTTTTTTCCGCAGTTTTGTGGCGCTGTTTCCGCTGCTGCTATGGCTGAAAATTCAGGGGGAGGTGCTGGCAAGCCTGAAGACCCGTAATCTGTTCGGCCATTTGATTCGTGGCTTTTCTGGCACCGGTGGCATGTACTTCAACTATCTGGCGCTGGTTTATATCTCGCTGGCCGATGCCACGGCGCTCAGCTATGCGGCACCGTTATTTACGGTGATCATGGCGGCGTTGCTGCTGAAAGAGCGGGTACGGGCTTCGCGCTGGCTGGCGGTGGTGGTGGGTCTTTCCGGCATTCTGATGATGTTATCTTCCAAACTGACCCTGTTTTCCGGCAGCGTTGCCCACGCCAGTGCCGGAGTGGGTGTGCTGTGCGCCCTGGTTGCTGCCTTTTGTACTGCCATCTCTAACGTGCAAATTCGTTTCCTCAACGGTATCGAAAAGCCGGGCGCGATTGTGTTCTATTTTTCGCTGATGACAACGGCGATCGGCCTTGCCACTGCGCTATTTGGCTGGGCGATGCCCAACGGCACGCAGCTGTTGCTGCTGATTGGCTGCGGGTTGTTTGGCGGTATGGCACAGATTCTGGTGACGCTGAGCCTGCGCTATGCTGATGCCTCCCTGCTGGCTCCGTTTGATTACACCACCCTGGTGTGGTCGATGGTAATTGGTTATCTGTTCCTCGACAGCCTGCCAGGAGAGAACACGCTGATGGGCGCATCGATTGTGGCGCTGGCAGGGATTTTTGCCGTCTGGCGCGAGCAGCGTCAGCGGAAACAGCTAGTGAGCACCACATCATAAATTCTGCGTGTTGTAGCGGCGCGATTTATCGCGCGGGTTTTAAAAGACGCGTGATAAATCGCGCCGCTACAGGAGGCAGATCGTTTAACGATAAATATCGTCGATAATTTCCACCTTTTTCTGACGCAGCGTGTCATCCAGCCAGCCACGCTCCAGCGAGCCGGTTTTCGCCAGTTCGAAGTTGTGCTCATCCACCTGCAAATACGCCAGTGCATCCTCCAGAATGCGCGCCGCATCCTGGCGGGGAATAACAATCACGCCGTCGGTATCGCCGAGGATAATATCGCCCGGCGCGACATGGATTTTGCCACAGGCAATCGGCACGTTGATTTCGCCCGGACCATCTTTAAACGGGCCACCCGGCGTCACGCCTGCGGCGTAGATCGGGAAATCCATGCGCGATAAGCCATCGATATCGCGCACCGGCCCATCCAGCACAATGCCCTCCATGCCGCGCTGTCTGGCATAAGTCGCCATCACTTCACCCATCAGCGATTGGCTGCGGTCGCCTTCATTCGACAGGATAATCACATCGTTGCGACCGGCGATATCCATGGCTTTATGCAGCATCAGGTTATCGCCCGAACGCGCCTTCACTGTGACCGCGAGGCCGCACATAATCGGTTGCTGCGGCGCGGTTTTCAGACTGATCTCTGCCGAGAGTGCGGGCAGGCGGCTCATGCAATCCGCCACTACTGCTGCGGGCAGGGTACGGAACGCTTCCAGCAGCGGCTCGGCATCATTCGGGCGGTGTAAATAAATACGGTTTCCTGCGGTCATAGGTTCTCCTTTCAGGGTTTGCCTGAGTTAATTGGGGTAAGGGGCTGAGCAGCACGTTCTTCACGCGTGAACGCGCCAGCAAGTGGGGTGCCATCGACGGTGTCGTAGTGGCGCACGGCCTGCGGTTTTAGCCAGCGCTGCACGCGAGAGGGCATATCAAAACCAATCAGCAGCATCACCACGAACGTCAGGCCGAAGGACAGACCGCCAAGGGCGCTGCCGAGAGAAGCATGCTGGGCGATCAGCGCCCCCAGCACCGGTGCCAGCGCCCCGCCGAGTGAGCCGATGTTGTAAATAAAGCTGAGGTTGGCGGCGCGTTGTTCGGTATCGAAGTAGCCGCTGATCATCTTCGCCAGCAGGCCACCGACCCCCTGGCTAAACAGTTGTTGCAGGAAGATCAACAGGCACAGCAGCCAGACACTGGAGCCGTTAAGCATAAACACCGGGATGATGATCATCTGGGCAATCAGCAGGCTAAGCACATAGGTTTTACGGGTGCCGATGCGGTCAGCGGCAATGCCCGCCATGCAACAACCGAGGCCCATACCGAAGCGGCTGAAGGAGAACACCAGTGCCACCACCTCCGGCGAGTAATGCAACTCGGTTTTCAGGTAGGTTGGCAGCAGCGCGTGGATTGGCCAACCGTAGAGAAAGACGCAGACGATGGTGACGGTGAGCATCAGGCTGGTGGGCCAGCGATCTCCGCCGCTTTGTATCAGAAAGCGGATAAAGATCGCGGCGGTGATGACAGCCAGCACCGCCGTCATCAGCCCGGAAGTCTGATGATCAAAACAGAAGTAGAGCGACGCGGCAGCCAGTAAACCCAGCAGCAGGTTGAGGGTATTACGCAGGCGATTTGGCCCGCGAAACAGGGTATCGATCATGGTTTCTGCGGGTTTTGCCGCTTTGGCTTTGGCCGCCGCCCACTCTTCGGCTTCCGGGATGGCCCGGCGCAGCCACAGGGCATAGAACACCGGGATAATGCCGAGGTAAAATAACGAGCGCCAGCCCCACAGCGGCACCACCCAGCTGTAAGCCAGCACCGACAGAATCGCCCCGGCTGAAAAGCCGGAATTGAGGAAGGCACTGGCTTTGTTACGCATATCTTTCGGCCAGGTTTCGATGGCATAGGCCGAGCTGGTGCCATATTCTCCGGCCATGCCAATGCCGACCAAAACACGGGCGATAAACATCCAGGTATAGTTCGGGGCGATGCCACAGGCGAAGGTGCCACCGGCAAATAATATAATGCTGGCGATCATCGCGCTTTTACGTCCGTATTTATCCCCCATCGCGCCGAGGGCTAATCCACCAAACCAGCGTAAAATAAAGGCGGCAGAAATTAATGCGGCGGCTTCTGCGGTGGTAACATTAAATTCCGCCATTATTTCCGTAAGCACTAACGTAATAATGACGAAATCAAAACCATCCAGCATATAACCCATCCATGCGGCCCAGAACGCTTTCCATTGCTGGCGATTCAGCCGTTTATACCAGGGTAATAGCGTACTTTCTTCAGGCATGACAGGCTCCTGATACGATTTACAGGGTAAGAGAAATAAGGGGCGTGCGAGCACGTCCGGTTCAGGGTGTTTATTTTTCTGTTTGAAGAAGCCTACCGGATAAATAACGTGTTACGGATGTTGTGTTACGGCTAACAGCGGGGCGATCACGAAATAAAATCCCGTGTTGATTTAACTCAATGATAAATAAATTTATTGGATTTTATTATGGGGGGATAATTTTATTGTATGGGGTTCTGGTATCATAGGCGCAATGAAATGGCGTCAAATCACCGTTATCCTGATTTCAGCTTGCCGCAGGGTGCATAATGAAGATTGCGAAAATACTTAATAATAATGTGGCTATCGTACTGGGCGAGCAGGGCCAGGAACAGGTGGTGATGGGACGCGGGCTGGCGTTTCAAAAACGCGTGGGTGACCCGCTGGATGCGCAGTTGATTGAAAAAGTGTTTGCGCTGCAAAACCATGCGCTGACCAGTCGGCTGAGTGAGCTGCTCTCGGAGATCCCGATCGAGGTGATCACCACCACCGAATTGATCATCGCGCGCGCCAGGCAGCAACTGGGATCAGCGTTGCACGAAAGCCTGTCGATCGCCCTGTGCGATCACTGCAACTTTGCCATTGAACGCCACCGGCAAAATCTGCCGATCCGCAATGTGTTGATCTGGGAGATCAAAACCCTGTACCCCAACGAGTATGCACTTGGGCTGGAGGCGCTGGCGATCATCGAGAAGCGTCTCGGTGAACGGCTGCCGGAGGATGAAGCGGGGTTTATCGCCATGCATCTGGTCAATGCACAGCTCGATAACGATATGTCGGATGTCGCGCATATCACGCGTTTTATGCAGGATATTTTGCAAATCGTGAGGTATCGCCTGCAGCTGGATTATCGCGTAGAAAGTCTGAGCTACAACCGTTTCGTTAACCATCTGAAATTCTTCGCGCAACGCATGCTGGGCAAACGCGGCGTGTGCAGTGAGGATGAATCATTGCACGATGTGGTACGCGACAAGTACCCGGAAGCTTATCAATGCACCCTCAAAGTTGATCAGCATATTCAGCAGAAATACCAGTACGCCCTGTCGAATGAGGAACGGATGTTTCTCACCATCCATATTGAGCGGGTGCGTAAAGAGACGCGTGCGTTGCAGGAAGATCCTGACGAAGCCTGAATAACGGCACGATCTGTAGCGGCGCGATTTATCGCGCAATCCAGTGCGCGGCACCAAAAAACCGCGCGATAAATCGCGCCGCTACACGACCAGGCGTTTTACTTCAGTGCAGCGCCGTGGCTGCTAATCACTTCCTGATACCAGAAGAAGCTTTTCTTACGTGAGCGCGCCAGCGTACCGTTGCCGTTGTCATCGCGATCGACGTAGATAAAGCCGTAGCGTTTGGAGAACTCCGCTTTCGAGGCACTGACCAAATCGATCGGTCCCCAGCAGGTGTAACCCATCACTTCCACACCGTCTTCAATCGCTTCACGCACCTGTACCAGATGGTCGTTGAGATACTGAATACGGTAGTCATCGTTGATGCTGCCATCGGCTTCGACCTTATCTTTGGCACCCAGACCGTTTTCCACGATAAACAGTGGCTTCTGATAGCGGTCATACAGCAGGTTCATCAGGATGCGCAGACCTTCCGGATCGATCTGCCAGCCCCAGTCTGAGCTGGCCAGATGCGGGTTCGGTACCATCGACAGAATATTGCCACGCGCTTTCTGATTCTCTTCTTCATTGGTGGTGACGCAGCCGGTCATGTAGTAACTGAAGGAGATGTAATCGATGGTGTTTTGCAGATCGCGTTTGTCCTGTTCGGTCATTTCGATCTGGATCTGACGATCGGCAAAGAAGCGTTTCATATACGCCGGATAGTAACCGCGCACCTGCACATCACCGAAGAACAGCCATTCACGGTTTTGCTGCATGGTCTCCATCACATCCGCCGGGCGACAGCTGAGCGGGTACAGCAGCGCACCCAGCAGCATGTTGCCGATTTTGCCGCCGGCAACAATCTCGTGGCAGGCCTTAACCGCGCGTCCGCTGGCAACCAGCTGGTGGTGAATCGCCTGATAAATCGCCTGCTGATTGCTTTCTTCCGGCAGACCCACGCCGGTAAAGGGCGCATGCAGCGACATATTGATTTCATTGAAGGTCAGCCACAGCTTCACCTTGTGCTGGAAGCGGGTGAACACCGCACGCGCATAGCGTTCAAAGCAATCGATGGTGGTGCGGCTGCCCCAGCCTCCGTACTTTTTGATCAGGCCATACGGCATTTCATAATGCGACAGCGTGACCAGCGGCTGGATGTTGTATTTCGCCATCTCATCGAACAGACGATCGTAAAACGCCAGACCTTCTTCGTTCGGCTCGGCTTCGTCGCCCTGCGGGAAGATGCGCGTCCAGGCAATCGAGGTACGCAGCACGGTAAAACCCATTTCGGCGAACAGTTTGATGTCTTCCGGGAAGCGATGGTAGAAATCAATGGCGGTATCTTTGATACCGAAATCTCCGGCGTGGCGCTCAACGCGATCGCCAAAAATGCCTTTCGGTTGCAGGTCGGAAGTGGACAAACCTTTACCGTCGGTCTGATAAGCGCCTTCTACCTGGTTAGCAGCGACAGCGCCGCCCCATAAAAATCCATCCGGGAAACGTGAGTTCATCTTGTAGCTCCTCAATTATTTCACCGCACTGAGTAACGGCGCACAGGCCGTGACCACAGACGGTTGCAGGGGTAAAACATCAATAAATTCATCGCTGTTGCTGACCACCACCGGGGTGGTGAGATCGTAACCGGCCGCCTCAATGGCGCAGATATCGAACTCCAGCAACAGATCGCCCACTTTTACCACGTCATCCACGGCGACATGTGGGGTGAAAAATTTACCGTCGAGTTTGACGGTATCGAGACCGACGTGGATCAGCACTTCCGCGCCATCCTCTGCCGTTAGCCCGATGGCGTGACTGGTGCGGAATACCGACGACACCACGCCATCAATCGGCGACACCACGCGGCCATTGTCCGGCACAATGGCAACGCCTTTACCCAGCAGGCCGCTGGCGAAGGTCTCATCTTTGATCGTTTCCAGCGCCAGTACCTTGCCCGAGATCGGGCTAAATACGGTTTGTTTGCGTACCGGAGAGGCCGGTTCCGCTTCCGCTAACGGCGCACTTTGCTCTGCCACCGTCGGCAGGCCAAACAGGTATGTTGTGACAGAGGCGAACAGCAACGCCACTGCCGCCCCGGCAAAAGAAGCGTAGACGCTGGCATCAATGCCGCTGGTGGGCACCACCTGAATAAAGGTGAAAATGCTGGGGAAGCCGAAGGAGTAAATAGTGGTGTGCCAGAAGCCAAGAATCGCTGCACCCAGCGCGCCACCGATACAGCCGAAGATAAACGGGCGACGATGGGGCAGGGTGATGCCGTACACCGCCGGTTCGGTAATGCCGAAGATACTGGCGCTGAAGGCGGATCCTGCCATTGCTTTCACTTTGGCCTCGCGGGTACGCAGCATCACGCCGAGCGTGGCGCCTGCCTGGCCGAGCACGGCGGGCATCAGCAGCGGCAGCAGCGTGTCATGGCCGAAGTTGGCAAGGTTGTTCAGCATGATCGGCACCAGTCCCCAGTGCAGACCGAAGATCACGCAGATCTGCCAGATCGCCCCCATCACCGCACCGGCTACCATCGGGCTGAGGCTGTAGATCCACAGATAACCTTCGGCCAGCATCCGGCTTAGCCAGGTCGCCGCCGGACCAATGGCGAGAAAGGTCAGCGGCACGGTGATCAACATACAGATCAGTGGCGTGGTGAAATTGCGTACCGCCCCCGGTGAACGTGGGTGCACCGCGCGTTCAATCAGGCTGGCAACCCAGGAGGAGAAGATAATCGGGATCACCGAGGCGCTGTAGTTAAGGATTTCCAGCGGAATGCCGAGGAAGCTGAAATGCTGGCCCTGCTGCTGCTGTTCGAACGCGGTCAGCATCAGCGGATGCACCAGCGCGGCGGCGATAGCCATGCCGACAAACGGGTTTGCTCCGAATTTCTTGCTGGCGCTGTAGCCCAGCAGAATCGGCAGGAAGTAAAACAGGCCGTCGCTGGTGACAAACAGCAATTTGTAGCTGCCGCTCTCCTGCTGCATCACGCCAAGCACCAGTGCCAGTGCCAGCAGACCCTTGATGATGCCTGAGGCGATCATCACGCCAATAAACGGGGTGAAGATACCGGAAACCAGATCGATAAAACGCGCGAACAGGGTTTGTTTTGGTTCATCGGCACGCTCTGCGCCATCGCTTTCCAGTCCGTGACGCCCTGCCACCTGTTGGTAAACATCGCCAACATGGTTGCCAATCACCACCTGATACTGGCCGCCGCTCTCCACCACCATGATGATGCCGGGATTATTTTTTAACTGCGCGGTGTGCGCTTTGCCCGGTTGTTTCAGTTTAAAGCGTAAACGCGTGGCGCAATGCACCACGCTGATGATGTTGGCTTTACCGCCCACACCTTCGACAATTTCGTCGGCCAGTTCCTGATATGGCATACCACACTCCCGCTTTTTCGGCTGTTGTTGTCGGGTTTTCCCGGATTGGAGGCAAAAAAAAACCTAAATCGCACCGCGCTCGGAAATCCGAATGCGGTGCGATTTAGGTTTTGCCTGCGTCAGCAGTAACAATCCTCAAACGCCGCCATCTTCCAGCAATTAACGCAGAACAGGCAAAGGGAGAAGGGTGGAAATGTGAAGGCGGTCAACAAATACCGTAACGATATGACAATGAACCCGGTGCGCATGAATGCGCACCCTACATATGTAGGGTCGGCATTCATGCCGACCTGGCTATTATTCTTTTTCCGAACCCGCCATGGCTTCTTCGCTCTGCATCAACGCGAAAAACGACTCCAGCTCACGCAGCATCATCGACGCGGCAATCGACAGCTGGCGCTGCGGGGCGACGCACAACGACAGGGTGAACGGCTTCAGAATGCTATCAATCAGCGGGATAAATTTCAGCTCGCCACGCCGGTACTCATCCACAATATCCAGCCAGCACATCAGGCTGATACCCACATCATCACGCACCAGCGAACGCAGCATATGGATATTGTTGGTGCGGCCGACTTCATTCAGGGTAATACCGGAACTGTTCATCAGCGCCTCCAGCGGCTCCGCCAGCATCAATGGCGCGGCAGGTACGATAAACGGCCAGGATTCACAGTGGCTGAAGCGGATGCTTTCCAGCTTTGCCAGCGGATGCTGGCTGCTGACCACAATACCGAGCCGTAAATCGGCGAAGGATTTCACCAGCAACTCGCGCGAACTTTGTGGATTAAGCATGATGCCGAAATCGGCGTCACCGTTGGTCAGCGCATTGGCGATATGGATATTGCTCATGGTGGTGAGCGTAAAGGAGATGCCGGGATACTCGGTGCGGATACGTTGCAGAATCGACGAGAAAAAGCCGCGGTTGATGGCATCAATGGTGGCAATATGCACGTGGCCGTGGCGCAGGCCACGCAGATCATCCAGCTGGGTACAGACGCGTCCAAACTCGCGTTGCCAGTT
This sequence comes from Pantoea cypripedii, assembly GCF_011395035.1. Taxonomy (NCBI): domain Bacteria; kingdom Pseudomonadati; phylum Pseudomonadota; class Gammaproteobacteria; order Enterobacterales; family Erwiniaceae; genus Pantoea; species Pantoea cypripedii. The sequence continues at coordinate 427,101 of NZ_CP024768.1, forward strand.
CTTCGCCGCGTTCAGCAGGATTTCCCCGGCGGCTGTCATACGTAATCCTGATGGATGGCGCTCAAACAGCGGCATATCCAGCTGCTTTTCCACGCGCAAAATTTGCCGGTCGATGGAGGATGCCGACACGTGCAGCGTCTCGGAAGCCTTACGCAGTGAACCCTGGCGGGCCACCTCGGTGAAATAAATCAGAAACCGGGAGAAGGCGAACATAGCAGGTGCTCTCTTTTTTGCAACGCTTCGTGCTAATTAAACAGATGGACGCTTACACACAGGGAAAATAATAATCGCAATCACGATAAAAACAAGACTACGCGCGGCTTCCCGGCCGATGACGAGTCCGTCGTATGCAGGATTATTATGAAGCAGGCAGAGAATCTGGCTGTCACCGTCATCGCAAAGCAGTTCAACGGTGCTGGCAATGTATTACTGACCCTGGCGTCTGCCAGTGGACACCCACTACCGGCGTTCACCCCCGGTGCCCATATTGATGTGACCATTCCCGACTGTGGCAAGCGGCAGTATTCGCTGTGCTCAGCCGCCGGAGAAGATCACTACCAGATTTGCGTCCGTCTCGATCAGGCATCGGGCGGCGGCTCTCGCTGGTTGCACCATCATGTGCAGTCAGGGGCCAACTTAGCCATCTCGGCACCCCGTAACCATTTCCCGTTACCCGATGCGCCACGCACGCTGCTGTTTGCGGCCGGTATCGGCCTGACGCCGCTGCTGGTGATGGCGGAGGAACTGGCAACGCGCGGTGCAGATTTCACGCTGCATCTGTATCTCAAACGTCACGATGAACTGCCGTTCAGCACCCGTCTGGAGCGGCTGGGCGATCGCGTTCAGCTGCATTACAGCAGCGAAGGCGACAGCCTGCGCCAGGGTATTCCCGACGATCTCCGCCAGCCGCATAACAGCGCGCTGGTGAGCTGTGGACCGGCTGGATTTATGGATCATCTGCACCAGCTGGCATTGCAGCATGGCTGGCAGGCCACGCAACTGCATAGCGAGAAATTCAAAGCCGTTGCCACTGCGCAATCGGTTGCTGGCGACACGTTTGAGGTTGAAATCGCTTCCAGCGGCGTGCGTTACACCATCGATGCCGATGAAACCATTGCTGAGGTGCTGGAGCGGGCAGGCATTGAGATCGAACTTTCCTGCGAGCAGGGCATGTGCGGTGCCTGCATCACCAGCGTACTGAGTGGTGAGCCGGACCATCGCGATGAAGTGCTGAGCCAGAAAGAACGCGCCGCCAATGACTGCATTGTGTTGTGCTGCTCACGCTCCCGTTCCCCGCTGCTGGTACTCGATCTATGAACGCCTGGCCCGGCGCGACCGGCGCGCGTTTACCCCGCTGGCTGTTACCCGCAGGCTGGCCAATGCAGGAAGGGCAACCGGCGCTGGCCACCTTGCATTTCACTGCCGATGGCACCCGCTTCGAGCCACATCGCGACATCAGCGGCTATCTGGCGCTGCAGGGTGCGCTGGTGCTGCCCTCGCTGATTGAACCCCATGCGCATCTGGATAAAACCTTTACCGTGCAGCGCAGTCCGGCGCAGCAGCCGGGCCTGCTGGCCGCCATTGCTGCCATGCATCAGGACCGTGACCGCTGGAACGCGGACGATCTGCGCAGCCGAGCCACTCAGGCGCTGAACTGGGCGGTGGAGGCGGGCGTTGGCCTGCTGCGTACCCATATCGACTGGTTTTCTGCCGATGCGCCATTGGCGTGGCAGATCGTTGGCGAGTTGCAGCACCCGTTATGTGTTATCGAACGGGTCGCGCTGGCCCCGGTGACTTTCTTTGCCGATGCCGACCAGGCGGAGCATATCGCGGCTCAGGTGGCGGCCAGCGGTGCTGTGCTCGGCGGCTTTATTCACAGCAGCAACTGGGACGCTCAGGCATTCACCCACTTGTTGCAGGCAGCCGAGCGCTGGCAGCTGGATATCGATTTGCACATCGACGAAGAGTTGAGTGCTGATGCCCAGGGGCTGCGCTGGCTGGCGCGTTATTTGCAGCAGCATCCGTTTAGCGGACGCATCACCTGTAGTCACGGTTGTGCGCTGGCGCAGCAGGACGACGGTACCGCCATCCTTGATGTGCTGGCGCACCATCGCGTCACGTTGATTGCGCTGCCACTGACCAACCTGTTGTTGCAGGACGCGGTGCCGGGCCGCACGCCGCGTCAGCGTGGTTTAACGCTGATTAAGGAAGCGCAGGCGCGCGGCATTCCGCTGCTGCTGGGGGCGGATAATGTGCAGGATGCTTTCTGTCCGGTCGGTAGCTACGACCCACTCGACACCCTGTTCAGCGGCCTGCTGAGCGCCCAGCTGGGTGCGGCTTTTGATGAGGCATCGGCCCTGATTTGCCAGCGCACGGCGCTGCATGACGGTGCAACCTTGCCTGCGAATGATTTTGTCATTTTCCCTGATGCCGATACGGCCAGCTGGCCGCTGCGCCACCGCCGTCGCTATCGGCTAAAACAGGGACTCTGTTATGGGGAATTCTCTGATGACGCTTGATGTTGGGGCGGGTAAACCGCTGGCGAAATATGCCGCGTGGCGACGCGCGGGCGACTTTATTTTTCTCTCCGGCATTATCCCGGTGAACCCACAAACCGCACTGATTGTGCGGGGGTATGACGATATTCCCGCAGCGGCGCAACAGCTGCTGGGGCGTACCGGTGAGTTCTCCACCGATATCAAAGAGGGGCCGATTCTGGCGCAAAGCTGGTACGTGCTGGAGAGCATCCGCACCACCATTGAGAGCGCGGGCGGCCAGATGAGCGACGTGATCAAACTGGTGCAGTACTTCCGCAATCTGGACCACTTTCCCCACTACAGCCGGGTGCGCAAGCTGTTTTACCCCGATGCGCCGCCGGTTTCCACCGTGGTTCAGGTGAGCGAAATGCTGCCCAGCCCGGATGTCTTAATTGAAGTTGAAGCGACGGCGTGGTTGCCGCAATAACACGAGGAAGCGAGATGTTACATGGTTATATTCCGGCAAACCGCTTTTTGCCGTACCTGAGCTGGACTGATATCGCCACGCTGGAAGACAAAGCCAACACGGTGATTGTGTTGCCAACCGGCGCGATTGAACAACATGGTCCGCACCTGCCGTGCGCGGTGGATAGCGTGATTTCATCCGGCGTGGTGGGGCATGCACTGGCGCGCTTACCGGCGGAGATCCCGGCCTATGCCATTCCGCCGATCACCTATGGCAAATCCGATGAGCACCTGCATTTCCCCGGCACCCTGACGCTGACCGGTGAAACGCTGCTGCACACCATCCTGGAGATTGGCGAATCGCTGTACCGCGCCGGTTTCCGCAAATTCCTGATGGTGAACGGTCACGGTGGTCAGCCGCAACCATTGCAAATGGCGATGCGTGAACTGCGCCTGCGCCACGGCGACATGATCATCATCATGCAGGACACCTTCAAAGTGCCGAACTGCGCCGAAAGTTTTATGGACGAGCAGGAACGCCAGATGGCGATGCACGCCGGGCATGCGGAGACGGCACTGATGCTGGCGCTGGCACCCGACACGGTACAGATGGACAAAGCGGTGGTGAATTATCCCCCGGCGTTTCCCTGCCCGACGCTCTCCAGTACCCGCCCGATGGCAGCCTGGGCGTCATATGACTTTGGTCCCAGCGGCGTGATCGGCGATCCGCGCCCATCAACCAAAGAGCAGGGCGAGGCGATTCTGGATTCACTGGCGACCAGCTGGGCGCAGGTGATTACCGAAGTGCATCAGATGGCATGGGTGACACGCGCCGAACCGGCGTGGGGCACCGGGCACTGGCAGGGCAAAGTATTAGACCAAAACGACGCAGCATCATTATTAAAACCGCGCTAATTCGGGGATCGGCTATGAAAAAAACATTGAGCATTGTTGCCGCGCTGTCCGTGGCCCTGTCGGCCCAGGGGATGGCTGCCGAGAAATTTACCTTTATGACCAACTGGTATGCTCAGGCCGAGCATGGCGGTTTTTATCAGGCCCAGGCACAGAATCTGTATCGTGATGCCGGGCTGGACGTCACCATTAAGATGGGTGGACCGCAGGTGCACACCATGCAGCTGATGGCGGCAGGCCAGGCAGATTGCATCATCAGCGATAACATGCAGGCGCTGGAATCCTGGCAGCAGGGCGTGGAAGCGGTGCCGGTTGCCACCACCTTCCAGCATTCGGCGATTGTGTTTATCACCCACCCGGATGTGAAAAATCAGGCCGATTTGCAGGGTAAAACCTTCCTGCTGGCCGCTGAAGCTTATACCTCCTACTGGCCGTGGGCGCAGAGCGCGCTCAACCTGAAAAACGCCCACGTGCGTCCGTATACCTTCAGTGTGCAGCCGTTCCTCGCGGATAAAAACCTGGTGCAGCAGGGTTATGTCACCTCGGAACCGTTCGCAATTCAGAAAATCGGTGCTCAGGCCAACGTCTACCCGATCAGCGACTGGGGCTACCCTCCCTACGGCAACAGCATCGTGTGCATGAAATCGACCATCGAGAAACGTCCGCAGGCCGTCGCCGCATTTGTTAAGGCTTCGATGCAGGGCTGGAAAAACTATCTGGAGAATCCGGCCCCAGGCAACGTGCTGATTAAGAAAGAAAACCCGCAGATGACCGACGAACAAATCGCCTTCGGCATCGCCCAGATGAAGAAGTATCAGATGCTGACCGGCGGCGATGCGCAGACCGGGGGGATCGGCATTATGACGGTGCCGCGCCTGAAGCAAACCTGGCAGCTGTTGGTGGATAACAAGCTGATTGATCCGGCTAAAGTCCCGTTTGATGGCAGCTACACCCTGAAATTCATTCAAGATGTGAAGGTTATGCCATGAATGCCGCCAGCCGACTGACCCTGATGAGCAATGATGCGCAAGCGGTGCCGCTGCATGCGGCACCTCCGGCGATTGAAGTGCTCTCTGCCGAGAAAATTTACCCGAACGGTACACGCGCGCTGTTGCCAGTGGACCTGACGATTCGCCAGGGCGAGTTTGTCTCGCTGCTCGGTCCGTCTGGCTGTGGCAAAAGTACCTTACTGAAAATGATCGCCGGTTTGATTGAACCGAGCGATGGCAAACTGATGCTGTTTCGTCGCGATCGCCGGGAAAAACAGCGGGATTTGCCGTTATCGTTCGTGTTTCAGGAAGCGACATTGATGCCGTGGAGCAGTGTGCACAAGAACGTGCGCCTGCCGCTCGATCTGGCCGGTGTACCGCGTGCTGAAGCGGACACCCGCGTGCGGGAAATCCTTGAACTGGTCGGCCTCGGCCAGTTTGGGCATGTGCTGCCGCGTGAGTTGTCCGGCGGGATGCAGATGCGCGTCTCCATTGCCCGCGGGCTGGTGACGCGTCCAAAAGTGCTGCTGATGGATGAACCTTTCGGCGCACTGGATGAGATCACCCGCAACAAGCTGGATAGCGATCTGCTGCAATTGTGGCAGGAACAGAAGCTGACGGTGGTGTTTGTTACCCACTCGATTCAGGAAGCGGTGTTTTTATCGCAGCGCGTGATCATGATGGCGGCCCGTCCGGGGCGCGTGGTGGATGACATCAGCATTGATGCGCCGTTCCCGCGTGATGATGAGTTCCGTGTCAGCCAGCAGTTCACCCAATATGCGCAGCAGTTGCAGCGCGGCCTGTACGCCGCCAGTCAGGAGAGCAAATCATGAAAAAGCCCTTAGCCGCGCAACGCCAGTTTCAGCAGTGGCTGTTTCCGGCGCTGGTCGCCATCGCCCTGTTGCTGTTGTGGCAGTTTCTGGTCACGGCGCTGAAGGTCCCGGCCTTTCTGGTGCCGTCACCGCTGGTGGTGGCGCAAAGTCTGGTGCAGAACTTCCCAACGTTGTTTATGTCGCTGCTGTACACCCTGAAGATCACCGTGATCTCCTTTGTGGTGGCGATTGTGATCGGATCGATCGTGGCGTTCCTGCTGGTGCAGAACCGCTTTATCGAAACCGCGCTGTTCCCTTATATCGTGTTTTTGCAGGTGACACCGATTGTCGCCATCGCGCCGCTGATCATCATTTGGGTCAAAGACACCACCATGTCGCTGGTGGTCTGCGCCACGTTGATGGCGGTGTTCCCGATTATTTCTAACACCACTCAGGGTCTGCGCAGCGTGTCGCCGGGTTTGCTGAGTTACTTCAAACTTAACCATGCCTCGCGTTTGCAGATTTTGCTGCGCCTGCGCATTCCCTCGGCTCTGCCGTACTTCTTCGGTGCACTGCGGATCTCCAGCGGTCTGTCGCTGATTGGCGCGGTGGTGGCGGAGTTTGTTGCTGGCACCGGCGGCACTGATACCGGGCTGGCCTACCAGATTCTGCAGGCGGGTTATCAGCTCAATATTCCGCTGATGTTTGCCGCGCTGCTGCTGATTTCTCTGGCCGGGTTCCTGCTGTTTGCCGTGATGTCCTGGCTGACGCGCCGCGTGCTGGCTGCCTGGCATGAGAGTGAACTGAGCCCGACCTGATACCTCAACTACAGGAAATAAAGATGTCTGATTCCGATCGTCAGTCTGCACTGGCGGCGCTGGTTGCGGCGTTGCCTGAACTCGACTGGATTAAAGAAGCGCCGAAGGTGAAACGCCTGTCGCGTGATTTTCACTGGTTCAGCCCGGTGCTGAAACCGCAGCTGGAAGAGAAGTTTGCTGAGCTGGCCGTACGCCCGCGTGATGAGCAGGAACTGGCGGCGGTGGTGGCAGCCTGTGCCGCACATCGTATCCCACTGAACCTGCGCGGTGGCGGCACCGGTAACTACGGCCAGTTGATCCCGCTGGATGGCGGGTTGATGGTCGATATGACCAGACTGAATGCGGTGGTAAGCATGGGGCAGGGCACGGTGCGTGCGCAGGCCGGGATTCGCCTTGGCGACCTGGAAGCGCATACCCGCCCGCTCGGCTGGGAACTGCGTTGCATGCCGTCCACCTGGAAGCTGGCGACCCTCGGCGGCCTGTTTGGCGGTGGCTTCGGTGGCGTAGGTTCCATCAATTATGGTCCGCTGGCGGCTCCTGGCAACGTGCTGGCGGTGAAGATGATGACCATGGAAGAGACGCCGCGCATACTGACGCTGGAGGCGCCCGATGCGCTGCTGCTGCATCATGCCTATGGCAGCAACGGCATTGTGCTGGAGATTGAGCTGGCGCTGGCACCGCGTCATGACTGGATCGAACGCCTTGATACCTTCGCCAGTTTCCCGGCGGCGATGGCGTTTGCCGATGCGCTGGCGAAATCACCGGGACTGGTGAAGCGCCAGATTGCGGTGATGGCTGCACCGGTGCTGGATTATTTTACCGATCTCGCCGAGGCCGACGTGGCAGGGCAGCATGGCGTCATCTCCGTGGTGGGTGTGGAGAGCGATCGCCTGATGCCGTCGCTGCTGGCACAGCACGGCGGACGCAGTGCGCTGCATTTTGCCGAGGGCGAGAACTCCGGCCATTCGCTGATTGAGTATTGCTGGAACCACACCACGTTGCAGGCGCTGAAGGTGGACAAAACCCTGACCTATCTGCAAACCGCTTACGCAGCGGACAATTATTATCAGCAGGCGCTGGCAATGGAAGCACAGCTGTCGGATGAAGTGATGTCGCATATTGAGTTTCTGCGCGATATGAATGGCACCCTGACCTGTAGCGGGCTGCCGCTGGTGCGATATAGCGATGAAGATCGCCTGAATGCCATCATGGATATTTATCGTGATAACGGGGTGAAAATTAATAACCCGCACGTCATTCATATTGAAGATGGCAAACAAGGGATGGTGCGTGCCGATGTTGTGGCTATGAAACGTGCCTGCGATCCGTATAATTTACTCAATCCTGGCAAATTACGTGGCTGGGAAGTACGCGAAACATTGCCGGATGTGAAAATAACCGGTGTAAATAATTAATCGATAATAAGACTTTTTTGCGGCAAAGCTCACCACCGACGGTACATTTATTGTCCGGCAGGCGTTGCTTTGCTCTTTTTAAAAAGTGACGAGGCTTGGGACTATGCAATTAAAAACACTGAGTGGTGCGTGTCTTGCTGCGCTGTTTTTCCCTCTGGCTCCCGCTGCACTGGCGGCGACACAGAGCAATATCAGCGATTGTCAGTATGGTGCGAGTGGCGTAAATAGCTTCACCGATATATTTACCTGCGGTACCGTGAGCGGCAGTCTGCGTACGCTTTATTATTCAACACACAACGCTTATTTCTCCAAAGGCTTTAATCAGGACACCGTGAGCTACGGTGGCAGCCTGAAATATGAAACCGCGCCGTTTTATGGTTTCCGTGCTGGCGTGAGTGGTATTTTTCTGCGCGGTATCGATCATCCTGATGAAGCGCACACCATCAGCGATATTGGTGATAATCAAACCAACTTCGGTGAAGCTTATTTAAGCTATCAACAGGATGATTTTAAAATAACGGCCGGTGATCAACGAATCAATATTCCTTTCGTTGGTGATTACGACTGGCGTATTACGCCCATTCTGTTCCGTGGTGTAGATACCAATTACGGCGACAGCACCAACTTCCTGCATGCGACCAAAATCTGGCGTTATAAGCCGTGGGGTGATGATCAGTTCCTGAATACCACCGCGTATACCGATGTGGAAGAGCGCACCAACGGCATGTGGGCGTTGGGTGGCGGTCGCGGTACGCAGTGGGACAATAAGAAGCTGACCGGGCAGCTGTGGTATCAGGAATACGCTGATTATACGCGCCTGGTGTATGGCGAAGGCCATGTGCAATGGCAGGATGCATTGTTCCAGCCAGATGTGGGATTACAGTTTATTCGCGGCACCAGCGCAGGCAAGGCTCTGGCGGGTGAAGTGAACAGCACCTCATACGGTGCACAGCTGGCGCTGACGTTTACTCCGGCACTGAGCTGGAAGCTGGGCTATGACCATATCGCTGCCAGCGGAAATAGCTGGAATAACGGCTCGCTGGTGACGCCTTACGCGCACAATACTTCCTCCGGACCTTACTTTGCACAACCGTTCTTCACCAGTACTCAGGATCTTGGCAGCGGCAACGCGTATATGACCAACCTGAACTACGTGATGAATGAAAGCCTGTCGCTGGGTACGCAGTATTCCTTTATGGATCTGAAACCCTCGCCTGCTTCAGCCAGCATCAACCAGTCGGAATATCTGGTTTATTTCACCTGGAGCTTCAGTGGCGTGCTGAAGGGCCTGAGCCTGACCGATTTCGCCGGGGTGCAGACATCACCCTTGTATGATTCTCACTTCTGGCAGAACCGTTTAAGCCTGGAATATGATTTCTGATTGATAACCAGGGGGCTAATGCCCCCTGGTTAATTGTAACGGCGCGATTTATCGCGCGGTTTTTCTGGCAACGAGGCTGGAATTAATGAGGTGGCATCAGGAAATGCTGTCAAAACCCGTTCGGTCAGAGGAGAGATGTGCTGGTGGGCATAAAAATATCAATTCTACCCGGGTATGAGCGACCAGTTGATGCGCTGTATCAGGGGAGATACAAAAAGAACTGCCGCGCTTGAATACCGTTTCGGTAACATCACCTAAAATTCCATCATTTACTTCAGCAATAAAGACAGCACCCTCACCAGAAAGGATGATATACCATTCCTCACCCTGGTGGTGGCAATGACACCCAACCTTATTTCCTGCCTCAATCACCGTGGCATAGAGATTTTGCTCCGTGCCCCTAATCAGGTTTTGAATTGAAATTCCAACAGAGTTGTCCTTGATTGCACCATCGGTATGAAAATCTGAGAATAAGATCACATTAATACTCCTTTATAAAATAAGTATTCCATACTCTGTCCATTTTAATTTAAAAGCTTTTCACTATGCTGGAGAAATCTGGCCGAGTCGTTACCCATTAAGAAAACATAAATCTCATGGTTGATTATGTTTTCCAGTTAAGTGATGAGTTAATTCCCGCGTGTTTGCACTCATCGTAGCGGCGCGATTTATCGCGCGAGTTTTAAAAGAGCGCGATAAATCGCGCCGCTACGGGTTGGTGCCGATATTATTGCCTGACTAAGCGTGTCACGCTGGGGAACTCCTCAAAGTTACTGCGGAATGGATTAATATCCAATCCTCCCCTGCGTGTATAACGAGCAAAGACACTGAGTTTTTCAGGGGAGCAGTGGCGGTTGATGTCATTGAAAATACGTTCAACGCATTGTTCATGAAACTCGTTATGCATTCTGAATGAAATAAGATAGCGCAGCAGTTTCTCCTTATCTATTTTATTCCCTTCATACTTAATGACCACACTTCCCCAATCTGGCTGGTGGGTAACCAGACAGTTGGATTTTAATAAATTCGATGAGAGGGTTTCGGAAATATATTCACTGCCAGTGGCATTAATGAGGTGGTCAGGGTTGAAATCGTAATTATCAATGCTGATATCCAGATGATCAATGCACTGGTCGGGTAAGGCGCTGATATTTTTATTATAGAGGTCGGGTTCGGAGTAAAGGTTAACTTTCACCGTGCCTTTGGCGGCCAGTGATAAATCATCTACCAGTGTGGTGATCACTTCTTCAGTTGAAGTGAATTTGGTTTGATTAAAACTGTTGAGGTAAAGTTTAAACGATTTTGATTCGATAAGGTTGGTGCTGGTTGCGGGAATAATAAATTCAGCAATGGCGACAACCGGTTTGCCTTTGTTGTTTAACCATGAGAGTTCGAATCCTGTCCATAAATCGAAGCCAGAAAAGGGTAAGTTTTCGGATTCAATATCAATTTCACTACGGCTACGTGATCTTGGTAATCCTTCAAGCAAGTCAGGAGCATAATGCTGAATATATCCGGTTGCCCGACCCAGCAAGGTAATTTCATCTCTGATATTCATAAGCACTCCTTTTTGTTATCGATATTGATGTATCGTCTGAAAAGTTCGCGTGTGGCGTAGATTGGTGCGACGCCGATGACGGCATAAAATAGCTTTATGATGGTCTGAGAAATAATCATGGTTTTAATGATTTCCATGCTCAACACGTTATAAAAAGCCAGCATGCAAAATATGATGCTGTCCAGTACGGATGCAATAGCTGTACTGGTAATGACACGAATAAAGAGATATCTGGAATTAGTCAGTTCTTTTATCTTGCAGAGTAAGAAGGAATTGATGTTTTCAGAGACAAGATATGAAACAGAGGAAGCCAAAAGAACGGAGATGATGCTGTTAACGAAGGTTTTAAAAGGTTGATCCAGCTCCCATCCCGGTACGGATGGGAGTACGCTGGTAAACCATAATCCAGTAACAAATACTATGTTTGAAATGAATGAAAAAAATATCGTTCTTCTCGCCATTTTTAGGCCATAAAATTCATTGAGAATATCGACGAGGATAAATGATATCGGATAAAAAAATATACCGGGAGGTGTAACCAGGTTTAATGTTGGAAAATGTGCTGGTTTAATACCACAAACCGTACATAAAATATAGATTACCGCGAGTAAAATACTAATGATCAAATAGGCATACCATGAACGTTCATGTCTGTCGGCCAGGTCATAGGATGTGATTGTATCTGTCTCACTGTACAATCGTCGGTAAAGCGCTTTGAGTTCATTTCTATTGAGATCATCCGTGATGTTACTGCTTTCTAATTCCGGGAGTCCAATATTAAGATGTTTTCCGGTTGATATGACCATAATGTTTGCTGTGATTGTGTCTGATCGATTAAATCCTATCAATTTGAATTTTTTATTTTGGTTCATTTCATACTTATCCTTAAATATTAATGATTTTCTTACATTATTCTGTCTTCAATTATTGCCCCAAGTAAAAGATTGTCTGCAATTGAAGTATCAATAATATTGTTACTCTTTCTCAGAGAGTAAATTCTTTTTTCTTTTGAGTAGAATAAAGAAAGTTGTTTGTTCTCAGGGATGGCTTTACGTTTTATGATCAGCATATCACCGGGGAAAAATGTATTGCCGATGCTTTTTTCTATCCTTAATGCAACCATATTTGACACATCCGAAAAATACCATGTCAATGGATATCGGGTGACGAGATCTCCTATTCTGCTTTCCATGCTGGAGATGAAGTCAGATTGTGGTATAACAGGAATGGCGGCAGGGTTTCTATCGCCTTCAGGTGATAAAGTTCTCTCGATTAACTCAACCTGTTGCAGATCGCAATTTTCAATTATATGACAGGAAACACCGAAGAAATCGGCGATACGGGTGATTGTAGAATGCTGAACATTGCCAACTTTACCATCCAGAATCTTATATAAAGTAGCACGAGTGACACCGGTACGGTTGGCAAATGATGTTTTGCTTTCTCCACGACTTTTAATCAAATATTCGATGTTATTAATGATGTTTTCTTTGCGTTGCAATCCAGAGACTTTCATAGAAGGCCTTCCTTGTGAGGTATAACCACCCAGATAACATAATTTATTTTAATAGGTTCCATTATGAATTGGTTTCGAAGATATCATAAAAATTATCGAAAGGTATCGTTTTGTGTAATTTTTTTATTTTAAAAATATATCAATAAAAACATAGTGTTATTTATTGTATTTTGATTTGTTTTCACTTTATTGATCATTTTGTGTACTTTTGTGTTGACTTGAATGCGGGCTATGGATAGCTTACCGACGTCATGGGGATTTCATTTTATTAGAATTATTTCTAATGTTTTTGGCGTATTTAAAGACATCAGTTTTTCTCAGGAGTTAAGATTTTACTCAGTTTTTTGAACCTTACGTCTTTATTTTTATGGAGATAAACGAATGGACTCAAATCAGCCCTTATCCGACTGGCACCGGGAAGATATTCTTGCTGCGATCAGAAAAAAGAAAAAATCACTCGCTGCGCTATCACGCGAATCTGGCCTGTCTTCGGGGACATTGGTCAATGCGCTGAACCGCCCCTGGCCGCGTGGGGAACGTATTATTGCCGGTGTGATTGGTGTTAAGGCTGAAGAAATCTGGCCGAGTCGTTACCAGTTGAGAAAATATAAGTCTCGAAGTTGATACAATTATCAGTTACGTTTTCCAGTTAAAAGATACATTAACAATTATGCGTTTGTACAAATCTGTAGCGGCGCGATTTATCGCGCGGTTTGTTAGATAAGCGCGATAAATCTCACCGCTACGACGTCGTCTTTTAATTAATACCTTACTCGCCCGCTAAACCCTGAAGACAATATCAGGCTGCCCGCCATTAACCCGATGTCTTCACTTTCCGGGGCACTGAGATCCTCCAGAAAACGCGCTGCCCACCAGTGGCAATCCTGCTGATGGATGCCTTTCATCAGGCGGGCATGGCGATTCTGCCGTTCACTGAGCGGGATACGCAGCGCGGTATGAATGGCGTCAGCAATGGCGTCGGGATCGTAAGGGTTGACGATCAGTGCACCATCCATATGCTCGGCCGCACCGGCAAACTGCGACAGGATCAGTACGCCAGGGTTGGCGGGATCCTGCAGCGCAACATACATCTTCGCCATCAGGCTCATACCCGCCATCAGCGGCGTGACCAGCGCGACGCGGGATGCACGGTAGATACCCGCCTGCTCCTCCCGGCTGTAGGCTTTGGTCAGATAACTGATCGGGCACCATTCCAGTGTACCCTGTACGCCATTCATTTCACCGCACAGATTTTCCAGCTCATGGCTCAGCTCCGCGGTGCGTAGCCCGCCGCCGGGGAGGCCAGCTGTAGCAACACCATATTCCCGGTGTAATCCGGGTGGTGGCGCAGCAATACCTCAATGGCACTGATGCGATAGGGCAGACCGGCGCTGTCATCAAGATGTCCGCCGCTCAGGATAGCGTTTTCCGGCAGGGTTGCCCGGCATTGTTCTTCCATATAACTGCAACTGTTGCTTGCCAGCAGACAGTGCGCATCTTCCAAATCGATACCCACCGGATACACGCCGGTGCTGATAATTTGCCCGTGAATACGTATGCGCGTGGCGCTCAGGCGTTCGCAGCGAAATGTACTTTCGACCCACAACAGAAAGTTGTTCATATCCTGGCTCGTCTGAAAGCCGATCAGATCGCAACACAATAATGACTCGGCCAGCCACGGCCAGTCGGGAATGGCGGAGAACCCCACGCCTGCCGGAAACGGTTGATGGAAAAATAAGCCAATGCGATTTGTCAGCCCGGCAGTGCGCAGCAGTTTTACGCTCGGTATCAGGTGGTAATCCTGGATCCAGATAACATCATCGGGCATCGCGTATTCGGTGACTGCTCTGGCATAGGCTTCATTGAGTTTCCGATACTGGCTCAAATCATCCTGATTAAAGCGTGCCAGGTCAGGTCGCTGATGAAACATCGGCCACAGGCCCTGATGGACATAATGCTGGTAGCCCTGTTCCACCTCTCCCCGGGTCAGCGGAAAGGTGAGGGTGTCAAATTTATGACCGTGGCGGAAGTTTAGCGGGCGAGGCGTCTCTGATGAAACCGCCTGGGTTTTTCCGTCCCAGCTAATCCACAACCCACCGAGGCGTGACAGGATACTTTCATACAGCGCGGATAAGGTCGAAGCCCGTGACAGATTGTGCGAAACCAGAATGAAGCCTGACATAGCATTTTCCCTTTGATCACCATGGAAATCGTTGCCATTGATTTAAGCTTTCTGCATATAAAAAAGGCGTAAAAAAACCACGGACAGGTATAAAAATCAGGCAAAAACGGGCCTTACTCTCCACTTCGTTAGTCAGGGGCAGCAGCTATAATTGCTTCATCCAGTCGGTGGCAGGCTGGCTATCAGGTATCTGTGACAACTCTCTGAAAGGATGCATTCCTTATGGCTTCAACAAAGCAGTCTCTTCCGGCAGGCATGCTGGCGGCAGCAGGCATTGTGTTTGGTGATATCGGCACCAGCCCGCTTTATACCTTGCGGGAATGCCTGTCCATTTTGCCCGATGGGGGGACGACGCAAACGGCAGTAATGGGTTTTCTTTCCCTGATCTTTTGGGCGCTGACGTTGATCGTCACCGTGAAATACGTTTGCTTTGTGATGCGCGCCGATCATGACGGCGAAGGTGGGATCCTGACGCTGATGTCACTGGCACGGCAGCATGTCACCGGACGTGCCGGGTACTTTATTGTGCTGGCGGGATTGATCGGCAGTGCATTCTTTTATGGTGATGGCGTGATTACGCCTGCCATTTCGGTCATGTCGGCGATTGAAGGGATTGAGGTAGTGGCCCCTGCGCTGGACCACCTGATTGTTCCGCTTTCAGTGATCATCCTGACCTTGCTGTTTATCATTCAGAAACACGGCACCGAGCGGGTGAGCCTGGTATTTGGCCCGGTGATGCTGGTGTGGTTTCTGACCCTTGCGGTGCTGGGGGTACGCGGCATCATGATGAACCCTGGCGTGTTGCAGGCACTGAATCCACTTTTTGCTCTCGAATTCCTCAATAGCCATAAGGCACTTTCCTTCGCCGCGCTGGGCATGGTGGTGCTGGCGGTGACCGGGGCCGAAGCCTTGTATGCGGATATGGGCCATCTGGGAAAAACACCGATTCGCCTGGCATGGCTGGTTATTGCGATGCCAGCGCTGGTGCTGAACTACTTTGGTCAGGGGGCACTGGTACTGGCCGACGCCGACGCTGTGCGAAATCCCTTTTACCTGCTGGCTCCCGACTGGGCGCAGATCCCACTGATTGTGCTGGCGACCTTATCGACGGTGATTGCCGCGCAATCGGTGATTTCCGGTGTCTATACCCTGACGCATCAGGCCATCCGGCAGGGATTCCTGCCACCGGTGCGCATCGTCTATACCTCATCAACAGAATCCGGGCAGATTTATATCCCGGTTGCTAACTGGCTGCTGTTCGCGGCAGTGACGGTAATTATTATCTCTTTCCGTCAATCTTCAGCGCTGTCATCGGCATACGGTATCGTCGTCACCGGTACCATGGTGCTGACAGCTTGTCTTGCCAGTGTGGTTGCCTTTAAAAACTGGCGCTGGCCGCGGGCGGTGGCGCTGGTGTTCCTCGTTTGTATGCTGATCATTGATGTTCCGCTGTTCAGTGCCAATCTGATGAAATTGCTGTCGGGCGGCTGGGTGCCGGTGTTACTGGCGATGACGATGCTGGTCCTGATGCTGATCTGGAGTAGTGAACGCTCACTGTTGATCCGCCGTCTGACTGATGACCCGGTAGGATTGAAAGCGATGATCAGTTCGCTGGAAGCCAACCCGCCGAAACGGGTGGAAGGTACCGCTGTTTTCCTGTCACGTAAGGAATATGAAATTCCCCAGGCGTTGCTGCACAACCTTAAACATAACCGCGTGCTGCATGCGCGGACGGTTCTTTTGCACATCCGGACCATCGATACGCCAAGGGTACATAATCAGAAACGCATCAGCATCCAGCAGCTTTCGCCCTCGTTCTGGCAGGTGACGGCCGCCTATGGATGGCATGAAGTGCCGTCGATGCAGGAAATCCTGCATCTGTGTGGCCTGGAGGGATTCGGCTGTACCTTGCAGGAAGCATCGTTTTTTACCTCACACGATACGCTGGTGATGAAGAAACGAAACGGCCTGGCGCGGGCGAAAGGGGCGATTTTCCACTTCTTCCAACGCAATGCCTTACGCGCGCATGAGCAATTTATGATTCCGCCCAACAGGGTGATTGAGCTGGGTGGGCAAAAGGAGTTTTAAGCTGAACCTAGACGGTTCTTAAATCTAAAGCAGATATCCATGCTGAACAATCTAACCAAAGGTATAGTTTTACAACCTTTGGTTAGTTGTCGGGGACGCTATGGTTATCACTCACTTCTTACATTTGCGCGAATTACTGCAAATACTTTTTGTTATTATCTGTGTGATTTTGAAGCATTTCTCCCACCGTAATTTGTGGGCGAAAATTGTACTGGCCTGTATGATCTATGCGGCTGAGGCACTTATATTTATTCTCTTTAACCAGAATTAGTTTCGGCATGCTGAATTAACCAGCGTTGTCGCGATCGGTGGCCGGAACTTAATACGGCGTCGCTTTAACGCTGGCTCTCGCCTGCTGCCATTCCTGATAAAGCGTCGCCATATCCACCCACTGCAACCATTTTGCGGAGTGCTGTATAAATTCATCAGCGACGGCATTGCGTAACACTCCGGCAGTAAACCCAACGAAGCCCAGTAGTTCGAGGCCGATGCTGATGCTTTCGTACAGGCAGTTGCCATCATAGCGGGTATCTATGGTCCTGCCATCCAGGCCAACGGGCCAGTAATGTGCCGAGGCATCACTGCCGGTGGAGGCGCCCGGCAGGTGGGTATCCCGTTGCAGAACCAGGTTTAAATAGATTTCGTTTAACTGAGGTTCGGCGCTGGCGCGTATTTCCTGGGGATTGAAGCTGCCATCGGCGCGGAACTCATTAACGACCAGCACGATGCCAGCAGGCATTATCCCGGAAGCCAGCAACATATTGAGGGCATCATCCGCGAGCTGATTATTGAAACTTCCCGACTGCCTTAACAGGAAATGGCCCATCTCCTGGATCTGCTGAACCGAAGGCACCCAGCCGGAGGCCGGGGGGACAGCAACCATGTTGAAATGAAAGGTGGCAGGCTGTGGGGTTTTCACGCTGTTCAAATCAATCGGTGAAGAGATATGGGAGGGAAGGGGGGTGATCAGCCGGTTGATATCAGCAGGCGCCAGTGTTCCGAAGGGAAATGGCGTGGGAACCGGGGTCAGATTGGTGAAATCCAGCAGCGAAGGCACCGGTGAGGCAGCCACGGGCGCAGGGATAAGGAAATTATCCTCGTCCCGGACGTGCCCCGCAACTTTGATGCCCATCTCATGCAAGGTGCGTATATCTAACCAGGCCAGTACGCTGATATCGCTTATCGGCAGTTTGGGGTACAGATGATGCAGACGCCTGGCGTATTCATGAATGGTTTCCATTAGCTTACGTGGCGTCATTTTCTTTATCCTGGCACCTGCCTTTGACAGCGTCTGATATTCCGGCCGATAGCGCAGCCTGCGTTCGTCTTCTCCCGTCAGCAAGCTGATATCCCGGTAGGAGGGTTTAGGCCGCAGTCCCAGCAGTCGGCGGGCGTAATCTTCTGCTGATTCATCCGCTTCTCGTGGGGTGCTGGCATGAATTTTTTTTCCAAGGTCTGACAGCGTCTGAAACGCAGGTATTTTCCTCAATGCCTGCAAACTGAGTTTAGTCAGTCGGCCAACTGCCCGTTGCGGAATATTGGGAATCAGTTCCTGTAAACGTACGGCATAGTCTTCAGCGGCCTCTTCCGGTTGCCAGGTGTGCTGAAAAATCGTCGTCAAAACGGGCCAGGAGAAGCGTTTTAAGTCCTGTAGCTTGATATTGGACTCCAGCAAACGGCGGCTGGCAGCGTGGGGTTTCGCGGGACGAGGTTGAGGCACCCGCGGGAAGGTTATTGTCTGTTTCCGGCGCATGTTTTTCTTATTTAACTCAATGATATCCCTGAACTCCGGTCTTTTACGCAGGGACGATACCGACGCCTTAGTGATGCTGCTTAGCTCAGGGATGACCAACGCCGGATGATCTTCATGCAGCCGCACAGCCCAATCCATTGGCGTCTCATGATCCCGTTGCGGTGTTGCCTGACGTGCTGCTTTAGCGGCATCGGTCAGCGGGATAAATTCAGGCCACTGCCGCAGATTTTGTTCGCTCACGCCCACCCCTACGCAAATTTCTGCGGGTGTCAGGTGGGGATGATCGGTAAACAGGCGCACCGCATAGGCATGGTTGCCTTCTCCATCCTGGCGACGCGTGGCTTGCGTCGCCATTTCAACCTCCGTCGTCAGTGGCTTAAATTCCGGCCTTTGCCGCAGATTCGGTTCACTCATCCCGGAGATGTAGCTTATATCACCAAGGGTCAGGTCTTCGTGATCCCGAAACAGCCGTATGGCACATTGCAGGGGGGATTCATCATCGCGACGGGATTGGGTCTCGAAGATTCTCTGACCTACTTCCGACAGCGTTTTGAATTCTGCTCTTTGCCTTAAATCACTCTCATCCATCCTGGCGATGGCGCTCAGTTCATGGGGAGTGAGTCCGGGATCAAGGAGGTGCAGACGTCGGGCGTAGTCCAGCGCAGATTCATCCTCAAGTTGAGGGGTAAGGCGCATAGCCTGGGTTGCTGCTTTGGTGAAACTTTTGAACATCCACAACTTACGCAACCGCCGGATATCCATCCAGGCCAGCACGCAAAAATCATCTTCACACAGGTCAGGGTACAGCGGATAGATGCGCCGGACGTAAGCGGGTCCTGATTCGTCTTCTCCCTTTGGCGTCGCTTCCTGTGCCTCCTTTCCCTCTTTTGACAGGGTTTTGTATTCCGGCCGATAGCGCAGATCCTGGTCTGTCACCCCCGAAAGAATGCTGATATCACGTTGCAGTAGATCCGGGTTTTCCATCAACCGTAATACATAATGACTGTCAGATTCATTATGCTGTCGGCGACTGGTGATTCTGGCAATCTCACCGGCAGATGACAGGCTGTTATAGCTCTTTTTTTGTGGTGTGGTTTGTGGCCTGCCATCCGCGCCAGGGAGCGTCATCAGTGCTGGCATCACCCCCGTTTCATGGGCCGCGCGATAAAGCAGGGTTTCAGCCGGGGTGAGGGACTCAGGCTGGTGGGTGATCCTGCCATGAATGGTCGCCAGCACTTTTTTGGCATTTCCCGCATTTTCCAGCGTCTTCGTTAACCTGTGCCTCATCGCCACGATTTTCGGGTGCCTGGCGGCATGTGGCCGCTGATCGGGGATAAGCATTCTGCTTGCAACCTCAGGCCGATGGATACGGGGTTTCACCGCCTGGCGCAGCGGGTGATTGAAGGTGACCTGCGGTTGCAGAGAAACCGGGAGCTGCCAGCAGGCAGAGACCGAGTTCAGGGGCAGGGTGGGGGGAGCAGGAGCTGCATGGGAAAACCGGATCGCTTCGCTACTGGAGTAAGGCACAAAAATGTTGTTATCCGACATGGAGATCGCTTTTGCTGAATGGCGAGTGAGGTTTATAGATGCCTGATAACCAATGATTTGATAATCAACGAAAAAGGATTTTTCCCTGATATTTAAATGAAGCTGTGCAGACCTGGCAGGAAATGTGATGGCGGGTAGCGTGAAAGTAAAATGGCCGCCATGCGGCAGCCTTCCCATCACGCACGATTTGTAGCGGCACAATTTGCTGAATTTTGCATTTCAGTGCTATCGCGTCGGATGGCGTTGAGGCTGACAATAACATGGCAATGTTACCAGGAAGTTATATTTGTTGTTAATAATGGATTGAAAGGTTGTTGATGTAGATTATGTGATAATCCAAATGTCGCTTATTTTGTGAATTTCATGTTTTTATATTGGCTGCGACGTTATTGTTGATGGTGGGAATTATTATTTTTTTAAAGCCAAATTGATTGTTATTTCTCTCTCCATTGGTCTGTCTTGCGGGATTCCTGATGTGGTGGTATCGTGCTAGTAAATTGATTTAAATCAATTTTTTGTTTAATGGTTTGTTATAATCAGGCGATATGTAAGCATCAGTTTTCACGATTGATTTTCTTTTGGTTACAGTTCGTTGATTGATTGCGGCCATTTTTCTTTCTTGTGAATGAATATAATGTGGCAGGCAACAAAAATATGGATTACCCACATTTTTCTTGACAATATCCGGGTGGGGAGGAATATACTGGCCCTCATTCGGACTACACAGAACCTATATTGAGCTTTTATGACAATATATGCGTCTCGAAACCTGGGTACATCTCTAATAAGTCAATTTCAGCAGTTACAGTAATTTTCTTATTGTCGGGTACTGTTAGCGCTTAGTTAATAAGCTTCGTCAGCAAATGCGTCTTCGTCAGCATGGTTTATCACCAGGCTACAAAGTCACGACTATGCTTTCGAGCATTATCCTGTTTCAGTCGTTTCTGTCAGGGGAATGTGCTAGCGGTAAGTCACCGACGTGAGGCATACGATGGTGCGGCACCTGTTTCTACTCTCCCTGTCCCGACTCTTATCATTTCACCTGCCAGGTAAGAGGAAGGGCGCCCGGTTGTCGCTGGCTAATACGGTCACTTAATAGAAAAGAAGATAGTCATGTTAAGTAATGATCTCACATCGCTGATTACGCGCATCGACTTTGCGCTAATCTCTTCAATACATATCATTTATCCACCGCTGACCATTGGTCTGGCTGCACTTCTGTTCATTTCTGAACTGATGTGGGTCAGAAAAAATGACGAGAAGTGGTATCGGTTGTGTCGTTTTTTCGAAAAGCTGTTCATCGTTAACTTTGGTGCCGGTGTGGCCACCGGTGTCACGATGGAAATGGCTTTTGGTATCCTTTATGGTCGTTTTTCCCAGGCTGCCGGACCCTTTTTCGGCCAGGTTCTGGGGTATGAGACCATCACCGCCTTTATGTATGAAGCGGGCTTCATTGGATTGATGATTTTTGGCTGGGGCAAGATTAGCCGTGGCATGCATCTGTTCGCCACCTTCAACGTCGCCGTTTCTTCAACGCTGTCAGCGATGTGGATTCTGGTGGCTAACTCCTGGATGCAGACGCCCACCGGGGTTGAATACACGGATGGCATCTTCCATGTGACGGACTGGATGGCTGCGCTGTTCAATCCGAATGCCCGTACCGCTTTCCCTCATATGTTGCTCGCCAGCTTTGAGCTGTCGCTCACCTTCGTGGTCGCGACCTGTGCCTGGTTCGTGCTGAAGCGTCGTAATGTTGACCTGTTCCTGCGGCCGTTGAAGTATTCACTGGTTTTGCTGGCCATCGTCGCTGCCACCCAGATCTGGATGGGCGATATGCTGGGCGAGGAAACGCTGGAGCATAAACCTGCTGCGCTTGCCGCGATGGAAGGGCATTACGACACCTACGATGCACAGGGTAACGTCAACAGCGCCTGGCATGTCCTTGGTTGGCCAAATGCTGAAGGGACCGGACTGGCATGGTCGATTGATATCCCTCATGCGCTGAGCCTGATTGAAACCAAAACCTGGAACGGTCCGGTGCGCGGCCTGAACAGCTTCCCGAAAGATGAACAGCCGCCTGTGGTGCTGCCGTTCTATGCCTTCCGCGCCATGAGCGCCGCGGGTGGTGCCATCCTGCTGGTGAGTCTGTGGGGAATCTGGCTGATGTGCCGTCGCCGTATGACGGTCGAACTGGCTCCACGTAACACCGTGTTCCTGTTTATCGCCGTGGCGATGGTGGTGCTGCCTTATATCGCGGTGATCGCCGGTTGGTGGACGCGTGAAATCGGTCGTCAGCCGTGGATTGTCAACGGTCTGATGCGGACCGAGGACGGTATGAGTGCCATGACGCTGGGTCTGGCTATCTTCTGGTTTGTCGGCTTTGCCATCTTCGAGTCGGCGGTTATCGCCGGTACGATCTGGTTTATGGCGAAGGTGGTTCGTATCGGACCTGACTTAACCAGCAAGCTGCCGGGTGAAGGACACGATCACCTCGGCCATCTCGACCTGCCGCCAGACGGTGGTCACGCTGACCATCCTGAATACGTTCGCCCGGTCTGATACGGAGAAGACACCCATGGATATGCTTACTCATACTCAGCAGTTCCTGACCATCGCCTGGTGGTTGGCGTTTGGCATCAGCGTGCTGCTGTACATTGCGCTTGATGGCGCAGACCTTGGGGCGGGGATCTTCTCGCTCTTCGTTAAAGATCATGATGAACGTGGTGCCATCATGGCCGCGATGGCCGGTACCTGGGACGCCAACGAAACCTGGCTGATCGTCGCCGGTGGCATTATGTTCGGTACCTTCCCGTTTGTTTACGGCTCGGCTTTCAGCTATCTGATGGTGCCGATGGCCCTGGTGCTGTGGGGCATTATGTCCCGTGCCGTTGCGCTGGAGTTCCGCCATCTGGCTTCACCGTTCTGGCAGCGTTTTTCTGACCACGTGTTTGGTATCGCCAGCCTGGCGGTCACTTTCTTCGGTGGGATGTGTGTGGGTGCGGTGTTGCAGGGCTTTGCACTGGATACCCCGGCGCATGGCGTGCCGCATTATGCAGGCGGGGCGTTTAACTTTATTTCGGCTTTCTCCATCTGGACCGGTATCGCCTCCTGTGTCGCCATGACCTTTTCCGGCGTCCTCTTTGTGCGTGCGCGTTTTGAAAAGTCTGAGCCTATCCGCCAGGATGCCGCTCGCTGGACCGCGACCATCTTCTGGTTAGCGATTGCTGCGGTGGTCATCACCTGGGTGTGGAGCGCTGCGATTTTTGACTGGGCGCGTGCGAAATGGTTTGGACCGCATTTCTGGGTCTGGGGACTGTTTGGCCTGATTGCGTTGTACTGCATCGAGCAGGTACGTCGTGACACGCTCAAGGACAAAGATGTTGCCGCGATTATGTGGTTCAACGGTGCTGCGCTGATTCTGGGCTTTGGCATGCTGATTAGCATGTTCCCATGGTTAGTACCGGGTACCTGGACCATCTGGGCCGGTGCCAGCCCGCAGGTTTCCCTGATCACCTTTACTCTGACAATGGGTGGGTTTGTACCCGTGATGCTGATGTATAACTGGTATCAGATTTGGGTGTTCCGGGGACGTATCTCCAAACTGGTTGGCTACGGACACTAAATAAATCATGTCGGCTCGTCCTCCCCTTAGTGGAGCGGCCGCTCGTCTGGCGGAACGCTGGCTCTCCAGCCAGCGTCGCCAGGCAGGTGCGCTCTTTTCCCTGTCTGTCACCATGGCAACGCTGAATGCCATCATGATGATTGCCCAGTGCTGGTTGCTGGCATGGTTGATCGACAAGGTCGTTATCGGCGGTAAAGGATTGGCCGACCTGTTCCCGGCGCTTTGGTTGTTACCCGCCGTGATGATTCTGCGCGCAGGCCTGGATTTGCTGCGCCAGGGTTTCGCGTTTGAAACCGCTGCACGCATCCGTCAGACGTTGCGCGCAACCTTACTGGAACGCATCTCAGCACTCGGCCCGGCATGGAGCCAGCAGCAACGTACTGGCAGCATCGCCAGCTCGTTGGGCGAGGGTGTTGAAGCGATCGAAACCTATTTTTCCGCTTTCCTGCCACAAAAAATCATTATCGGTATCGTACCGCTGGCGATTCTGGCCGCGTTGTTCCCGTTTGATTGGGTATCCGGGCTGATCATGTTGATCACGGCTCCGCTGGTACCGCTATTTATGATTCTGGTCGGTAAGGGCGCAGAGAAAATGAGCCTCAGGCAATGGCATAAGCTCAGCCTGATGAGTGCGCATTTCTTTGATGTTATTTCCGGCCTGACGACCCTGCGTCAGTCCAATGCGGCCCGCAGACAGGCGGCGATCATTGCCGCGATCTCCGAAAACTATCGTCATACGACGATGAAAGTTCTGCGTGTTGCCTTTCTTTCTTCGCTGGTGCTGGAGTTCTTTGCCACCATCAGCACCGCCATGGTGGCGGTGTATGTCGGCTTCCGCCTGTATTACGGTGAAATGGCCTTCCTGCCGGGCCTGTTTGCCCTGCTGCTCGCGCCGGAATTCTTTCGTCCGCTGCGCGATTTGGGTGCGCATTACCACGCGCGTATGGATGCCATTGGCGCCACCGAAGGCTTGCTGGCGATTCTGCATACTGAGCCACCGGCACAGCCAGACAGCAAGCCGCTGCCTTGTGCCGTGCCGCAGGAAATTCAGCTGGAAGGCGTGGGATATCGCCACCCGGAAGGCGGCGGTATTGAAGACATTTCCTTTACGCTGCGCCGGGGTGAGACGCTGGCTATCGTCGGCACCAGCGGCGCAGGCAAGACCACGCTCGCCAGGCTGTTACTGAGATTTATCACACCGGCTTCAGGACGGATTCTGGTTGATGGGCATGATTTGGCCGCGCTGGATCTGCCTGAGTGGCAAAAGCACATTGGCTGGCTGCCGCAACGCCCAACGTTGTTTGCCGGATCGATAGCGGACAACATTTGTCTGGCGCGTCCTGACGCCGGAAACGAAGCATTGCATGCCGCAGCAAAACTGGCTCAGGCCGCCAGCTTCATTGAGGCGCTACCGAACGGTTATGCCTCCCAGGTGGGGGATGGCGGCCAGGGGTTATCTGGCGGGCAAATCCAGCGCGTGGCGATGGCGCGCGCGGTGCTGACTGCGCCACCGCTGCTGATTCTTGATGAACCGACGGCGGCGCTGGACGGCAAAACCGCACGGCAGATGATGACCGCGCTGGCTGAGGCTCTGCCGGATGCGGCACGCTTAGTGATTACCCATGACACCGAAATGGCGGCGATGGCAGACCGGGTATTGGTGCTGGCAAACGGCAGGGTGATCGAGTCGGGCAAACCCGGGGAGCTGTTGCAGAGTGGTGGCGTGTTCGCCGAGCTCGAACGGCTACAGAAGGGAGCATAAACATGAATGATCTTCGACAGTTATTGCAGCTGGCGCGTCCCTGGCGATTTCGCATGGCGCTCGGCATTGGTTTGTCCGTGATCGTCATTCTGTCTAACGTGACGCTGCTGGCATTGTCTGGCTGGTTTATCACGTCGATGGCGCTGGCGGGGATGGGCGCGATGACGCTGGAGTTCTTCGCGCCTGCTGCGGCCATTCGTGGTTTAGCGGTGCTGCGCACCTTCGCACGCTATCTTGAGCGCCTGGTCACGCACGATGCGACATTACGGTTGTTGTCGGTTTTGCGTGTCTGGTTCTATCAGCATCTTGAGCCTCTGGCTCCGGCGCGGTTGCTGGCATTCCGTGACGGTGATGTACTGGCTCGACTGCGGGCGGATATTGATAGCCTCGACAACTTTTATCTCAGAATCTTCGCCCCCGCCCTTGCCGGGCTGATCTCATCGGTGGTGATTCTGTGCGTTCTGTTCTGGTTTTCTCCTGGTGTCGCGGCCATTGATGCCGTGATGTTGTTGCTCGCCGGGGTGATTGTTCCCCTCGCCGTGGTGGCGCGTACCCGGAGCAGTGGCCACGCCGTTGCGGGTTTACGTGCATCGATCCAGGTCGCCTCGACCGATCTTATCCGCGGTCTGGGTGAGTTACAGATTGCGGGTGCCGTCAGCCGCCAGGCCCGGCATCTGTCGCAGCTTTCGCATAAGCTGATAGCCGCGCAGCGTCAGCAGGCGTGGACCGGCGCGTTAGGTAGCGTACTGTCAGCCCTGGCGGGGCAGATCGGTATGTTTTGCGCCTTTATCCTGCTGGTCGGTGGGCATGCAGGTGGTCTGGCCGGTAACGACATCGTGATGCTGTTATTTGCGGTGCTCGCCAGCGCGGAAGCCGTGGCAGCATTGCCGACCGCCTTTGCCGCGCTGGGTGTGACGCGCGAAGCCGCCCGCCGTATTTTTTCTCTGGCAGAGCTGACACCTGCCGTTGCGTTGCCCGAGACCAGCCCGATGCCTGACAGTTTCGACCTGTCGTTTTCCGCGGTGACCATGCGTTATGGGCCAGAACATCCGACGGTGTTCGACTCGCTCAGTTTCCATGTGCCACAAGGGCATTGCCTTGCCATTCTCGGCCCGAGCGGGGCGGGTAAAACCACGATTCTCAGCCTGGTTCAGGGTTTCTGGCGTTGTGATAAGGGCAGCGTGGCGATTGGCGGCCATGAGGTCACCAACCTGGCGGATGATGTCTTACGCCAGGTGATTTCCGTCGTCGGGCAAAAAACCTATCTGTTTAATGCCTCGATTCGTGACAACCTGCGACTGGTCGCGCCGGATGCGGATGATGACGCGTTATGGCAGGCACTCAGCCAGGCTTCACTGGCAGAAGAAGTGCGGGCTTTCCCACATGGGCTGGATACGCTGGTCGGGGAATTAGGGGCGCGTCTTTCCGGTGGGCAGGCACGCAGAATTTCCATTGCCCGTGCATTCCTGTCGCATGCGCCGATTATTTTACTGGATGAGCCGACGGAAGGTTTAGATGCCACCAATACGGAAATGGTGCTGAATGCGCTGAAGGTATTGGTGAAAGGTAAAACGACATTGTTGGTGACGCATCAAATTCAACCATTAATGCTCGCCGATAGTCGACTGGTGCTCGAAGGCTAATAAAATAAAAAGCCTGTTACGGATTGAGTTATTATCCGGACAGGCCTTTAATTCAGATTAAATATTGCTGATCGCAAAGAATTCGTTATATCCAACCCATGTTTCATCCTGAATCTTCCCTTTTTCTGCTGCAAAGCTGGATGAATGTTAAAGAATAAAGAAAGCCTAATCCTTTTTCAGATTCTTCTGCACTTCCCGCACCTTAAGACGGCAGGCATCCACGACCCAGGCTGAGAAGTTCTGGCTGTTCTCGCTTCCCATGCTTTCTTCAATCTGATCAAGCAACGCGTGCGAAAAGCGAATGTGTTTGCGACGGGTTTTCGAGTTTGTCATCTTGTCCATATAACCCCCTGTGAAATTATCAAAATTTATAAAATGGATGGAAGAAAAAACAATATTTTTATCAGTCGGTTTCTATAGAAAGAGTATCGGCAGGTGTTTTGAACTTTTCCCAAACCGGTTAAGTTATCTGATATGAAATACGCTATTTCCAGAAAGTAATCGAGTTCATCGTTATTTCAATTCGCGGATTCAGGATAATTCCCGGCGGATTTTTGAGTAGCGAACATCACGGATGTAAGAATTATGCTATAAAAATTTCTAAGATATTGGTACTGAAAGTCGCGACTTTTTATTTACAAAGCGTTAGCTAATGTAAAACCGTCGAATGTTCGCTGACAAGTGGCCGGAGCTCAAAAGCAAAAACCCAGCCATAAGGCTGGGTTTTCTGAATTTTGGTGCCCGAACCCGGAATCGAACCAGGGACACGGGGATTTTCAATCCCCTGCTCTACCGACTGAGCTATTCGGGCAACGGGGCGCATTAAACCCTAATGGCTTACGATCGTCAACGGCTTTTGCGAAAAAACCGGAGGAAACGTGATTGATTGCCTGCTTTTCAGGCAGAACGGCCAAAATCGTCAGGATAGCGCGCCATTCTTGCGGCACAGCGCGATGCTGAGCACGTCTTCAGCCAGACGGCGCGCCATCGCGACATCGTGCACGTTACGTTTTACCAGCAGCTTGCTCAGGCAGCCTTCGAGAATCAACTCCATCTGATCGGCAACCATTGGCGGGTTATCCAGTTCCAGATTGACCAGAATCTCGTGGGTAAACTGCCAGGAGGCGCGTTTCTGCTGTTCTGCCAGCTGATGAACCGGTTGATCGGGCTGCGGATAGAAGCTACAGGCGGCAATAAACAGGCAACCGGGGAAACGCCCTTTGTTGACGTGCTCCGCCAGCACTTCATAACGCGCCAGCAGTTTTTCGGCACCACTCAGGTGTTCGTTAAGCTGAATCTGGCGTCGCCAGCTATCAATCTGTTGCGCATGGTAGCGCAAAGCGTCATACAGCAGGGCGTCACGATCCGGCCAGTAGCGTGCCAGCTGCTGGGGTGACAGATCGGTGTCTCCGGCCAGTTGTTGCAGGGAGGTGGTTGCGGCAAGTCCGCTCTGTTCAAGCACATTTAACGCATGCTCGAGTATCTGTTCACGTTGCAAGTGACTCTCCTCTGGTATGCGGCCCGTTCGGTTACCGAACGGGCGGTGTCATGCCCAGTGTCGTTTAACGCGGCAGATTGTGCAAATGCGCGCGAAACTCATCGGCGCTCAGGAAGCCGGTCACGCGGGAGTTGGGGATCTCTTTGCCTTGTGCATCGAAGAACAAAATCGTGGGCAAGCCCAGCACCTGCAAATGCTGCAACAGGGCGTTGTCCTGCGCGCTATTGGCGGTGACGTTAGCCTGTAACAACTGCACCTGACTCAGGGCGCTGCGAACTTTGTCGTCGCTAAAGGTATATTTCTCAAACTCTTTGCAGGCCACGCACCAGTCCGCATAGAGATCGACCATGGTCACGCGGCCCTGGGCTTGCTGGAGCGCGCTATCCAGTTGCTGGCTGCTGGCAATCGGCTGGAATGGCAGGTGCGCCACAGTTTGTACCTGGCTGCTGCTGCCGAACGCCCAATCCTGTATGGGACGGACCGACACCAGCGCCGCGGCCAGCAGCACAATTTGAGCAATGCGCCATTTTCCCTGTAAACCCAGGCTCAGGCGGAACGCCCAGGCAAAGAACGCCACGCCGAGCAGGCTCCACAAACGCATGCCCCACACATCACCCACCACGCGTTCCAGCAGGAAGACTGGCAGCGCGAGGATGACAAAACCAAAACCTTCTTTGACGCTTTGCATCCAGGGACCGCTTTTCGGCAGCAATTTATTGCCGAACAGCGTAACGGCAATCAGCGGCAGACCCATACCGAAGGCGTACAGCCACAAGGTACCGGCACCGGCCAGCAGATTGCCGCTTTGCGCGATATACAGCAGGATGGCGCTAAGCGGTGCGGTGGTGCAGGGGGAACAAATCAGCCCCGCCAGCGCGCCCATCATAAATACCCCTGGCAGCGATCCACCCTGGTGGCGGTTGCTCCACAGTGTCAGACGCGTTTGCAGGCTGGCGGGCAATTGCAGGGTAAACAGGCCAAACATCGACAGCGCCAGCACGATAAACAGCAGCGAGAGCGCAATCAACACATAAGGATGCTGCAACGCCGCCTGGAAGCGTAAACCCGCAGCCGCAACCACCACCCCGAGCAGGGTGTAAGTCAGCGCCATGCCCTGCACATACACCATCGCCAGGGCAAACAATCGTCCCAGCGAGAAGCGACGCGGCCCGCCAAGAATAATGCTGGAGATAAGCGGATACATCGGCAGTACGCAGGGCGTAAAGGCGACGCCAATGCCGATCAGCAATGCCCACAACGGCGAGAACGGTAGCGGCGTACTTTGGTGGCCCGGTTGGGCGCTGACTGCCGGGGCGGCGTTATTGGCGGCCACCGCGTTCAGCGGTACGGAACGTGTTTCAGGTGGATAACAGAAGCCAGCGGCTGCGCAGCCCTGATAAGTGACCGTCAGGGTGGCACCCGCGCTGGCCTGATGAAGGGTTATCGGCAGCTGCAAATCCTGCGGGTAGATCTCACTTTTGCCATAGAACTCATCTTCATGAGGTTGTCCCTGCGGCAGCACCAGCGGTGCCAGCTGGGCTTTTTGCGGCGTGATGTGGATTTGCTGACGATAAAGGTAATAGCCGGATTTTACTTTCCAGCTGAGCGTCAGTTGATTGCCTTGCTGGCTGAAATCAAAGCCGAAGGCCTGGTCAACCGGCACAAAGCGGCTGTTGTTATTGGGCGAAAAAATAGATGCCTGCGCTGACAGGCTAATAAACAGCGCCAGGCAGATGCCGATCAGGCGAGAGATGCGTGCAACCATGACAAGTATTCACTGTCTCCATGTTGTACCGGCAGCGCCAGTAGTTCCGGCACATCGTAAGGATGGGCCGCTTTGAGCAAATCCATCAGCGCCTGCTGATGTTGGGTGTCGCACTTCAGCAACATCTGAACTTCGCTGGCCTGCTCCAGTTTGCCTTCCCAGACATAAAACGAGGTGGCACCTGGCAATAGCGTGACACAGGCTGCCAGGTTCGCGGCGAGCGCGCTGGCAGCCAGTTGTTCCGCAATGGCCTGGTTCGGGGCCGTACACAGCACGACGACCGCAGAATTTATACTCATCAGCTGGCTCCGGTGGCGAAAGGGGGGATGATAACACGGCCTGCTAAACACAAGGTTTACAGGATGTAACCGCTTTACAGGATCAGGCTGCCAAACAGGAAGCCAAACAGCACCGAGAGGGCGATAGCCAGTACCCCCGGCACGATAAAGGAGTGATTGAACACATACTTGCCAATGCGTGTGGAACCGGTGTCGTCCATTTCCACGGCTGCCAGCAGGGTGGGGTAAGTGGGTAGCACAAACAGGGCAGAGACCGCAGCGAATGAGGCAATGGCCGCATGGGGAGAGACGCCCAGCAGAAGCGCGGCGGGCATCAGCGCCTTGGTGGTGGCGGCCTGTGAATACAGCAGGGTGGCAGCAAAGAACAGTACCAGCGCCAGCATCCACGGGTAGCTTTGCAGCATATCGCCCGCCAGGGTCTGAATAGCATTGAGATGCGCTTTGACAAAGGTATCGCCCAGCCAGGCGACGCCCATCACGCAGATACAGGCACTCATGCCGGATTTGAACGTGCTGGCGCTGAGGATCTCACCGGTATCGATTTTACAGGTCAGGCAAATCAGCGTCGCTATGGTCAGCATAAATACCACGATGGCTTCGTTGCGCGGCAGCACCGGGTTGGCGATCAGCCCAACGCTGTCGCTGATGGCGGTGGCGTACAGCACCACGGCAGCAATGCCAATCAGGAATAGCAGGACGGAACGTTTCGCACCGGGTTTGAGGTCAAACACCTGCGCACCGCGTAATGTCACTTCCCCCTTCGCCAGCCGGGCCTGGTAGATCTCATCGTCTTTGAGTTCCTTACCAAGGAAATTGGTCACGATGGCGGCGCAGAAGATCGCCACCATGGTGGAAGGTATCGCAACGCCGAGCAGCGCCAGATAGCTGACGCCGCGCGGTTCCAGCAGCGAGGCAAAAAACACCACGGCGGCAGAAATCGGCGACGCGGTAATGGCGATTTGTGATGCCACCACGGCGATAGCCAGCGGGCGCGAAGGACGCACGCCTTGTTCTTTCGCCACTTCCGCGATCACCGGCAACGTTGAAAAGGCGGTGTGCCCGGTACCCGCCAGCAAGGTCATCAGATAAGTCACCAGCGGTGCCAGCAGAGTGACATAGCGGGGATGGCGACGCAGCAGGCGCTCGGCCAGACTCACCAGATAATCCATGCCGCCTGCCACCTGCATAGCGGCAATCGCGGCGATCACCGCCATGATGATTTCAATGACATCGAAAGGGATGGCGCCGGGTTTCATACCGAAAAACAACGTCAATACCAGCACGCCGAAACCCCCAGCGAAACCAATGCCGATACCGCCGAGACGGGCACCCAGCCAGATCGCCAGCAGGACAATCAATAACTCCACTATCACCATCTTTATCACTCCCTGAAACGCGTCATCCGTTAGTTGTAGTCGCCAAAAAAAAGCACGCCCGCATTTTATACGGGCGTGCTTACGACAACGTGATCCAGAATGGATTATTGTTCGTTTTCGTCGGTGTAGCGTCGGGCTTTGTAGGCCGGGAACATCAGGTTCTGAATGGAGAAAATATCGTCCAGTTCGGCTTCGGTGAGCAGGCCACGTTCCAGCACCACTTCCCGCACGCTTTTACCGGTTTCGGCACAGATCTTCCCGACGATGTCACCGTTGTGGTGGCCGATGTACGGGTTGAGGTAAGTCACGATACCGATTGAGTTGAACACGTAGGCTTCGCACACCGCTTTGTTGGCGGTGATACCGTTCACGCATTTTTCCAGCAGGTTGTAGCAGGCGTTGGTCAGGATGCTGATAGATTCAAACAGCGCCTGGCCGATGACCGGCTCCATCACGTTGAGCTGCAACTGACCGGCTTCAGCTGCCATCGTCACCGTGGTGTCGTTGCCAATCACTTTGAAGCACACCTGGTTAACCACTTCCGGCACCACCGGGTTCACTTTGGCAGGCATGATGGAGGAACCGGCCTGCAATTCAGGCAGGTTGATCTCGTTCAGGCCAGCGCGCGGACCCGATGACAGCAGGCGCAGGTCGTTACAGATTTTCGACAGTTTCACCGCCAGACGCTTCAGCGATGAATGCACCATGACGTAAGCGCCGCAGTCTGAGGTGGCTTCAATCAGATCTTCCGCCGGGACCACCGGCAGGTTGCTGACTTCCGCCAGACGCTGCACAGCCAGCTGCTGATAGCCATCAGGGGTGTTCAGACGTGTACCGATGGCGGTCGCGCCAAGGTTCACTTCCAGCAGCAGTTCCGCGGTGCGCAGGACGCTGCGCGTCTCTTCATTCAGCAGCACGTTGAAGGCATGGAACTCCTGACCGAGAGTCATCGGCACGGCATCCTGCAACTGGGTGCGGCCCATCTTCAGGATGTTTTCGAACTCGACCGCTTTGCGCTGGAAGCCTTCGCCCAGCTGATTGATAGCATCAATCAGTTTCAGGATGGAGGTGTAAACGGCAATACGGAAACCCGTGGGGTAAGCATCGTTGGTAGACTGACACTTATTCACGTGATCGTTAGGGTTCAGATACTGGTAGTCACCTTTGTGGTGTCCCATCAGTTCCAGACCGATGTTGGCCAGCACTTCGTTGGTGTTCATGTTGACTGAGGTGCCGGCACCGCCCTGGTAGACGTCAACCGGGAACTGGTCCATGCATTTGCCATTGTTCAGAACCTCATCGCAGGCCTGAATAATGGTATTGGCGATGTTGCGCGGGATGGTTTGCAGCTCTTTATTAGCAAGGGCGGCGGCTTTCTTTACCATCACCATACCGCGAACGAATTCGGGTATGTCACTGATTTTACTGTTACTGATATAGAAATTTTCAATCGCACGCAGAGTATGAACACCGTAGTAGGCGTCGGCAGGTACTTCACGCATGCCTAGCAGGTCTTCTTCGATACGAATGTTGTTCGCCATGATTACCTTCTTATTATTGCTGCTGAGTGGCTGCCGGGCGTACTCTGAGGCGATCAGATTCGGGCGGCGAGTCACGTGCAGGTGATGCAATTATATTGTCGTGGAATACCAGCGCCGACATTTTATCCATCTTCGGTCTGGCGAGCACGATCATATTCTGTCATTCCAGAAAAGCCCGTGCACAGATCACTTTACGGGGTTTTGCAGACGTACCGGTAATAACGATACGTGATGTTTATCACAATTTTAACCCGGCTGGAAAAATTCGGCAGGATCGGTTGAAAACAGCGGTCCGGATGACCATCTCTTTCTATACGGTCCCTTTGACCATCCCATTCTGCTGCCTGGCATGAAGCGAGGTAGCCCCAACTCACAGGAGATATCGGTGCGCTGGTTACCGTTAGTGATTTTTTTTGTTCTGGCCTGGATTGAAATCACGCTTTTCATCAAGGTCGCGCATGTGCTGGGTGTGCTGCTCACCATGCTGCTGGTGATTTTCACCTCTTGTATCGGGGTGTCGCTGGTCAAAAATCAGGGCGTGAAAAACTTCATGCTGATGCAGGAGAAGCTGGCGCGTAACGAAAGCCCGGCGGCTGAGATGGTGAAAAGCGTCTCGCTGATTATTTCCGGCTTTCTGTTGCTGTTGCCCGGCTTTTTCACCGATTTTCTCGGCTTGCTGCTGCTATTGCCGCCGGTACAAAAACACCTGACGCTCAAGCTGATGCCGCATTTGCGCGTATGGCGTGGGCCGGGAGCGGGGCCAGATAGCGGATTCACCGTTGATGGTGAATATGAGCGCAAAGAGAACAATCAAATCGGTCATGACAAAGATAAGTAACGGAAGGCGGCGTAAGCCGCCTTTTTGCTGCATTTTTCGCCATAGGTTACAAAAACGAAAATTTTTTCGATTTTCCCCCTTGAAACGCTTCGAAGTCACCCTAATCTCTTCCACCACGAGGCCGGAAGCCATGTAGCCCGGCGTTCAACCCTAAAACTGAATGATTGGACTTTCTAAAGGAGAGCTATCACATGTCAATTCGTCCGTTACACGACCGCGTGATCGTCAAGCGTAAAGAAGTTGAAGCAAAATCGGCTGGCGGCATCGTTCTGACCGGTTCTGCGGCAGGCAAATCAACCCGCGGTGAAGTGGTTGCGGTAGGTAAAGGCCGTATCCTGGAAAACGGCAACATCCTGCCACTGGATGTCAAAGTGGGCGACGTGGTGATTTTCAACGAAGGTTACGGTGCAAAAACCGAGAAAATCGACAACGAAGAAGTCCTGATCATCTCTGAAAACGACATTCTGGCAATTGTTGAAGCGTAATTTTTACGCGTAATTCACTGAACGAAACGAATTTAAGGGATATTTGAAATGGCAGCTAAAGACGTAAAATTCGGTAATGACGCACGCGTAAAAATGCTACGTGGCGTGAACGTACTGGCAGATGCAGTAAAAGTTACCCTGGGCCCGAAAGGCCGTAACGTGGTTCTGGATAAATCTTTTGGTGCACCGACCATCACTAAAGATGGTGTTTCTGTCGCACGTGAAATCGAGCTGGAAGACAAGTTCGAAAACATGGGTGCGCAGATGGTGAAAGAAGTTGCCTCTAAAGCGAACGACGCAGCAGGCGACGGCACCACCACCGCAACCGTACTGGCACAGGCTATCGTTAACGAAGGCCTGAAAGCTGTTGCGGCTGGCATGAACCCGATGGACCTGAAGCGTGGTATCGACAAAGCGGTTATCGCGGCTGTTGAGCAGCTGAAAGCGCTGTCTGTTCCGTGCTCTGATTCCAAAGCGATTGCTCAGGTGGGTACCATTTCTGCTAACTCCGATGAAAGCGTCGGTACCCTGATCGCTCAGGCGATGGAAAAAGTGGGTAAAGAAGGCGTTATCACCGTTGAAGAAGGCACCGGCCTGCAGGACGAGCTGGACGTGGTTGAAGGTATGCAGTTCGACCGTGGTTACCTGTCTCCGTACTTCATCAACAAGCCGGAAACCGGTGCTGTTGAACTGGAAAGCCCGTTCATTCTGCTGGCTGACAAGAAAATCTCTAACATCCGCGAAATGCTGCCGGTGCTGGAAGCGGTTGCCAAAGCTGGCAAACCGCTGCTGATCATCGCTGAAGACGTGGAAGGCGAAGCGCTGGCAACGCTGGTGGTTAACACCATGCGCGGCATCGTGAAAGTCGCTGCGGTGAAAGCACCGGGCTTCGGCGATCGTCGTAAAGCTATGCTGCAGGATATCGCCATCCTGACTGGCGGTACCGTTATCTCTGAAGAGATCGGTATGGAGCTGGAAAAAGCAGCACTGGAAGATCTGGGCCAGGCAAAACGCGTCGTGATCAACAAAGACACCACCACCATCATCGATGGTGTGGGCGACGAAGGTGCTATCTCTGGTCGCGTGACGCAGATTCGTCAGCAGATCGAAGAAGCCACTTCTGATTACGACAAAGAAAAACTGCAGGAGCGCGTAGCGAAACTGGCAGGCGGCGTAGCCGTTCTGAAAGTGGGTGCCGCAACTGAAGTTGAAATGAAAGAGAAGAAAGCGCGCGTTGAAGATGCCCTGCACGCCACCCGTGCTGCGGTAGAAGAAGGCGTGGTTGCTGGTGGTGGCGTAGCCCTGGTGCGCGTTGCTGCTGAGCTGACCGATCTGACTGGTCAGAACGAAGACCAGAATGTCGGTATCAAAGTTGCGCTGCGCGCCATGGAAGCTCCGCTGCGTCAGATCGTTTCTAACGCCGGTGAAGAGCCGTCTGTTGTTGCCAACAACGTGAAAGCGGGTGACGGTAACTACGGTTACAACGCGCAGACCGAAGAATACGGCAACATGATCGACTTCGGTATCCTGGATCCGACCAAAGTAACCCGTTCTGCTCTGCAGTACGCGGCTTCTGTAGCGGGTCTGATGATCACTACCGAGTGCATGGTCACTGACCTGCCGAAAGGTGACGCACCTGACTTAGGCGGCGGCGCTGGTGGTATGGGTGGCATGGGCGGTATGGGCGGCATGATGTAATTGCCGTTGGCAGCCTTTGTTATCTGAGAACCCCTGATCGGAAACGGTCAGGGGTTTTTCTTTTGCTGGCGAAAGGGTATAAGTAAGGGCGCAATACTTCGGCTTTCCGGGTTAGGGCAATGAATGTTCAGAAAAAATATGCGCTTTTCTGCTACGCTGCCGCCCGATACAGATGATAATAAATGGGGATTACAATGCGGATTAACCTCTTGCTCGGACTGGCAGTCGGTAGCTTACTGCTGGCGGGCTGCAGCAGCTCAAATCAACTGAGTGCTGGCGGCGAGCGCGTGACCTTCGTCGATCAGCAGCCGGGCAGCCAATGTCAGCTTCTGGGAAATGTCACCGGTTCACAGAGTAACTGGCTGAGCGGTTCTGGCGGTGAGGGCAGTTCACTGCGCGGTGCCGCTAATGACCTGCGCAACCGTGCCGCTGAAATGGGTGGCAACACCATTTACGGCGCAACCAGCCCAACGCAGAATCTGCTGTCTGCTTTTGCCCCGCTCGACAGCAAAATGACGGGCCAGGTTTACAAGTGCCCATAAGGGTATCGTTGTAAAAAAAGCCGCTGATGCGGCTTTTTTTATTGGCGGATTTATTCCTGGCGTAACTGCAAATCCAGCGGGGT
Source organism: Pantoea cypripedii (assembly GCF_011395035.1). Classification (NCBI taxonomy): domain Bacteria; kingdom Pseudomonadati; phylum Pseudomonadota; class Gammaproteobacteria; order Enterobacterales; family Erwiniaceae; genus Pantoea; species Pantoea cypripedii. The sequence continues at coordinate 464,167 of NZ_CP024768.1, forward strand.
TTTGCTCGGTTCGCCACCGATCTCGCGGGCCAGCTTTGGCACCATATAACCCGACACCATGGTCAGCAGCTCGCGCACCAGCGCGCGGGCTTCATCGTCCGGCACAAAGAAATGTGCGGCTCCCTGCACCTTGTCCAGCACATGCAGGTAATAAGGCAGGATACCGGCATCGAACAGCGCATTGCTGAGATCGGCCAGGCTGCGCGCATTATCGTTGATGCCACGCAGCAGCACACTCTGATTCAGCAGAGTCACGCCCGCCCGTTTCAGCATCTGCATGCCATAGCGCAGCTCATCATCAATTTCCTGCGCATGATTGATATGGCTCACCAGCAGCACCTGCAGGCGCGTATTGGCCAGCAACTGGCACAATCTTTCGGTGATGCGCGCCGGGATGACCACCGGCAGACGGCTGTGAATACGTAAGCGCTTCAGATGCGGGATTTTTTCCAGCGCATCAACCAGCCACGCCAGTTCGTGATCTTTTGCCATCAAGGGATCGCCACCCGAGAAGATGATTTCATCCAGCTCTGGGTGGTCCGCAATATAATCAATCGCCGCCTGCCAGTTACGTTTGTTGCCCTGATTATCCTGATAAGGGAAATGGCGGCGGAAGCAGTAGCGACAGTTAACCGCACAGCCGCCTTTTACCAACAATAGCGCGCGGTTTCTATACTTATGCAGTAAACCCGGCACCACGCTGCTCTGCTCATCAAGCGGGTCGGTGCTGTAACCTGGCGCATCATTGAATTCCTGACGGCTGGTTAACACTTGCAGCAGAAGCGGGTCCCTGGCATCGCCTGTTTTCATGCGCTGAATAAACGCACGTGGCACGCGCAGGGCAAAAAGTCGCCGTGCATCAGCGCCTTCGGCCAGTTCAGCATGGCTGCCGAGAGCTAAAAGTTGCAGTAATTCAGCAGGATCGGTGACAACATCAGCAAGTTGCTGCAACCAATCTTCTCTGGAGGGGGGATTTAGGGTTACAATGTGTGCCATTTTTTTGGCTATTACCAGTTCAATATTTACAGAGGGCCTTTATGGCGACTTATCTTAGCAACGATTTTCGTTCCGGTCTTAAAATCATGTTCGAAGGCGAGCCGTATTCCATCGAATCCAGTGAGTTCGTTAAGCCGGGTAAAGGCCAGGCATTCGCACGCGTAAAAATGCGTCGTCTGCTGACCGGTTCTCGCGTTGAGAAAACCTTCAAATCAACCGACTCTGCCGAAGGCGCAGACGTTGTTGATATGACCCTGCAGTACTCATACAACGACGGTGACTTCTTCTACTTCATGCACCCGGAAAGCTTCGAACAGTATCAGGTTGAATCTAAGGTACTGGAAGATGTGCAGAAGTGGCTGCAGGACAACGCAGATTGTATCGTTACCCTGTGGAACAACAAAGCCATTGCTGTTCAGCCGCCGAACTTTATCGAAGCTGAAGTTATCGAAACCGACCCTGGCCTGAAAGGTGATACCGCAGGTACTGGCGGCAAGCCGGCTACTCTGGCAACTGGCGCAGTGGTTAAAGTGCCGTTGTTCGTACAGATTGGCGAAGTGGTTAAAGTGGACACCCGCTCTGGCGAATACGTTTCTCGCGTAAAATAATCGTCACATCAGGCGCATCCTTCGATGCGCCTTTTTTTTAAGTGAGTTCAGAATAATGAAAAAGCTGGCTAAATTCGTCGCCTTTGCGTTGCTGGTCTCCTCGGCATTAAGTGCCTGCAACACCTTTCACGGCTTTGGTGAAGATGTCTCCCATTTGGGTGGCGCTATCTCACGGGCTGCTAAGTAATCGCCAGAACAATACCTTTTTCCGTGGTTGACACCGCAGCGTTGCGTATAAGGACTATGCTTTAAAAGCTGTACTTTTACTGCAATCAAAAAGGATATTGTTATGTTAAAGAAAAGTATTGTCGCGATTTTCTCGGTACTGGTACTTTCCTCCCTGCTTTCTGCCTGCAACACCACCCGTGGTGTAGGGGAAGATGTAGAAGCGGGCGGCAAGGCGATTCAGCGCACCGCACAGTAAGGTTTTACCGGTGCGGAACACGCTTTCGTACCGGCTTTCCATCCCTTTGTCTCAAATGCCTTCTCCTCCCTTTTAAACCTCCTGACCCTGTGGTGATATGGAAAGTTCTCGTGACCGGTAAGCGCTACGGCGTTGTTTGCCCTCGCCATTACGGGTAGACTTCCACCCCTTATCTGTATAAGGAGTCATCAACATGAGCGAAACGGCAAGCTGGCAGCCGAGCGCACCCATTGCCAATTTGTTGAAACGTGCCGCTATCATGGCGGAAATCCGACGTTTCTTTGCCGATCGCGGCGTGCTGGAGGTCGATACCCCGGCGATGAGCCAGGCGACCATTACTGATATCCATCTGGTGCCTTTCCAGACGCGTTTTGTTGGCCCGGGTGCCAGCGAAGGTCGTGATCTCTGGCTGATGACCAGCCCGGAATACCATATGAAGCGCCTGCTGGCGGCGGGTAGCGGCCCGATTTACCAGATGGGGCGCTGCTTCCGTAATGAGGAAGCCGGACGTCACCATAACCCTGAATTCACCATGCTGGAGTGGTATCGCCCGCACTACGACATGTATCGCCTGATGAATGAAGTCGATGATTTGCTGCAACAGGTACTGGAGTGCGATAGCGCAGAGTCCCTGTCATACCAGCAGGCATTTATTCGTCATCTGGAGCTGGATCCGTTATCCGCGGATAAAGCACAGCTGCGTGAAGCGGCCGAGAAGCTCGGTGATGGTGAACTGGCACGTGATGAAGAGGATCGCGACACGCTGTTGCAGCTGCTGTTTATGCTGGGCGTAGAGCCGAAAATTGGTATCGATAAGCCAACGTTTGTCTACCATTTCCCGGCCAGCCAGGCGGCATTGGCTGAGATCAGCACCGAAGATCACCGCGTCGCGGAGCGTTTCGAGGTGTATTACAAAGGGGTAGAGCTGGCGAACGGTTTCCGTGAGTTAACCGACAGTCGCGAGCAACGTCAGCGCTTTGAGCAGGACAACCGCCGCCGTGCGGCCCGTGGCCTGCCGCAGCACCCAATCGACACCAACCTGCTGGATGCACTGGCGCACGGTATGCCTGCCTGTTCTGGCGTGGCGCTGGGCGTGGATCGTCTGATTATGCTGGCGCTGAAGGCCGACTCATTGAGTGAAGTTATCGCTTTCCCGGTTGATCGCAGCTAATCCCCGTCATACTTCACGCTACAGGTGCGTTGGCTACGTGTGCTCACCCCAGTCACTTACCTGAGTAAGCTCCTGGGGATTCTCACCCTTGCCGCCTTCCTGTAGCGTGAATTATTTAGGGGATGAGACGGGGGTTCTGCCCGGTCAGTTTCCGCTCTGCGGGAACTCTTCGATCGTCACTGGCAGTTTCATTTTTTGCTCATTACGCAAAATCTGCACATCAATCACCGAGCCGGGGCGGATCTCGGCGACCTGATCCATGGTCTCCTGCGCGGAAACGGCGGGTTTGCCATTGACGCTCAGCAGTACATCGTTGGCCTGAATCCCGGCATGGTCGGCGGGGCCGCCTGGCGTGACTTCGCTGACAATAATGCCCTGCACACGATCGAGGGTGCTGCCCTGGCCGTGTAGCGGTGGCATTTCACGTCCGGTGATGCCGATATAACCGCGGATCACCCGGCCATCACGAATCAGTTTATCCATGATTTTGGTTGCCAGTACGGTAGGAATGGCAAAGCCAATCCCTTCTGGCGTCTCGCCATCGTTACTTTTATCAAATGTCAGGGTATTGATGCCCATCAGCTCGCCCAGCGAGTTAATCAGTGCGCCACCGGAGTTGCCCTGGTTGATAGAAGCATCGGTTTGCAGGAAGTTCTGACGACCAGAGGAGCTAAGACCGACGCGACCCGTGGCGCTGATAATGCCCTGGGTAACCGTCTGGCCGAGGTTGTAAGGGTTACCGATGGCCATCACCACATCGCCGATATGCGGTACGCGTTTAGGGTTGATCGGAATCACCGGCAGATTCGATGCGCTGATTTTCAGTACGGCCAGATCGGTCATGGCGTCGGAACCGACCAGCGTCGCTTCAAAGAAACGGCCATCCTGCAATGCGACGATAATCTGGTCGGCATTATTGATGACATGTTTGTTGGTAAGGATGTAGCCTTTGCCGTTCATGATCACGCCGGAACCCAGCGTGGTAATGCCGCGATTGTTATTACCATTCGCGCTACGGTTATAGACGTTGACGACCGCAGGCACAGCACGACGCACACCCGGATTAAAGCTGAAGGGTGCCTCATCATTGCTGTCGTCATGTGCAATCAGGGCACTGGTGCCCATGCGGAGTGTTGGGATCGCTGCCAGCAAAATGCCCGCAACGATCAGGCCCATCACCACAGAACGCAAAAGTTTAAGAAACATGGTGTTAGTTTAAGCCGGATAAGATCGCAGGGCAGGATAGCATGAGAAAGGCGGACAAACACCTGCTTGTCCGCCAGTTGTGATGATTATCGTAAGAGCAGGTAAATGCTGTCTTCGCCACGCATCACATTCAGTGCCAGCACCGGCGGTTTTGTATCCAGCACTTTGCGCATTTCCGCCAGGCTTTCAACCCGGTTGCGGTTCACGCCGACGATCACATCATCTTTCTGCAGCCCCACCTGTTCAGCCGGGGTACCTTTCTCGATGGTATCGACTTTCACCCCTTTATCGCCCGCTTTGGTCGTGCCATCGCTCAGGGTTGCACCCTGCAATGCCGGTGACAGCAACTGCGCACTGGCGGTGGTTTGCGCACTTTGATCCAGCGTGACGTTCACGGTGATCGGTTTGCCATCGCGCAACAGACCCAGTTTCACCTGCTGGCCCGGCGGAGTGGTGCCGATTTTCACGCGCAGTTCGGCAAAGCTGGTGATGGCTTTATCATTCACAGAAGTGATGATATCACCGGCTTTAATGCCCGCTTTTTCGGCTGCGGATTTCGGCAGCACTTCAGAAACGAAGGCACCACGCTGCGCATCGACATTAAATGCCTTCGCCATATCGGCGGTCATTTCTGTCCCTTTGATGCCCAACTGCCCACGTCGTACTTCGCCAAATTGAATCAGCTGCTGCGCCAGATTCATCGCCATATTGCTCGGGATCGCAAAGCCAATGCCGATATTGCCGCCGCTGGAGGCCAGAATCGCGGTATTGATGCCGATCAGCTCGCCATTGAGATTGACCAGCGCGCCACCGGAGTTGCCACGGTTAATGGCGGCATCAGTCTGGATAAAGTTTTCCAGACCTTCGAGATTGAGGCCGCTGCGGCCCAGCGCCGAGATAATGCCGGAGGTGGCAGTCTGGCCGAGGCCAAATGGGTTACCAATGGCGACGGCGAAGTCGCCCACTCTGAGGGTATCGGAATCGGCGATTTTCACCTGGGTCAGGTTTTTCGCTCCTTCGATCTGAATCAGCGCGATATCGGTCTGCTCATCATGGCCAATCAGTTTGGCGTCATACTCGTTGCCATCGCTCAGCTGAACGCTGATTTTGTCCGCGCCATTCACCACATGATTGTTGGTCAGCACATAGCCTTTAGCGGCATCAATAATGACGCCGGAGCCAAGCCCTTCAAACGGCTGAGGTTGCTGGTTTTGTCCCGGCATCTGGCCAAAAAAGCGTTTCAGTGGCTCAGGTAAATCCTGTCCTTGTGCAGCGGTTTCGGTGCCTTCCACATGCACGCTGACCACGGCAGGTAACACTTTTTCCAGCATCGGTGCCAGGCTCGGCAGTGCCTGCCCCTGGATTTGCGCCGGGAGAGTCGCCAGTGCGTTCGGCGCGGCGGCCAAACTCATCCCAATGCTCAAGGCTAATGCGCTTAACAGTCGTGCTTGTTTTTTCATTGCTACAAGGCTCTCGCTGCGAAAAGGGGATTAAAAAAGTGTGACAGCTGTTTGGGGTAAGGGTTCGATAAACAAAAAGGGCACAGCGTCGCTGTGCCCCAAAAAGATTAATTACGCGGTGCGCGGTCGCCGCCACGTAACAGGCCGGATGCGCCATCAGAATAGTCGCGCGGGATTTGCACCGGCGCCTGATCGTTATCCGCTTCCGCTTCCGTCAGCTGGTAGGCAAACGGATTTTTCTCGCCCGGCAGATTCGGCAGCAGGTCGTTAGAACCTTTCGCCATATGCTGATAAAGCTGGCGGTAATCACGCGCCATGTTATCCAGCAATTCTGCACTGCGCGCAAAGTGGTTGGTGAGTTCTTCGCGATAATCCGCCAGCTCAGCTTTGGATTTCTCCAGTTCGTACTGCATGGTGCGCTGTTCGCGCAGTTTTTTGTTGCCAAAACGCACAGCGACTGCGCCGACAATAATGCCAATCACTAAACCAATCAGCCCGTATTCCCAGGTCATAATGACTCCCGTGTAATTTCCGTTGCTTCGTAGGGCATTGCTTCTGTTTCAACTTCAATAGTAGCCACTATACCCGTTAATCTATTGGAAGTGGAACTCTGGAGCGGCATCGCTTAGTGTAGAGCGGCCTAATTTTCGACAACCGACATGTGAATCGGACTTTTTCAGGGACTCTGAGAGAACAATGCAAACCTCATCTCCGCTTGCGCGCTATGAGCAAGCGCTGTCGCAGGGCGAATTTCGCCCGGATGACGTACAACGGGAAGCCATCACCCGCTTAGATGCTATTCAGCAAGGGCTGATAGCGCGTCAGCCAGCAACGGCCCCAGCCAGCAAAGGCTTATTTGGCCGTCTTTCTAAGCTGATGAATAAAGAGAAAAGCAGTAAAGAAGCGCCGGTGCGTGGCCTGTATATGTGGGGTGGCGTGGGGCGTGGAAAAACCTGGGTGATGGACCTGTTTTTTCAGTCTATTCCTGGCGAGCGTAAATTACGCCTGCATTTTCACCGCTTTATGCTGCGTGTCCACGAAGAACTGACGCAACTGCAGGGGCACAGTGACCCGTTGTTAATCGTTGCGGACCGCTTTAAAGCCGAAACCGATATTCTCTGTTTCGATGAGTTTTTTGTCTCCGATATCACCGATGCCATGTTGCTTGGTACGCTGATGGAGGCGCTGTTTGATCGCGGCATTACGCTGGTGGCGACCTCAAACATCCCGCCGGATGACCTCTACCGCAACGGTTTGCAACGCGCGCGCTTTTTGCCCGCCATCGAGCAGATTAAGCGTCATTGCGATGTGATGAATGTGGATGCGGGTATTGATTACCGTCTGCGTACCCTGACGTCGGCGCACTTGTGGAGCTTCCCGCTCAATGACGCCACGCATGCGGAAATGGAGCGCATGTTCCGCGCCTTATCCGGTAAAGCCCGCCATGAGGCACCGGTGCTGGAAATTAACCATCGCAATATGCCGACGCTGGGCGTGCAGGACGGCGTGCTGGCGATAGATTTTCTGACGCTGTGCGGCGAAGGGCGCAGCCAGCATGACTATATTGAGCTGTCACGTCGTTTCCACAGCGTGCTGTTGTATGATGTGCCGGTGATGATTTACAAGACGGAAGATCAGGCGCGCCGCTTCCTCGCGCTGGTGGATGAATTCTACGAACGCCATGTGAAACTGGTGGTGGCTGCTGAGACGTCGTTGTTTGAGATTTATCAGGGTTCGCGTCTGAAGTTTGAATATCAACGCTGCCTGTCGCGCCTGCAGGAGATGCAGAGCGAGGAGTATCTGCGTTTACCGCATCTGCCCTGATTCGGCGCAAAAAACTAACGTGGGGGCGTAAAAAAGTTCGATCTTTACGGGCGACTTCTCTATAATCTTGCGACCCCACGTTACGGCAAAGGTTTTTCTTCCCAGGAACCTTTGTGATCCGGTAACTCTACCTGAGGGGGTGGGCTTGCTGGGCGAAATGGTCGTGTGAGCCTCAATCGTTAACTTAGCGTTTGGGATTTCACCAACGTGTAACTTTATTTGGGTAAGCTTTTCAATGAAAACTTTTACAGCTAAACCAGAAACCGTCCAACGTGACTGGTATGTTGTTGACGCAACTGGCAAAACCCTTGGTCGCCTGGCGACTGAACTGGCGCGCCGTCTGCGTGGTAAGCACAAAGCGGAATACACTCCGCACGTTGATACCGGTGATTACATCATCGTTCTGAACGCAGAAAAAGTTGCTGTAACTGGCAACAAGCGTAGCGACAAGATTTACTATCACCACACTGGTCACATCGGTGGTATCAAGCAGGCGACCTTCGAAGAGATGATTGCCCGCCGTCCTGAGCGTGTGATTGAAATCGCGGTTAAAGGCATGCTGCCGAAAGGCCCGCTGGGTCGTGCTATGTACCGTAAACTGAAAGTTTACGCAGGTAACGAGCACAACCATGCGGCGCAGCAACCGCAAGTTCTTGACATTTAATCGGGATTACAGGCAATGGCTGAAACTCAAAACTACGGCACTGGTCGCCGCAAAAGCTCATCCGCTCGCGTCTTTATCAAGCCGGGTAGCGGTAACATCGTAATTAACCAGCGCTCTCTGGAGCAGTACTTCGGTCGCGAGACTGCACGCATGGTCGTGCGTCAGCCGCTGGAGCTGGTTGATCTGGTTGGTAAACTGGACCTGTACATCACCGTTAAAGGTGGTGGTATCTCTGGTCAGGCCGGCGCGATCCGTCATGGTATCACCCGCGCTCTGATGGAGTACGACGAGTCTCTGCGTTCTGAACTGCGTAAAGCGGGCTTCGTTACCCGTGATGCACGTCAGGTTGAACGTAAGAAAGTCGGTCTGCGTAAAGCACGCCGTCGTCCGCAGTTCTCCAAACGTTAATTGTTGCTGCTTCGGCAGTCACAGTTGGCACAAAAAACCCGCTTCGGCGGGTTTTTTGCTTTTGCTGGATAGGGATTGTTGCCACAAAAACGCGAGCTTTACCCGCATTTTGCCTGCAAATCACTTTCCTCGCCCCACAAGCTGCTTAAAATCTGGTAAACTGACTGTCACTTTGCGCCCGCGAGCCGGAGCGTATTGCGTGCTATTTCCGCCAGGATGGGCGAAAAATGCCGCAAACGCTGGCTGTGTGCGAATCTGATAAGCAGGTGAGTCGCCGTGTGGTTGGCTATTCGCAGTAATTTTTTGTGAACAAACTTGGAGGTTTTCATGGCTGTCGCTGCCAACAAACGTTCGGTAATGACGCTGTTTTCTGGTCCGACTGACATTTTCAGCCATCAGGTACGTATTGTACTGGCTGAGAAGGGCGTCAGCGTGGAGATCGAGCAGGTTGAAACGGATAACCTGCCGCAGGATCTGATTGACCTCAACCCGTACCGCACAGTGCCAACGCTGGTAGATCGTGAACTGACGCTGTATGAATCCCGCATCATCATGGAATATCTTGATGAGCGTTTCCCGCATCCGCCGCTGATGCCTGTCTATCCGGTTGCTCGTGGCGAAAGCCGTCTGATGATGCACCGTATTGAGCAGGACTGGTATAGCCTGATGCGCATCATTGAAACCCGCACCGGTGCAGAAGCCGATGCCGCGCGTAAACAACTGCGTGAAGAGCTGCTGGCAATTGCTCCGCTGTTCTCACGCACGCCGTTCTTTATGAGCGAAGAGTTCAGCCTGGTTGATTGCTATCTGGCACCGCTGCTGTGGCGTTTGCCGTCTATGGGTGTTGAGCTGGCCGGAGCCGGATCGAAAGAGCTGAAAGGCTACATGACCCGCGTATTTGAGCGTGACTCTTTCCTCGCTTCACTGACTGAAGCAGAACGTGAAATGCGCCTTCAAGCCCGGGGCTAACCTATGGAAATGTCGCAATTAACGGCCCGTCGCCCTTATCTGTTGCGTGCGTTTTATGACTGGTTACTTGATAACCAGCTGACGCCGCATCTGGTGGTCGACATCAATCTGCCTGGTGTACAGGTTCCGCTGGAATATGCGCGTGATGGTCAGATTGTGCTGAACATTGCACCGCGTGCCGTCGGCAACCTTGAACTGGGTAACGAGCGTGTTGAGTTCAACGCACGCTTCGGTGGGGTGCCGCGTCAGGTTTCAGTACCGATGGCGGCGATTCTGGCTATTTATGCTCGTGAGAACGGTGCCGGCACCATGTTCGAACCGGAACCAGCTTATGAGCTGGCAGCCCAGGACGAGCTGGAAGGCCAGGAAGAAACCATGATGTCGGTGATTGATGGCGATCGTCCCGATGACTCCGCTGACGATGAAACTCCGCCAGATGATGAGCCGCCGCCGCGTGGTGGGCGTCCTTCGCTGCGCGTAGTGAAATAAACGCCAGCTGGCCGATGAGGTCACAATGAAAAAAATCCGGGAACAGTGCGTTTCCGGATTTTTTTTATGCGACCTGAAGATTAGCCTTTATAAGGCTCCCAGGCCTGTGACCAATGCTGGCCTGCATCAGGCTCGTAAGCCCATGCTACACCGCCACACCAACTGGTATATGGCCAGGGTTTACACTGATAAAGACCGCCTTTATTGGACACCACATCGCCAGCCTGGTAGTTGGTGCCTTCTTTATAAGCGGGATACTCAGATGGGATCGAGTCACCGGCCAGTGTCGTCACTTCCAGCGTTTGGCTCTTGTCAGAAACACTGTTGGTCACGCTGACAGCAGCAACCTGATACTGATATTTTGTTGCGGCAGATAATCCGCTATCAGTGAGACGCGTCTGCGTCGTTTCTTTAATCTGCACGCCGTTACGATAAATAACGTAGTGTTTGATCGCCACATTACTCACGGCTTCCCAGCTCAGCGTCGCACTGTCTTTAGTGATAGCTTCCGCTTTTAATCCCTGAGGCGCGGCGGGAGTACAATCTTCGCAGCCAATACCCGGCGTGGTTACTGAGGTGGTCTGGCTGGGTAATGAAACATTGCCCTGCTTATCCTGGGCAGTGACGAAATAGTCGTACCTTGTCTCTGGCTTAACATTATTATCCACATAGGAAGGGATAGGTGTTGAGGCGATATTTATGTCATCACGCCAAACCTGATACTGGCTCACACCCTGGTTATCCGTGGAGGCTGTCCAGGAAAGGGTGATCTTATTGGCCGCAACCTCATGAGCGGTTGGATTACCTGGCTGGCCTGGCGCTTCATGATCAATATCAGGAAGGGTATTTTCATGTACCAGTCCGGCATAACGTCGCACAAACTCGTTACCATAGGGATTGCCATTGGCACTGGTGCCCGCATCCCAGTTAATTGACCAGGTCATCAGTCCTTTAATTGGCGTGCCCTGCGCATTCAGTTTTTGCCAGGCAGCGCGGACATCGGCTTCGTTACGTGCATAACCGTTAGCGGCTGCATCCGGGTTGCTCGGCAGGCCAATTGCCAGTTTATTCGCTGGGATCTGAATAAATCCGCGTGTGCCGTGGATCAGTGAGTCAGTCAGATAATACAGGAAATCTGCTTTACGTGATTCATCCCCCTGAGTCACCGAACCGCCGGGAATATCCGATGCCCAGATTCCATCGCCCGCCTGGTTATAATATTGTGGGGCGATAAAATCATAATAACCCTCTAATGACTTAATGATCGGTCCATAAGCACCGTATGTTGCCAGGTAGGGGAATTCAGGGGCCATACTGATAATAAATTTGGGATACTGATTTTTAACGATTTTCAATGCAGCAGGAATTTCTGTCTGATTGGAAGCCGCAGTAATTGAGTGACCTTCCAAATCAATATCGATACCGTCGATACCATAAAGATCGATCAGTCGAATAATTTCGGCGGCAAACTTCTGCCCATCACCCGGTTTCAGGGCGATATCACGCGCATCGGCTCCCCCGAGTGACAGCATTACCGCCTGACCGCGTGCATTCAGCGTGTCGACTTCTTTACGGAACGCTTCGTCCGTCATGTTATAAGGTTGGAAAGTCGGGATACCGTTATCGGTCATAAACGCGACTGTCACGACGTCATATTCTGCCGGGACCTCTGATAATTTAATATAAGGTGCGGTGCCTTGTTGATAACCGTCTGATTTACTGGCCCAGTTGTGCCAGAATCCGATCAGAATCGGTTTTTGGCTGATGTCCGGCATCAATGATGCGCCATCCGCAGCAAAGCCCGCCTGGCTGGTTAAACCCATGCCCACTAAAACAGCGGCGGCCAGACATTGTTGTTTAAAACTTTTCTTCATGAAGAATAAAACCCTTTAAATAAGCGAAATTATCTCCCGTAGTGTATTTAAAAAGCAGGGGTGGCTATTTAGGGTCTATCCCTGAATAAAAACGAAGCGTCTTTTTCTGATTGGCGGTATGGCTGGTGAGAGGAAGAATTTTCTTAACGCCAAAGAAAAATGCCAGTCAGCATTCACTGACTGGCATTCGATGACACGAACCGTTTTATATCGAGGTCTTAGTAGACGTCACGCAGATAGCGTTTGTCTTTCTTCAATTGGTCGATATAGGCAGCGGCACGCTCGCTGGACAAGCCACCGAACTGGCGTACCACTTCGTACAGTGCGGAGTCGACATCTTTCGCCATGCGCGATGCATCGCCACACACGTAGAAATAAGCCCCTTCCTGCAGCCAGGCGTACAGCTCAGCGCCTTTCTCCAGCATACGGTTCTGCACGTAAATCTTCTCTTCCTGATCGCGTGAGAACGCCAGATCCAGGTGCGTCAGCAGGCCGCTTTGCTGCCACTCATTCAGCTCATCCTGGTAGATGTAATCGTGTTCCTGATGCTGGTCACCAAAGAACAACCAGTTTTTGCCTTCAGCTCCGCTGACTTTACGCTCCTGCAGGAAGGCGCGGAACGGTGCGATACCGGTCCCAGGACCGACCATGATCAGCGGTGCCTTGTTGTTAGCGGGCACGCGGAAGGCTTTATTTGGCGAAATAAAGATTGCCGGTTTCTCGCCGCGACGCACACGTTCAGCCAGGTAGGTGGAGCAAACACCGTTACGGGCGCGGCCACCACTGTGATAACGCACAGAGGCGATGGTGAGATGTACCTGATTCGGGTGCGCTTTCGAGCTGGATGAGATGGAGTAAGCACGGTGTTGCAGCGGACGCAGCATCGCAACAAATTCCGGCACTGACAGGCTACGCGTCAGCTCCAGTTGCAGCAGATCCAGCGTGTCTTTGCCCCACAGCCACACGCCGAGGGTATCTTTGTCGTCGTGCTGCAATACATGACGCAATTCCTGGTTAGTGGTGTTCTGGCCTACCCACTCAATCAGTTTGCGTGACGGCTCGGAGATTTCGAACTGGTACGTCAGCAAATCGCCGAGGTTACGGTCAAAGCCCGGCACCGGCGTTTCATAATCAGCGTTCAGCTGGGTCAGCAGCAGCGTCACCAGCGCAGGGTCATTGACTGGGATCACACCCAGTGCATCGCCCGCTTCGTACTTTAGTCCGCTGTCCGTCAGATCAAACTCAAAGTGACGGATATCTTTGCCCGACTGTTCGCCAGAAAGGCGTTTATTGGTCACCAGCGCAGCGGCATACGGGTTCTGCTTGTTGCTACCCGGAATAACCGGTGCTTCCGGCGCGCTCTCCAGCACGGTGCCGCTGCTGCCGGCACTGGCGGCAAACTGTGGCATGGTGCTGCCAAGCCATGCGCTGGATGGCTCTTCGTAATCAATGTCGCAGTCGATACGGTCAACGACGCGTTTAGCACCCAGTTGCTCCAGGCGCATATCGATAAATTTACCGGCCTGGCAGAAGCCGTCATAACCGGTATCACCAATCGCCAGTACGGCGAAGTGCATCTGCTCCATGCGTGGCGCAGTGCTGGCAGAAATGGCCTGCCAGAACAGCTGTGCGTTGTCCGGCATTTCGCCTTCACCATAGGTAGAAGTGACGATCAACACATGACGCATGGTCGCGAAGACATCAATGTCCACTTCACCCAGCGCCTGCACTACCGGCACCAGGCCTTTGGCGCGTGCCGCTTTCGCTGCCGTCTGGGCCAGCGCTTCGGCGTTGCCGGTCTGCGAACCGAACAGGATATGAAGCTGGGTCGTGGTCGCCGCGCCCGCAGCCGGTGCGGTCTGCTGCTTGTCCTCTAACACCAACAGGCGCGAGTGGAGACCGGCGAGAAAACCCGCCAGCCAGTATTTTTGATCACCATTGAAAGGTGCATCTTCAGGAATGTAAGGAATCTTCATGGGTACTTTTACTCAATCCCGTTATCCCCGTCATATTTCAAGTTGCAGGTGCGTTGGCTGCGCTCGTTCACCCCAGTCACTTACTTATGTAAGCTCCCGGGGATTCACTTTCTTGCCGCCTTCCTGCAACCTGAATTATTTAGGGTATATATTCAGTCGATTATTCACAAATTGTTAGTACAGCTATCAGGATAATTTTCCGACAGCTGCGGCAATTTCCGGCAATGCCGCACGGGCAAACAGCTCTTCAAAATCAGGCAGATGACCCAGCACATCACGGTTGCGCGCGTCCTGATAGATGATCCAGCCATAGGTCGCCAGGCTATCCATTGAGCGGATGTTACGTTGCGTCAGCGCCGCTTTGTAATCCGACATTCGTTTGGAGGCGATCAGGCTTGCCAGTTCGTCATCGTTGTAGTTCTCGATAGCGGAACGCGCATGACGTTGCAGCTTGCTTACCAGAGAGAAATCTTCTGTCATCAGCAGGTTACGCACCGCCTTCTCAACGGCCGGATCTTCCACCGATGTCCCTTTGGGCAGCTTGCTCAGAGCCAGCTGCTGCGCAAAGCTCAGCACGGTGTAGTTGTTCAGCAACACGAACATTTCCAGCGTATCAGTGGCACCATAAGCCGGAACCGCACCATTGGCGATGGTTTTACCGGCACGCCAGGCCGCTTTAAATTTCGCCACCTGATGCGCCGCCAGCGACGTTGACAGTTCTTCCAGCAAATCCTTACGTGACTTCGCCTTCAGAATCTCACCGCCATCCTGATAGAGCAACAGTGAACGTGGCATGACGTAGACGAAGTGGTGACACTCGGTTTCCCAGTTCGCCAGCAGCCATGCGGCACGCGGCGAGTTGGTCGCTTCCAGATGCCAGTTCAGCATGGTCAGCACCGCTTGTTTGTGCACTTTCGCCATTTCGTCTTCATCGGCGATGGAGCCAAACAACACGGAGTCTCCGGCGGCGTGCGCGGCCAGCGAACCATACGGGTCGTACTGATAAGCAAAGCCGCCGCTCATGCCGTTGCCAAAGCCTTTACCGAAGGTACCGAGGTTGAGAATGGCACCGTTGGTCATGTATTCACAGCAGAAGTCACCGACGCCTTCAACCACGGCGGTAGCGCCTGAGTTACGTACCGCGAAGCGGTCGCCCGCCTGGCCCTGTACAAACAGTCGGCCACCGGTGGCACCAAACAGCGCGAAGTTACCGATCAGCACGTTGCCGTCGCTGTCCTGTGCGCCGCCGCCCGGTGACATCACCACCAGTTCGCCGCCGCACTGGCCTTTACCGACGCCGTCGTTACAGGTGCCGTAGTGCTTCATCTGCATACCATCGTTGCAGAAGGCACCAAATGACTGACCGGCAGAACCGGAGGTATGGATCTGTACCGTGGCCGGTGCCAGATAATGACGACCACGGTCATCTTTGAACACCGCCGGGATGGCTGCTAATTGTTGCGCTGACAGTTCATGGTTCAGCATGCGCTCGATATCGATCGCCAGCTGGCCGCCCACGCTCTTGTTACGGTTGTTGAGGGTGATGCCTGCGCCCAGTTCGATAGCACGGCTACCTTTGGCAACCAGCTGGTCTTGCAGTTCTGCCACCCAGCCATCATCCAGGGTGAAATCTTTTTCCAGGTAGACCGGCTTGGCGATCTTCTGCTCTGGCACCACGGTCAGCATGGCGCGCAGGTCCAGCTTGCCCACTTCCAGCGGATGATCCATCAGGTGCAGCAGGTCAGAACGGCCACGTGCTTCACGCAGTGAGCGCAGACCCAGGCGTGCGAGGAACTCACGCACTTCCTGTGCCACGTTGATGAAGTACTGCGCCAGCTGGCGCGGGTCACCGTCAAAGGCTTCGGCATTGGTGGTCAGACCGGCCGGGCATTTGACGTTACAGTTTTTCGCCATCACGCATTTCAGCATCATCAGCGCTGTGGTACCAAACTCGAAGCTGTCGCCGCCGAGCAGGGCGGATTTGATCACGTCGCTACCGGTCTGCTGTGCGCCGGAGCAACGCAGCTGAACTTTATCGCGCAGGCCATTGGCACACAGCGCCTGATGGACTTCCGCGATGCCGATTTCAGCCACACGACCGGTGTATTTCAGGCTGGTAACGGATGCTGCACCCGTACCACCGGTGTTACCGGCGACGTTGATGACATCCGCACCCGCTTTGGCAACGCCAACCGCGATGGTGCCGATACCTTCGGAGGACACCAGCTTCACGATGACGCGCACGCGTGCTGCTTTACAGTCGTGAATCAGCTGCGCCAGGTCTTCGATGGAATAGGTATCGTGATGTGGCGGTGGTGAAACCAGCTCCACACCCGGTGTACCGCCACGGGCGGCCGCGATTTCTACCGTCACTTTCGGTGCCGGTAACTGGCCGCCTTCGCCCGGTTTCGCTCCCTGACCGATTTTAATTTCCAGCTCTTCCAGCATCGGATCGGCAAGGTAGGCGGCCCAGACGCCAAAGCGACCGGATGCCAGCTGTTTGATGCGCGAGGCACGGATGGTGCCGTGGCGCGAATAGTGTTCGCCACCTTCACCACAGTTACTCATGCCGCCGACCATGTTGGTGCCGTGGGCCACCGCTTCATGGGCCGGTGCCACCAGCGCACCGTGGCTCATCGCACCAGAGGCAAAGGTACGGGTGATTTCGTGTGCAGGCTGAATTTCTTCCAGCGGCAGCGAAGGCAGGGCAGTAAACAAGCGTGACAGGTAGTCAGCGGCTTTACCGTAAGCGGTGATGTGCAATGCGCCATTCACCACTTCGCTGCTTTCGATCTCGTCGGAGAAACGGGTTTTCAGCGCACGCGCCAGTGCTGCCAGACGCTCGCTTTCCGGTTTCAGGCCAGCGATGGCGTCAACCAGACGCAGAGTAAACTGGTTCAGGCTGCCGTTAACCGCTTCACATTGCAGGCCACGCGTCGCGAAGCCATTGTTCACCAGCGAGTAGCGACCCAGCTTGCGGCCAAATTCGGCTTCGCTATCAACGTGGGTCAGGTCGCATGGCAGCGCAAGGATATCGCGCAGTGCCGCCGGACGACGTTTACGTTCGGCATACATCAGGCTGGAGAACTGACGATAATCCGGCGTGATGGCAAAGTTATCGATGACATCGTTCGGGATGCGTTCGAAGCTGCTGTCTTTAAAGGACTCAGCTTTGATGTTGAAGGCATTATCCAGCTTCGCCAGCGTCATCAGGCGAATAAAGTTATCCTCTTCGCGTGCTTTGTCAGCAAAGCGAATCGGCTGCTCCGTCATATCAATAAAGGTACGCACGGCGATGGTGCCGTAAGAGTGACCAGCGCCTTCGGCACGTTCTTTAAACAGGCCGAGCAACGGCACTTCTGCCTCACCCTGAATTTTCAGCGAGCTTTGATGCCAGTCAACCGCCATCTGGGCGATAGCCGGGAAGCCCGCGCCACCGACCGGCGTTTTGATATTCGGGAAGTATTTTTTCAGTACCGGGTCATTGGTATCGAGGAAGTTCGGTTCGAAGAACTCACCGCAGCTGTAGCTTTCCACCGTACACAGACCCACTTTACCCATGGTTTTCATCAGTGCTTTTTCTGCGGCTTTGGCATAGCGTTTAAAGGCTTTGTTGCCTTCTTCGCCCTCACCAAATTTCTCCTCGGCACGCATCTGCACGCCCAGCGGATAAACCGCAGAGGCACCGAAGCCCAGCGTAGCGGCGATATGGTGTGAAGAGATGCTCTGGCCGCTTTCCACGACCAGTGAGACATCGAGACGCAGACCTTCCTGCACCAGACGCTGGTTGATGGCAGAGACCATCAGCAGCATCGGAATTGCGGCATGGGTAGAGGAGATATGGCGGTCAGTCAGGACCGCGATACCACCCTGCTGGCGAGCGAAATCCACCACCTGCTGCGCCAGGTCATCAATGGCTTTTTCCAGTGCAGCAGCATTGGCCGCACGGCTGACGATATCTTTGCCGATTACCGGCTGATACAGCATCTCAAAGCGCTGGTATGGAGCCACTTTCTGCTCGCGCAGACGCAGCATATCAAGGTGGGTCAGGATCGGGGTTGGTACCACAATCTGCTGACCTTTGCTGCGGCCCAGATGCGGCTTGGCACCCAGCGCTACGCGCAGCGTCATACCGTCCGCTTCACGGATGGAGTCGAGCGGCGGGTTAGTGACCTGGGCAAAGCGCTGTGAGAAGTAGTGCGCCATGCCGCCTTCATGATCGGACAAACCATTGATGGCGTTGCCGTAACCCATCGCTGAAATTTTCTCAGCGCCGGTTTGCAGCATCGGGTCCATCATGAATTTGAAGCTTTCCTGGTTGTAGTAGTAGGCGACAAAACGCTGATAGGTTTTGAGGTCACCACTATAACGCAACGGCGAGCCGAGTTTCTCCGCCGGGATCTCCGGCAGATCTTGCAGGTCAATACGGGCCGCACTCAGCAGGGCTGGGTAATCTTTTTCAGCAGCCAGTTTTTCCAGCGCTTCAACGGTGGTGAAGGAGCGTTTTTCACGGTGATCGTAATACAGCATACCGCCCGCTTCGATACGGCCACGGCGCAGGACGCTTTCTGGCGGGAAGGCAATCTGGCCCGCTTCAGACATGGCACCGATATATTCTGCGGTCTCGACGGAACGCAGTGGGCGCAGACCGAGACGGTCCAGACGCGCACCAATCACTTCGCCGTTACCAAAAATCAGCGCTGCCGGACCATCGTTTTTCTCTTCATACAGAGAGAAATATTCCAGCATGGCGCGCACTTCGGTTGAGAGCGACGTGTCGTTCTCCCAGGCTGGCGGCATCATCGAGACCACGGCGTTGATCAGATCAAGATTGTCTTCCATCAGGCGGCTATGGATGCTCTGGTCCAGACGTGAGCTGTCTGACTGGCCGTTCGGACGCACAATCTTTTTACCACGCGCCAGCGCCAGTGCAGATTCGGCGATGCGGTTTTTACGGTCAGTGTTCAGTTCCCCGTTATGGGCCATCAGGCGGAACGGCTGCGCCATGGTGGTGTGCGGGTCGGTGTTGGTCGAAAAACGGGTATGGAAAAACAGACCGCGAACATGGTGGTCCGGGTCGGTCAAATCTTTAAAGTACGGAATCACTTCATTGGAGTTCAGGCGCGCTTTGAATACCTGGGTGCGCGAGGAAAGCGACAGGGGGTAGAGACCACCAAATTCGCTCTCAGTAAAGGCCTGCGCTTCAATGTCCAGCAACGCACGATAAATGCGTTGCTCAAATTCGTTCTGGCTGGCGATGTCCTGCGGAGCAGCAAACACCCACTGCACAATCGGCAGCTGGAATTGCAGGGCAGCCGGGCGCGTTACGCTGCCGTCCAGCGGCATGTCGCGTTTCACCAGCACCGGCAAGTTATAGGCTGCCAGGGTTTCTTCCACCAGGCGTTCGGCATTGGCGCGCAGTTCGGCATCTTTAGGGACAAAGAAGTTGCCTACGCCAAAGCGGCCAGTTTCCAGCGGCTGACCAGTGACTTTACGGAAGAAGTGCAGAGAAAGGTCGACGTTTACGCCAGCACCATCGCCCACGCCTTCTGCCGACATCCCGCCACGGTGCGGCACTGTGCATAGTGCGCTGTGCGCCATTTGCAGGATCTCATGAGTCTGCTCGCCGTCCTTACGGGTAATGAAACCTACACCACAGCTATCACTGCCCGCTGTTGGATCATACAAGCCATAGGGATAAGGTTTTTGAGTGGACATTGAGGGTCTCCTTAAACAAACTGCTGTGACATTACCTGCATTATTTCAAGCACAGAGCACTGCTGAGTCAGCTCACAGGCGCTGTATCAATTTCTACCCCGCCCGGCAATGAGCGGGCGTCGCAACACCGAACAATTCCTCTCAAGACATAGTATGGACGTCCTTGATGAGTTGCTCTTAAATCCGGGTCTCTTAACTGGAGATAACTTGCATCTAGAGGGAGTCTTCTTGCTGCATAGATATGCCGAGACACTGGCCCGACAGGAAAGCATCCAGCGGAGTTCCAACTTATCGGGAAAGCGTACTCAGGTCAAATAGCCAGTCTTATTGAGGGTAATATGCTTTTTTGTGATTTAAGATGATGATTTTAATCATTAAATTAATGAAAAAGTTGTCAATGTGCCTGTTGGCAATCCCGTAAGAAGTGTGAGCCGTCTCACTGTGGTGCAGCCTCCAAATCTGTGCACCATGCTGGGGCCTGGGGTGTTTTCAGCATAAAATGCTGTTCAGGCCACTTCGTGCACAGCATGTATCTGTTTTTCTTATGGCGTCATATTTGAATCAGGAAGGGGGGTGTCATTAGTAAAATTAATCATGCTGCGCGTGATTAAAACATCGCTTAAGTTGAATGGATATGCAAAAAGGAACAGCAACCATTGGACAATATGGCTGCCAGAGTACTGATTAGCACGGCGTGCTGAGAAATGGCCGCAAAAGCGCGGCCCTCCAGATTATTCAGTTGGCAGAATTAGTCAAGCGCTTTACGCATAAACACGGGAACGTCGGCGAAATCATGCTGCAATGCACCATAACGGGGCATAACCACAGCGATACGGCGCGGCCAGTAAGCGCGCCTCCCCGATAATTGCGCTATCATGAGCCAGATTTCGTTCAGGGAGTGGGTAATGAAACAGATTCGTCTTTTAGCGCAATACTACGTTGATTTGATGGTCAAACTGGGGCTGGTGCGCTTTTCGCTGCTGCTGGCTTCGGCGCTGGTGGTGCTGGCGATGGTGGTACAGATGGCCGTCACTATGGTGCTGCGTGGCCACGTTGAGAGCATCGATGTGGTGCGGTCGATTTTCTTTGGTCTGCTGATTACCCCCTGGGCAGTCTACTTTCTCTCGGTGGTGGTTGATCAACTGGAAGAGTCACGTCAGCGCCTCTCACGGCTGGTGGATAAGCTGGAAGAGATGCGAACGCGCGATCTTGAGCTGAATCAGCAGATGAAAGAAACCATTACGCAGCTCAACCAGGAAATTGCCGACCGTATTAAAGCCGAGCAGGCGCGTGAGCAGGTGATGGATAAGCTGCGTGAAGAAATGGCTCGCCGCGAGCAGGCACAAATTGAACTTGAGCAGCAATCCTCCTTCCTGCGCTCTTTCCTTGATGCTTCGCCGGATCTGGTGTTTTACCGCAATATCGATAAGCAATTCTCTGGCTGTAACCGCGCGATGGAGCTGCTCACTGGATTGAGTGAAAAGCAGTTAATTGGTCTGACGCCGCGTGATATTTATGATGAAGATGCCGCTACCAAGGTACTGGAAACGGATGAGAAGGTGTTCCGCCATAATGTGTCGCTGACTTACGAACAATGGCTGCAATATCCCGATGGACGCAAAGCCTGCTTCGAAATCCGTAAAGTCCCTTATTACGATCGTGTTGGTAAACGCAGTGGCCTGATGGGCTTTGGCCGCGATATTACCGAGCGTAAGCGTTATCAGGACGCGCTGGAGAATGCCAGCCGTGAAAAGACCACCTTTATTTCTACCATCAGCCACGAGCTGCGTACCCCGCTGAACGGGATTGTGGGGCTGAGCCGCATTCTGCTGGATACCGATCTTAATCAGGAGCAGCTTAAGTATCTGAAAACCATCCATGTGTCGGCCATCACCCTCGGTAACATTTTCAATGATGTGATCGAGGTGGACAAGATTGAGCGACGTAAAGTGCAGCTGGATAACCAGCCGCTCGATTTCACCGGTTTCCTGTCCGATCTGGAAAACCTCTCCGGCCTGCTGGCACAGCCGAAAGGGCTGAAGTTCGTGATGTCACCTGAACTGCCGCTGCCGCACAAAATCTGTGCTGATGGCACGCGCCTGCGACAGATCCTGTGGAACCTGATTGGTAATGCGGTGAAATTCACCCAGCAGGGTGAAATCGTGGTGCGTGTCGCTTATCACCAGGATGAAACCCTGCGGTTTGAGGTGGAAGACTCCGGTATGGGTATCCCGCAGGAGGAGCAGGACAAGATCTTCGCCATGTATTATCAGGTGAAAGACCAGCATGGCGGTAAACCGGCCACGGGCACCGGTATCGGGCTGGCGGTGTCCCGCCGCCTGGCACAGGCGATGGGCGGCGATATCAGCGTGCGTAGCGTGCAGGGACAGGGTTCCTGCTTTATTGTCGAGATCAAGGCACCACGCGTCGCTGAAGAGGTTGAGGATGACAACCTCGACGACAGCATGCCGTTGCCCGCGCTGCATGTCCTGTTGGTGGAAGATATTGAACTGAACGTGATCGTGGCGCGTTCGGTGCTGGAGAAACTGGGTTGCAGTGTTGAAGTGGCGATGACCGGCACTGCGGCTCTGGAGATGTTCGATCCGCAGGAGTTCGATCTGGTGCTGCTGGATATTCAGCTGCCGGACATGACCGGCCTTGACGTGTCGCGCGCCATTCATCAGCGACATGCTGGTGAGATATTGCCGCCACTGGTGGCGCTGACCGCCAATGTGCTGAAAGACAAGAAAGAGTATCTGGATGCTGGCATGGATGAGGTGCTGAGCAAACCGCTGGCAGTGCCTGCGCTGACAGCGATGATTAAGAAGTTCTGGGATTATCAGGCTGAAGCAGATACGCCGGTAGTCGCACCTCAGGTGGAAGAGAAAACCCGTGCGCTGCTCGATGTCCCCATGCTGGAGCAATATATCGAGCTGGTTGGACCTGGATTGATCACCCAAAGTCTGACGATGTTTGAAAAGATGATGCCAGGTTATCTTGATGTGCTGGATTCCAACATGATGGCGCGTGATCAGAAAGGCATTGCTGAAGAAGGGCACAAAATCAAAGGGGCTGCGGGGTCAGTGGGTTTGTTACATCTGCAAAAACTGGCGAAGCAAATTCAGTCACCGGAACTGCCGGCATGGTGGGATAATGTGCAGGAATGGATTGATGAGTTAAAACAGGAATGGCGGCACGACGTTAACGTATTACGTGAATGGGTGGCATCGCGGGAAAGTGACAAACCGTAGAAAAAAATGACCCCAGTCGAAACTGGGGTGCGCGAATACTGCGCCAACACCAGGGAAATTGTCGCTGCTGCTATTATTTGAGGTCTATCCTGAGCAACAGCGTGGTATTGGTTAACGCTTCCAAATCACCTTAGCAAATTCATCATCAGTTGTGACAAGATTCATTAAATTGTGTGATGTTGAGCAGCGTTTAAATACAGAAAACATTAATTTGGTGACACAGTCAAGCAAGGAATCAATTTCTTTGCCTTATTGTGTTATTTTTGACCAAATGTTCTATTTTTGCTGTGGTTTTAACGTGCTGAAGCGGCAGAAAAACCTCGTAAGCGCAGCGAAAGTCAGCTGGTAGCAAAAAATTTGCTTTTTTTAAGGTTAACCAACTGAAATATGGTCCAAATGTGGGAAGAGTGACCGGGTTATCCAAAACGTTTTGGAAACCATCAACAGAAAGTTCCGGTTTATGGATTTAGCGATGAATGTAAACCAAATGTCACACAGAATGCTTTACCACAAAGAGTGGAAGTCACAGGGTATCTGCTGCGAATTTACACATTTTTCGCATAATGCTTTCGTTAATCAATGCACATGTTCAAACGCTATGAAAGCCTAATGTTAAGAAGGTTGAATCATTCGGCGTGACTTGTATCACATTCGGTTAATTGTCCATAACGAACTCTTCCGATAAGATTTTACGCATGGAACCGATTCCTTAATAGCGGAAGTGATTGATGTATTTGGCTCTATTAAAGGAACGATGGTCACGCAAGTAATGACTTTGTTTGATAAATCAACTGGCCACTGAGTAATTTTTAGCACCCGTGTGTCGCTGAGTGTCATCAAGACCTGAGTGATTGATTAATACAGGGAACAGGTAAGAGTAAATTTGATGAGTAAGAATCAAGGGAAACTTTGGCAACGTATTAAAGTGATAATGGCAAAATTCCTGCTCGCCTGGTTAGGTATTTGGCTGGCGGCCATTTTGTTGTTTTCCTTTTTGCCGGTACCTTTCTCCGCTGTGATGGTGCAACGACAGATCGGCGCCTGGCTGAGCGGCAATTTTGACTATGTGGCGCATTCTGATTGGGTCAGCATGGATGAGATCTCTCCGTGGATGGCGCTGGCGGTTATTGCCTCTGAAGACCAAAAATTCCCGGTTCACTGGGGATTTGATGTGCAAGCGATCCAGTCGGTACTCGATAACGAAGGGGATGAACGCATGCGAGGGGCATCTACACTTTCACAGCAGACGGCAAAAAACCTGTTCCTGTGGGATGGGCGCAGCTGGGTGCGAAAAGGTCTGGAAGCCGGGCTAACGGTGGGGATTGAAACCGTATGGACCAAGCGCCGTATTCTGACGGTCTATCTGAATATCGCCGAGTTGGGCAATGGGGTATTCGGTGTGGAGGAGGCGTCACAGCGTTATTTTCACAAACCGGCCAGCCGTCTGACGATGTCGGAAGCTGCCCTGCTGGCCGCCGTTCTGCCCAATCCGATTCGTTTCCGCGCCGACGCGCCCTCAGGTTATATTCGTCAGCGCCAGCAATGGATTATGCGACAGATGCGCCAGCTGGGTGGGGAAGGTTTTCTTAATCGCTACAAATTGCACTAAGGCGATTAATCTTCGTCGAAACCCGCTTCGAACAATTCGATCACCGCAGCCAGTGCCTGAGTCTCTTCCGGGCCGCTGGCTTCGATCTCAATATGACCCCCTTTGGCGGAATCCAGCATCAGCAGCGCGATGACACTGCTGGCTTCGGCTTCCGTTCCGGCCTCATTGCGTAGCAACACTTCAGCGTCGAAACTCTGCACCAGCTCGAACAACTTCATGGCCGGGCGGGCGTGCATTCCCAGCTTATTACGAATCTCAACGGTCTGCTTCACGGTCATGATTTGCGTTTTTCCAGGGTGCGATGACGGGACTGCACATTTTTACCACGCGAGCGGAAATAATCGGCCAGCTGTTCGGCAATGTAGACCGAGCGATGCTTACCACCGGTACAGCCAATGGCGACGGTGAGGTAACTGCGATTATTGGTTTCCAGCATCGGCAGCCACAGCTCAAGGTAGCTGCGCGTTTGGTAGATAAAGTTATGCACTTCAGTATGGCGATCGAGAAACGCTGCCACCGGGCGATCCAGGCCGGTCATCGGACGCAGTTTCGGATCCCAGTGCGGGTTAGGCAGAAAACGCACATCAAAGACATAATCGGCATCGATTGGAATGCCATGTTTGAAGCCAAAGGACTCAAACACCATGGTCAGTTCGCGTTCACGTTTACCCAGCAGACGGGTACGCAGCATCTCTGCCAGCTCATGCACCGACATCTCTGAGGTGTCGATGATCAGATCGGCGCGTGAACGCAGCGGCTCCAGCAGATCGCTCTCCTCATCAATGGCGCTCTCCAGTGACAGGTTCTTACTGGAAAGCGGATGCAGGCGGCGGGTATCGCTGTAGCGACGAATCAGCGTGTTGCGATCGGCGTCGAGAAACAACAGCTGCGGCGCAAAGGAGTCCGGCAGATTATTGAGGGCTGTTTCAAAAATTTCCGGCGATTCGGGCATGTTCCGCACGTCAATACTGACGGCGGCTGAGATATTGCGTTCGGTTAACGTATTTGCCAGTTCGGGTAGCAGCACCACCGGCAGATTATCGACACAGTAAAACCCCATGTCCTCAAGTGCACGTAACGCGACTGATTTTCCTGAGCCTGACCGACCGCTAACGATCATCAGCACCATCACATTTCTCCCGTTTTAAACCGGCACCCTGGCCGGTAAAAGTGTCTGTCGCTTAAGGATGGTCGTCCTGCGCTTCTGTGATAATGGCATAGAGTTCTTCATCGCTTTGTGCCGCGCGCAGGCGACGACAGACGGTTTTATCTGCCAGGCGTTTTGCGACCAGCGACAGCGTATGCAGATGGGTTTTACACTGGTCTGCCGGCACCAGTAGCGCAAACAGCAGGTCTACCGGCTGATTGTCGACGGCATCAAAGGCGATCGGCTGATCGAGGCTGATAAACACGCCTACAGCGCGCAGGGTGTCCTCCTCCAGCTTGCCATGTGGAATAGCAATGCCGTTGCCAATACCGGTACTCCCCATACGTTCACGGGTGAGGATTGCTTCGAAAAGCGTCTGGTGAGGCAGATTGAGCTGCTTAGCTGCCAGCTCGCTGATAATTTCCAGCGCACGTTTTTTACTCTGGCAGTGTACGCCGCTGCGGGTGCAGTCCAGCGTGAGGACCGAGCTCAATTCCAGTGTCAGATCGTTGTTCATCATCGTTTCACTTGCGAGTTCACATAGCCGCGACGAGTACCCACTTTAACCCGTTAACGGGGAAAATGCAGGTTCTCCTGTTGGCGCTTGCGCAGATGACAAAACGGGGCGGTCAGCCCGCCCCATTCTGTGCTCTGAGTGCTGAACCAGCCAGCACTCTGCAAGCGTGAAGGTTAGTGTTTTTTCAGTTTGTCTTTATGTTTGGTCAACTGACGGGAAAGCTTGTCGATCAATCCGTCAATGGCCGCGTACATATCTTCCGCTTCCGATGTCGCGTGCAACTCCCCGCCGTTCACATGCAAGGTCGCATCAGCAATCTGCGTTACCTTCTCCACTTTCAGAACAATATAGACCTGATTGATACGATCAAAATAGTGTTCCAGTTTGGCAAATTTGCTATTTACAAACTCGCGCAGCGGTTCGGTAATCTCTACATTCAGTCCGGTAAGGTTTATCTGCATAGGTCTTCCTTCTCAATACATTCAAACCAGCTGCTTACGCTGGTTCGAGGGCGGGATGGACAAAGACTCGCGATACTTAGCAACCGTACGGCGGGCCACCATGATGCCCTGTTCAGATAACATGGAGGTCAGTTTGCTGTCGCTCAAGGGTTTTGCGGGGTTTTCCGCAGAGATCAATTTTTTCACCAGTGCACGTATCGCCGTGGAAGAGGCTTCGCCACCGCCTTCGGTGTTCACATGGCTGGAGAAAAAATATTTAAGTTCAAAGATGCCACGCGGGCTATGTAAATACTTCTGCGTGGTCACGCGGGAGATTGTCGATTCATGCATATCAACGGCCTGGGCGATATCCGCCAGCACCATCGGGCGCATATACTCCTCGCCTTGCTCAAAGAACGCTTGCTGCTGCTCGACAATACAACGCGTTACTTTCAGCAGCGTGTCATTTCGGCTCTCCAGGCTCTTAATCAGCCACCTGGCTTCCTGTAAGTTGCTGCGGATAAACTGGCTGTCGCTGTCGTTACGCGCGGCGCCGCCCATCGCGGCATAATGCTGGTTGATTTTAAGACGCGGCACGCTGTCGGCATTCAGCTCGACCGTCCAGCGTGTGCCGGTTTTGCGCACCAGCACATCAGGGATGACATACTCCGGTTCGCTGGTGTTCACTGACTGGCCCGGACGCGGATCGAGCGACTGAATCAATACCATGGCGTCTTTCAGCACATCTTCTTTCAGACGCGTCACCCGCATCAGACTGCGGAAATCATGATTGGCCAGCAGGTCGAGATGTTCGCTAACGATAAGCCGCGCTTCTGCCAGCATCGGTGTGTCGCTGGCATATTGTGACAGCTGGACCAGCAAACAATCACGTAAATCGCGTGCACCGACACCAACCGGGTCAAAACGCTGCACGCGTTTCAGCACCGCTTCCACTTCGTCCAGCGTCAGCTCATCATCGCCAATGCTGTCGCAGATATCCTGCAACGTCACGGTGAGATAACCGGTATCGTCAATGGCATCGACAATCGAGGTAGCAATGGCGCGATCGGTATCGGTGAAAGGCGTTAGCTCGACCTGCCACATCAGGTAGTCCTGCAATGACTGCGTCGTCTCCCCCTGGTACACCGGCAATTCATCATCCTGATAATCGGTCCCGGTGCCTGAAGGTGTACCGGCGGTGTAGATCTCATCCCAGGTGGCATCGAGCGGCAACTCTTCCGGCATGTCCTTCTGCTCAAGCGCTTCGCGTGTGTCGAGCGCTTCGCTCTCCTGATATTCGCGCGCGTCTACTTCTTCATGGACTTCTGATTGTTCAAGCAATGGATTGCTTTCCAGCGCCAGTTGTAATTCCTGCTGGAGTTCAAGCGTAGAGAGTTGCAGCAAGCGAATTGCCTGCTGCAACTGTGGTGTCATCGCCAGCTGTTGGCTGAGCCTGAGTTGCAAACCTTGCTTCATAATCCGGATTGAATTTCCTAAGCAAACGTCGGAGGTTACGACACCTTATCAGAGTCTGAACTCTTCGCCCAAATAAACACGCTTAACCTGCTCATCTGCAAGTATTTCATCGGGAGTACCGTGGGCAATCAAATGCCCCTGGCTGACGATGTAAGCGCGTTCACAAACGGCAAGGGTTTCGCGCACGTTGTGGTCGGTGATCAACACGCCCAGCCCGCTATCGCGCAAATGTTCAATGATCTTCTTGATATCAATAACGGAAATGGGATCGACACCGGCAAAAGGTTCATCCAGCAGAATGAATTTAGGGTTGGCGGCCAGCGCTCGGGCAATCTCCACACGGCGGCGTTCACCACCGGAGAGTGCCTGGCCCATGCTGTCACGCAGATGCTCAATGTGGAACTCTTCCATCAATTCATTAGCACGATCCTGGCGCTGTTCTTCGCTGAGATCTTCACGGACCTGCAATACCGCCATCAGATTGTCGTAAACGCTCAGGCGACGGAAAATCGATGCTTCCTGCGGCAGATAACCAATGCCACGGCGTGCACGTGCATGCAGTGGCAGGAGACTGATGTCTTCATCATCAATCACGATGCGACCGGCATCACGTGGGACAATACCCACCACCATGTAGAAGGTGGTGGTTTTACCCGCTCCGTTGGGACCCAGCAGACCGACGATTTCGCCGGATTTCACCTGCAGGCTAACGTCTTCTACCACGCGGCGGCCTTTATAGGCTTTCGCCAGGTTTTCAGCGATCAGTGTGGCCATAGAAATTAGTTACTCTTCTTTTGGCTCTGAGATGAACCGTTTTTATCCTGCAACTGCGACGGCACCAGCACGGTGGTCACGCGTTTGCTCTGGCCCTGACTGAAGGCCTGCATTTTCTGCTCTTTCACCAGATAGGTGATGCGATCGCCTTTGATGTTGCTATCCAGCTGCTCAATGTAAGCATTGCCGGTCAGCTCAACAAAGTCATTGGCCAGTTCGTAGTGCAGCTTGGCAGCATGGCCTTGTACCGGCTTACCGCTATCCTGCATTTGATAGAAAGTGGCGGGATTGCCCCAGGCATCAACGATGGTTTTTTTGCTGTCGCCGCCCGGACGCGTTACCACCACTTTATCAGCGGTGATTTTAATCGACCCCTGGGTCACGATCACATTGCCGGTGAAGGTGGCGACATTGCCTTGCAGATCCAGCGCCTGGTTTTCTGAAACGATATTAACGGGCTTGTCCGAGTCTCCTGTTAATGCCAGAGCGGGCAGACTGGTGGCTAACAGAGCGCTGACCAACAGTAACTTAAGGCTGTTTTTGTTCATTTTGGATTTCATAGGAGGATTTGACCTTTTCAATCAACTCGGCATTTTTTGTCCGTAAGTTGCCGCGCATCTTCATGCCAGTAGAGTTAAAACTGCGGCCATAAAGGGTGACCTGATCGTCCGAAGTAACATCCTGGGTAACCAGATTGACTACCGCATTATCCGTTTTGATGCGCTGTAACTCGGAATCCTGCGTCAGGGTGTTGACTTCAACGTGGCCGTATAGATAAAGCATACGATCTTTGGTGAGCTTTGCCTTATCCGAGCGAACAGACCAGGTTGGAATTTTGTTCACGTCATAGGTGGTCATCACCGGATTATCGAACCAGCTCAGTTGATCGGCATCAAAGTAGGTAACTTTATCCGAAATCAGCTTGTAGGCCAGCGCACCATCGGGATTGTATACCACGGTGTGGGAAGTCGAACTGGTATAGGTCGGCTCCTGATCGTTGGTGGCAACCGGTGTTTTGCTCTCATCCTGGTTGGTAAGATTCCAGCCGATCAGCACCAGAGCGATTAAGGCCAGAATCAGCGTTATCCAACGCCTGCTTTTACTCATACTGATTGCCCTTTGGCATCCTCAAATTTATTCTGCGCCATTAAGATCAGATCGCAAAGTTCACGTACTGCACCGCGGCCACCGGCAATGCGGGTGACGTAATGCGCGCGCGGCAGCAGAATCGGGTGCGCATCGGCGACAGCGACACTGAGACCGACTCGCGCCATAACCGGCCAGTCGATCAGGTCATCACCGATATACGCAACCTGTTCGGCAGATAATGACAGTTTATCCAGGAGTTCGCGCCAGGCCAAAAGCTTATCCGATTGTCCCTGGTAAAGATGCGTAATGCCGAGGGTTTTGCAGCGATCTGCCATCAGTCTGGCATTGCGGCCGGTAATAATAGCCACTTCGATGCCTGAGGTCAGCAGGCAACGAATGCCATAACCATCGCGTACATTAAAGGCTTTCAATTCTTCGCCGCTGTTGCCCATGTAAATCAGGCCGTCTGACATCACACCATCAACGTCACAAATCAGCAGGCGGATTTGCGCCGCCCGCGCCATGACTTCTGCGCTCACCGGACCATAGCAGGTTTCCACTGCGGGTGTTTCAACACTCATGTTCTTTTCCTGTTCAGACCACGCCGGCGCGCAGCATGTCATGCATATGTACCACACCGAGCAGGCGATCGTCATCGGCCACCAGCAATGCAGTGATGTTTTTGTTTTGCATCAGGTTAAGGGCATCCACCGCCAGCAGATTGGGGCGAACACGGATACCACCACGGGTCATCACATCCTGAATGCGGGCTGACTGGAAATCGATACCCATATCAAACACCCGACGTAAGTCACCGTCGGTGAAGATACCTTCAATTTTCATCAGGTCATCGACGATCACCGTCAGACCGAGATTTTTCCGCGTGATCTCCAGTAACGCATCGCGTAAAGAGGCATCCCGTGTGACATGAGGGATCTCGTCGCCGCTGTGCATGATGTCACTGACATGCAGTAACAGTTTACGTCCCAATGCGCCACCTGGATGGGACAACGCAAAATCTTCCGGCGTAAAGCCGCGCGCTTCCAGTAGCGCCACTGCCAGCGCATCCCCCATCACCAGAGTGGCTGTGGTGCTGGTGGTGGGTGCCAGACCGAGCGGGCAGGCTTCCTGAGGGACCTTCACGCAAAGATGTACATCGGCGGCCCGGCCCATCGCGCTGTCGGCACGGCTGGTGATGCAAATCAGCTGAACTTTCTGGCGTTTCAGCACCGGTACCAGCGCGAGGATCTCGTTGGATTCACCGCTGTTCGAAATGGCAATCACCACATCGTTGGTGCTGACCATGCCGAGGTCACCGTGGCTGGCTTCAGCAGGATGAACAAAGAATGCGGGTGTCCCGGTGCTGGCGAAGGTCGCGGCCATCTTTTTGCCAATATGGCCTGACTTGCCCATCCCCATCACCACGACTTTACCCCGACAGGCAAAGATCATTTTGCAGGCGCGTGAGAAGTCGTCATTAATATATTGATCGAGTTGTTCCAGGCCTTCACGCTCAATACGCAGCACCGCTCTGCCTGCCTGTTGAAAGTCAAAATCCGGTTGCTGATGTGACATACTCAGTCTGTCCTTTATTAACCTGTGATAAACATGGGGCTAAGCCACAGCCAGCACACCCACACGATAAATCCTGCTAACAACAACGTACCCGCCGCCCGGCCAATTCGGCGTCTGCGTTGCAGGCACAACAGGGCGAACAGCACGCTAACCCCCAACATCACCCAGTAATCACGGGCAAAAGCATGGGGATCAATGCTGCCCGGATGAACTAACGCGGGCAGGCCCAGCACAATGGCCAGGTTAAAAATATTGGCACCGATCAGATTGCCGATGGCGATATCATCCTCGCCTTTCATCGCGCCAGCGATAACGGTGGCCAATTCTGGCAGGCTGGTGCCTACGGCGATTAACGTCAGCCCCATCACCAGTTCACTCACGCCGAAGTAATCGGCAAATACGGTCGCGTTATCAATCACCATGCGGGTCGACATCGGCAGGATCAGCAGTGCAACGGCGAGCCACAGGAAGGCCACGGTGTTGCCGCTCTCGTCACGTGGCAGTTCCGCCAATTGTTCGCGCGTTAAGGTGTCGTTATTTTCACGCTCGGCCCGGCGTGCGATGCGGATCGCTATCAGCAGATAGCCCAGTGCAATCAGCAGCCATGCCACGCCATCGAGGCGACTGAGATAATTATCAAACAACATAATACCGCTCAGCAATGAGACCAGCAGCATTAACGGGAGTTCGCGGCGAATCAGCCTGGAATGGACGGTTAAAGGATGCAGCAGGGCCGCTCCGCCGAGGATTAACAGAATATTGGTGATGTTCGAACCCAGCGCGGTGCCGACTGCCAGGTCCATCTGTCCGTGCTGCGCTGCTGAGAAAGAAACGATCAATTCAGGAAGCGAAGTGCCGATGCTGACCACAGTCATGCCAATGATTAATGGCGGTATGCCAAAGGATCGACTGAGGATCGCGGCACTGAATACTAATCGGTCAGCGCCGTAAGCCAGTAAAATCAATCCAATGAACAGCAGGGCAGTGGCTACGAACATGAAAAATCCTTGATGGCCAGATGTGTCGGCACGCCTTGCCCGACGGGTATAAACATTAGCGCATTGAAACAGGCGCTGATTTTGACTGTCTGAGAGGCAAAAGTAAATTTTAAGGCTATTTTCGCCAAACCAGGTGGGTAAGTTTCTGTAAAACTCTCGTGCATCGTGGACTTACAGGCTACCATCCCGGGATACGATAACGCCCGATCCCCATTAAGAGGTAAAGATGATCCAGCAGCAAACGAATCTGGTTGAGGTTCGTGGCGTAAGCTTTTCGCGCGGAGATCGCACCATCTTCGACGACATTTCATTAACTGTGCCTGCCGGTAAAGTGACCGCCATTATGGGGCCTTCTGGCATTGGTAAAACCACGTTATTGCGCCTGATTGGCGGCCAGCTGCAACCCGATAAAGGTGAAATCTGGTTCCGGGACGAAAATATTCCCTCACTTTCGCGCCGCAGATTGTATGAAGTGCGTAAAAAAATGAGCATGTTGTTCCAGTCCGGTGCACTTTTTACCGATCTTAGCGTCTTTGATAACGTGGCCTGGCCGCTACGGGAACATACGCAACTCCCGCCAGCGCTGTTGCACAGTACGGTGATGATGAAGCTGGAAGCGGTTGGGTTGCGTGGTGCTGCACAACTCAAACCTGCGGAACTCTCCGGTGGTATGGCGCGCCGTGCGGCGCTGGCGCGTGCCATCGCGCTGGAACCAGACCTGATCATGTTTGACGAACCCTTTGTCGGCCAGGATCCGATTACCATGGGCGTGCTGGTAAAATTGATCGACGAGTTGAATCACGCGCTGGGGGTCACCTGCATCGTGGTTTCGCACGATGTGCCAGAGGTCTTGAGCATTGCCGATCATGCCTATATTGTTGCCGGGCAAAAAATTATTGCTCAGGGTAGCGCGCCTGAATTGCGGACTAACCCCGATCCACGCGTGCGCCAGTTTATTGAGGGTCATGCGGATGGCCCGGTGCCGTTCCGCTTTCCGGCCGGGGATTATCTGGCCGATCTGACCCACGCAGGGAGAACCTAAGCTGATGTTGTTAAAGGCGCTGGCGTCACTTGGACGTCAGGGGATTAACACCTGTGCGGCATTTGGCCGGGCAGGGATGATGCTGTTTCATGCGCTGGTGGGTAAACCGGCGTTTCGCAAACATGCGCCGTTGCTGATCAAGCAACTCTACAGCGTGGGCGTGATGTCCCTGCTGATCATTATGGTCTCCGGGTTGTTTATCGGTATGGTGCTTGGGTTGCAGGGCTATCTGGTCCTGACCACCTACAGCGCGGAAACCAGCCTCGGCATGTTAGTGGCGCTGTCACTGCTGCGCGAACTTGGCCCGGTGGTCACCGCGCTGTTGTTTGCCGGGCGTGCCGGTTCGGCGCTGACCGCAGAAATTGGCCTGATGAAAGCCACAGAGCAACTTTCCAGCATGGAAATGATGGCGGTTGACCCCTTGCGACGCGTGGTGTCACCACGCTTCTGGGCCGGTTTCATCAGTATGCCGCTGCTGGCGCTGATTTTTACAGCGGTGGGGATTGCCGGTGGCGCGCTGGTTGGGGTGAGCTGGAAAGGCATCGATCCTGGCTTCTTCTGGTCAGCGATGCAGAACGCGGTGGATTTCCGTACTGATGTCCTCAACTGCATTATCAAAAGCGCAGTCTTCGCCATTACGGTGACATGGATTGCGCTGTTCAACGGTTATGATGCTATCCCCACGTCGGAGGGGATCAGCCGGGCGACGACGCGTACCGTGGTACATGCTTCACTGGCGGTACTCGGTTTGGATTTTGTGCTGACAGCACTGATGTTTGGGAAATGATGCAATGCAAAGCAAGAAAAACGAAATTTGGGTAGGCGTCTTCATGCTGCTGGCTCTGCTGGCGCTGCTGTTTCTCAGCCTGCGTGTTGCTGACCTGAAATCGCTGGGTACTGAACCCACATGGAAGCTGTATGCCACTTTCGATAACATCGGCGGCCTGAAAGTGAGCTCGCCGGTCAAGATTGGCGGCGTAGTGATTGGCCGGGTGACCGATATTTCGCTGGATGACAAAACCCTGTCGCCACGTGTCACCATGGACATCAGCGACCAATACGCAAACAAAATACCGGACACCAGCTCACTGGCGATTCGTACCCAGGGATTACTGGGTGAACAGTTCCTGGCGCTCAATCTTGGCTTTGATGACCCGGATTTGGGTTCGTCTATGCTGAAAGATGGCGGTACGCTGCGTGATACCAAATCAGCGATGGTGCTGGAAGATTTGATTGGCCAGTTCCTTTACAAGAGCGGCGACAACAAAAACGATAACAAACAACAGGGTGCGGAGAGCGCGCCTGCAGCAACTGAATAACCCCAGAGGTAAAACACGATGTTTAAACGTTTACTGATGATTGCCATGCTGGCCATCGTTCCACTGGCCGCTACGGCAGCGGACCAGAGCAATCCTTATAAACTGATGGATGAAGCCGCGGCAAAAACCTTCACCCGACTGAAGAACGAGCAACCTAAGATCAAGCAGAATCCTGACTATTTGCGCGATATCGTGCGTCAGGAACTGCTGCCCTACGTGCAGATCAAATATGCGGGTGCGCTGGTGTTAGGTCGCTACTACCGTGATGCGACACCGGCACAGCGTGATGCTTACTTCGCGGCATTTGGCGATTATCTGGCCCAGGCATACGGCCAGGCGCTGGCTCTTTACCACGGTCAGACTTATCAAATTCAGCCCGAACAGCCGATCGGCGATGCCGATATTGTGGCCATCCGTGTCACCATCCTCGATCCGAACGGTCGCCCGCCGGTGCGCCTTGATTTCCAGTGGCGTAAAAACAGCCGTACCGGTAACTGGCAAGCCTACGACATGGTGGCCGAAGGCATCAGCATGATCACCACCAAACAGAATGAGTGGGGCGATTTGCTGCGCACCAAAGGTATCGATGGTCTGACTGCTCAGCTGAAAGCATCAGCGGCTCAGCCAATCTCTCTGGATAAGCAGCAATAATGAGCGAACCGTTACGCTGGCAGCGTACTGCCAGCACGCTGGCCCTGAGCGGCAAGCTGGACCGTGATACCTTGTTGTCCTTGTGGCATGAGCGGGAAACGGCAATGGTTGATATTGATACCATTGATGTGGCAGCCCTCGACAGGGTGGACTCGGCAGGACTGGCGTTGCTGGTTCATTTGCGTGAGATTGCCCGGGCGCAGGGCAGCACGCCGCTCTTTAGCGGCATCACGGATAAACTTCAGTCACTGATTACGCTGTATAACCTGCAGCAGATTATTGTTTCTGCGGAAAAAATAGCCTGATCATTGCCCTTAATGATAAAGCCCCTGATTTATTCAGGGGCTTTTGCGTATTTAAGAGTCAGGCGCTTTCCTCTAAGATGTCTGCCTTATTATTATCAACTTGAAGCAAAGAGCGATGGAAAATAGTGAAGTTCAGGCGGTGCTGATGCAGGCGTTGCCATTAGAAGAAGTGCATGTTCTCAGCAACGACGGTAGCCACTTTCAGGTGATTGCGGTCGGTGAGATGTTCGGTGAGCTGAGCCGGGTTAAAAAGCAGCAGGCTGTGTATGCGCCACTGATGGAATACATTGCGGATAATCGCATTCATGCGGTTTCCATAAAGACTTATACTCCTGCCGAGTGGGCGCGCGATCGTAAACTTAACGGTTTCTAAGCGCACTGCTGTGGTGCTCCCGCGCAGGCGGGCTTGTTTGATTGATAATTGAGAACCGTGTTAATGGACAAATTTCGTGTGCAAGGCCCCACCCGTTTAAGTGGTGAAGTGACCATTTCCGGGGCGAAGAACGCTGCGCTGCCTATTCTGTTTGCAGCATTGCTGGCAGAAGAGCCGGTAGAGATTCAGAATGTGCCGAAACTGCGTGACATCGACACCACCATGAAGCTGCTGAGCCAGCTGGGTGCGCAGGTTGAGCGTAATGGTTCGGTGCATGTTGATGCGCGCGAAGTTAATGTCTTCTGCGCGCCTTATGACCTGGTGAAAACCATGCGTGCTTCGATCTGGGCGCTGGGGCCACTGGTTGCGCGTTTTGGTCAGGGGCAGGTTTCGCTGCCGGGTGGTTGTGCCATTGGCGCGCGTCCGGTTGATCTGCACATCACCGGCCTTGAGCAGCTGGGTGCGGAGATCAAACTGGAAGAGGGTTATGTCAAAGCCTCGGTTGATGGCCGTCTGAAAGGCGCGCATATCGTGATGGACAAAGTGAGCGTAGGTGCCACGGTGACCATCATGAGTGCGGCAACGCTGGCGACCGGCACCACCATTATTGAAAACGCAGCGCGTGAGCCGGAAATCGTTGATACAGCGAACTTCCTCAACACCCTGGGTGCAAAAATCAGCGGTGCCGGTACCGACAAAATCACCATCGAAGGCGTAGAACGTCTGGGTGGCGGTGTCTATCGTGTCCTGCCAGACCGTATCGAAACCGGTACTTTCCTCGTTGCTGCCGCGATTTCGCGTGGCAAAGTGGTCTGCCGCAATACTCAGCCTGATACCCTGGATGCGGTACTGGCGAAACTGCGTGATGCGGGTGCAGATATTGAAACCGGTGAAGACTGGATTAGCCTTGATATGCACGGCAAGCGGCCAAAAGCGGTCAACGTGCGCACGGCTCCGCATCCGGGCTTCCCGACCGATATGCAGGCGCAATTCACGCTGCTTAACCTGGTGGCCGAAGGCACTGGCGTCATCACCGAAACTATCTTCGAAAACCGCTTTATGCATATCCCTGAGCTGATTCGTATGGGAGCGCATGCGGAGATCGAAAGCAACACCGCAATTTGTCACGGTGTGGACAAGTTATCGGGAGCGCAGGTCATGGCGACCGATTTACGCGCATCAGCCAGCCTGGTTCTGGCGGGTTGTATTGCGGAAGGCACCACGCTGGTCGATCGTATTTACCACATCGATCGTGGTTACGAGCACATTGAAGATAAGCTGAAAGCCATGGGCGCAAATATCGAGCGTATCAGCGGCGAATAATCCTCTTCTTCCCGGCTCCAATAAGAAAACCAGCCCATCCTGCGGCTGGTTTTTTTTGGGCTACACGAGCATCATTCTGCGTATTTGGGCGCTTTTTTTTGCTTCGGACGTCCTTTGCGTTTCCGCAGACGCTGAGTCTTAGGATCAAAATAACGGCTTGGCCAGATCTCCGCAGGGTGGACATTCAA
Source organism: Pantoea cypripedii (assembly GCF_011395035.1). NCBI lineage: Bacteria > Pseudomonadati > Pseudomonadota > Gammaproteobacteria > Enterobacterales > Erwiniaceae > Pantoea > Pantoea cypripedii. The sequence goes on from NZ_CP024768.1 coordinate 502,031, forward strand.
CGCGTTGGCGATCAACCATTCTCCCTTGGGCCAGGAACGGGAAATAGCATTCGCCAGCGTCGATGAACTCAGGCCTGACTTACGTGATAACGCCGCCATTGTGGTTCCTTTCTTACGCAGCTGTGCAATGATGTCTGCCGGGTGCCAGTCTTGTTTCCATGCATGCATAAACGTTCTTCTCCATGTCCATGTCATCTTCTCATCCTGTGGATGAATGATTCTTCCCAGGGCAGGTACATCTGGAAAGATATGGAACTATATAGCAAATACATTCCATAAGTTTCCAGTAAAATCGTAACTATTGCTTGTAGCTGAGAAGTGTTTCGCAAAAGAACTGCAAACGATGCAAATGGCGAACGAGGGAAGTGGGAGCAGGCAGGCAAGGGGCCAGGGTTGGCCCCACAGGGATTAATAATCGCGTTGTACAGACATGTGGGCTAAAGCTTCAAGTGCACTACGCCATGGGGTTTCTGGCAGCACTTTCAGGGCAGCAATCGCTTTGTCGGCTTCTTCTTCCGCGCGCTGACGCGTCCATTCCAGCGAACCACATTGCCGCATGGTTTCCAGTACCGGCTCCAGTAAATGGCGACCGTTACCTTCTTCAATCGCATGGCGGATCATCTGTGCCTGTTCGGGTGAACCGTTACGCATCGCATGCAGCAGGGGCAGGGTGGGTTTGCCTTCGCTCAGGTCATCGCCGGTGTTTTTGCCCAGCGTCTCGCCATCAGCACCGTAATCCAGTAAATCGTCAATTAACTGGAAAGCGGTGCCAATATAACGTCCATAATCCTGCAAGGCTTTTTCCTGCGCTGGGGTGGCCTCGGCCAGCACCGCCGATGCCTGTGAAGCGGCTTCAAACAGGCGTGCGGTTTTGCTGTAGATCACCCGCATGTAATTTTCTTCAGTGATGTCCGGATCGTTGACGTTCATCAACTGCAACACTTCGCCTTCGGAGATGACATTCACCGCTTCAGACATCAGCGCGAGGATCTTCAGGGATCCCATGCTGGTCATCATCTGGAAAGCACGGGTGTAGATAAAATCACCTACCAGCACACTGGCGGCATTGCCAAATGCCGCATTGGCCGTGGCTTTACCACGGCGCATATCGGATTCATCCACGACATCGTCATGCAGCAGCGTGGCGGTGTGGATAAATTCGATCAGCGCCGCATTGGTGATATGTTGCGAACCCTGGTAATTCAGTGCACGTGCAGACAACACGGCTATCATCGGGCGAATGCGTTTTCCACCGCCGCCAATGATGTAATGGCCCAACTGGTTAATCAGCGAGACATCTGAATTCAGCTGGTCGAGGATGGTCTGGTTGACGGCCGCCATGTCCTGCGCGGTTAATTCGTTAATCTGTTCTAAGTTCATTCGTCTGTTCAGCTATGACTCGTTTTCGGCATGGTAAGCGCTTTTACCCAGCGTGAGTTCAGGTAATCTGTTACTGATTGTACTTGAAAAATCGGGTTGATAAACGTTTGCATTCATCCTGCGCTTTTTTTCTGCAAGAGAGTGCAAAGTGCACTTGTCTTCTGCCGGAGATTTGCGTAGAATTCGCGCCCTATTGTGAATATTTATAGCGCCGCCTGATTAACAGAAAGGCATGCGCAGAAGCGGAGTTTTATATGTACGCGGTTTTCCAAAGTGGTGGTAAACAACACCGAGTAAGCGAAGGTCAGACCGTTCGCCTGGAAAAGCTGGACATCGCAACCGGTGAAACCATCGAGTTTGACCAGGTTCTGATGATTGCAAATGGCGAAGACGTGAAAATCGGCGCGCCACTGGTTTCAGGCGGTGTGATCAAAGCAGAAGTGGTTGCTCACGGTCGTGGCGAGAAAATTAAGATCGTTAAGTTTCGTCGTCGTAAGCACTACCGTAAGCAGCAAGGCCACCGTCAGTGGTTCACTGATGTGAAAATCACTGGCATCAGCGCCTAAGAGGAGATCTGACAAATGGCACATAAAAAGGCTGGTGGCTCGACTCGTAACGGTCGTGACTCCAATGCAAAACGTCTGGGTGTAAAACGTTTCGGTGGTGAATCTGTTCTGGCAGGTAGCATCATCGTTCGTCAGCGTGGTACTAAATTCCACGCCGGTACCAACGTAGGCTGTGGTCGTGACCACACCCTGTTTGCTACCGCAGACGGCAAAGTGAAATTCGAAGTTAAAGGTCCGAACAACCGTAAATACATCAGCATCGTTGCTGAGTAAGGTTGTCGTGACGCAGACGGTTAACGTCTGAACGAACGAATGAAAGGCCCCGCAGCTTTGCGGGGCTTTTTACATTCTGTTGCGGAGTGCGTGTAAGCCCTGCATCCTCGCGCAGATTGCTGTACAATTTATGTACACATGGCATTGCCAATCCTGTATTATCCGCCGCCGGTCAGCGCAGAAGACCCTGGCGGACCCGTTCGTCGTCAGAGATCTGCCGCGAACGACAGTGTGACGGAGATAGAAAATGAAGTTTGTTGATGAAGCGACGATCCTGGTGGTCGCGGGTGATGGCGGTAATGGTTGCGTTAGCTTCCGCCGCGAAAAATACATTCCGAAAGGCGGCCCGGACGGCGGCGATGGCGGCGATGGCGGCGATGTCTACCTGCTGGCGGATGAAAACCTCAATACCCTGATCGATTATCGTTTCGAAAAATCTTTCCGTGCTGAACGTGGTCAGAATGGCCAGAGCCGTGACTGCACCGGCAAACGCGGTAAAGATATCATCGTTAAAGTCCCGGTAGGTACGCGTGTTATTGACCAGGGCACCGGCGAAACGCTGGGCGATATGACCCGCCACGAACAGCAACTGATGGTTGCCAAAGGTGGCTGGCATGGCCTGGGTAACAGCCGTTTTAAATCTTCGGTTAACCGTTCACCACGCCAGAAAACCATGGGTACACCAGGTGAAAAACGTGACCTGCAGCTGGAGCTGATGCTGCTGGCTGACGTCGGCATGCTTGGCTTGCCGAATGCCGGTAAATCGACCTTTATTCGCGCGGTTTCTGCAGCTAAGCCGAAAGTCGCAGATTATCCGTTTACCACCCTGGTGCCGAGCCTTGGCGTGGTGCGTATGGATAGCGAAAAAAGCTTCGTGGTTGCCGACATCCCAGGCCTGATTGAAGGTGCTGCGGAAGGTGCGGGCCTCGGTATTCGCTTCCTGAAACACCTTGAACGCTGCCGCGTCCTGCTGCACCTGATCGACATCGCACCGATTGATGAGTCGGATCCGGTTGAAAACGCGCGCATTATCCTTGGCGAGCTGGAAAAATACAGCGATAAACTGTATCAGAAGCCGCGCTGGCTGGTGTTTAACAAAACTGACCTGCTGAGCCGTGAAGAAGCGGAAAGCCGCGCTAAAGCCATTGCAGACGCGTTAGGTTGGGAAGAGAAATACTATCTGATTTCTGCTGCCAGCCGTGATGGTGTCAATGAGCTGTGCTGGGACGTGATGAGCTTCATCATCGCCAATCCGAAAGAAGCGGAAACAGAAGAGAAGCAGCCGGAGAAAGTGGCCTTCATGTGGGATGATTATCACCGTGAAGCCATGGAAAACGCCCAGGAAGTGGAAGAAGACGACGACTGGGATGATGACTGGGACGAGGATGACGACGAAGGCGTCGAAATCATCTATCAGCGTTAATCTGCGTTATCTCAGCGGTATAAGTTAAGATCTGATCTGGCAGTGACTTCGGTCACTGCCAGATTTTTTTTGCGTCGGATGTGAGTGCCAGCAGGCAAGATATCCAGTCGCGCTGCTCCACCTTTCCCTTCATTTGCATTTTGTGCATCAGGCACCGTTTCGCAACGAGGTATTGTGCCAGGATCGCCATTGATCAGCACAGCCAGCACCAGCGACCAGGATAAGGACGCTTCGGCAATCACGCCCGTGTATTTAAAAGGAACCTAAATGCAACCTGTCGAAAGATTAACGCCTTCCGCTCCTTCTTCAATTTCTGCACCCGCGAATATGCCAGCATTCACATCAACGCTAGCTAAAAAAATATCTTTTGTTGACCAGGCGAATATATCCGACGTTCCGGATATGAATAACCCCCTCAATATAAAACAGGAGCCCGGTGAAGAGGATGCTGTGAATCTTTACCATCAGCCTCGTCCCGGAGAAATGCCAGTCTTGTTACATAAAGATGATGAGCTGGAAGCATTAGGGATCAGGCAGGGGCCATTGCGGGAGGAATTAATACATATTGATGCAGACAATTTAGAAATTAATGTTGCTGATAAAAAACTCCTGTCGAAAAAAATCATAGCTTCCGCGACACGGCAGATACGTAGCCTCGTTAAGGATATTCAGGAAGGGAGGGCAGGAAAGGCTGGTGCGGGTTGTTACCATCTATTTAGTGATGAACAACACCCTGAATTGGGTTTCGGCTTAAAGGCTGCCAGAACTATCAGGTTAGGTGAGGTTTTACCGGATTTGTATGGTGGATTTATTCTCAGGAATAGCGCGCAATGTGGTGAAATGTATGCCAGCGGCGACAGCCATTGTCCAACGTATTTTTTTGAGACTCAGGGCCACAGACCCAGATCTAAAAGTGGCTTTCGACGAAAGCCGGTAAATGTATTTAGTGGCATTGCAGGGCATCTGAAAAACACAAGTCTGGCCTTTGTGAATACGGCCCAGGTCCAGGATGATAGAGTCATTCCTTCTGATAAAAATAACCTGATGGCGATGCGGGCGGGAAAAAATATTATTGTTTATATGGCCATTCGTGATATCGAAAAAGAGGAACCATTACTGATCAATTATGGCCCCAGATACAAAATAATCAAACACCACCCACCTGTAATTAAGACAGAAGCAGAGGACTTCTCTGCTGGAGAAGGACGACCAGAGGAGCTTCCCCGTGGATTATCATGGCTGGCGGAAAATATTGGCAATGCAGACAGCTGGGTCGATGCCAGCTTTGAAGTGTTACCGCAGTTGATCGCGTTATCAGACAGTTTTCGTAAACTCAATGCCCTGCTGGTTATTACCAAAAGAGATCCAGAGGATGATGAAAAATGTCAGGGTGATATGGTGGTTTCGGTTATTGATTCCTCAAATGGTGAGGTTGTGGATCATAAAGAAATCATTCATTCAGGCCGTAATCTGGCCGTTATTCAATATGTCCCGTATGAAAATCATTATAATGCGCTTTGGTCCCCCGTGGGCAATGTACGTTTTACCCTGGCAGATGATGTTTACCGGCTGGATACGAAAAAAAGCCGGGTACAACTCATTGGTAAAACCGGTTTTTGTATGACGGATGCTGCAGCTTTTGCGTTATTCAAAGGACGCAAGGATAAAAACCTCCAGGGTAAACCGCTGACGGATACGATGATAACGGGTATTTATGGTCATGATTTACGGGAAGATATAAGAAAACTTATTCAAAACCTGCCACACAACAACAGACAGTTAGCGGAAGATTTAGAAAAAAGGATCCAAAGTATAAAGTCTTTTGAAAAAGAAACAGAATCTAATGAAGATGCATCAGTAACGGCACAGCTTCCCCCGCAACAAAAAGGTGTAATCACGGCTGATATTTTAAGGGAATTCAAAAAAATACCCGTATCACAGAGAAGCAGAAATAAATTTATTAAACAACATCGTCTGGTGCCTGCTACCGCCATGAAATACATTACCTTTGGCGGTAAGTTGACCTTACGCGCGCAACAACGCATTCAGTTGTCTGAAGGGCATAAGTTCGCCAACCCCAAAGAAGCCATTAATGATTGGCTGAGCAAAACGGATGAAGAACGCGCGAAACCTGGAGCAAGAGAAGCGTTAGCAAAAAAATATAATGTCCTTTTTGAAACGCTTGATTCTGTACTTCGTAAACCAGGGATTAACGCTCGTGGCATGAAAAGTCTGCAAAGAATAGAAAATTACGCCCGCAATCAGATAGAGGGACAAAATTATTTTAAACCCGAACATATGAAGGCGTTGAAAGAACTGTTAGTGAAAAATAATTCTGAACTCTCTCAGGAAAACTTGCTGGCATTTTGCTTAAAAAATAATCTCGACGAGAGTAAGCTCCATTATTTTTTTGCCGATAATAAATTTACCGCCCGTGGCAGAATGGTGCTTAACCGGCAGCCTGGTCAGGATGACAGGATAACCGCCGATCTTATCAGGGAGTGGATAGATATGGGGAATGTTCGAAAAAATTATGGTACGGCCACCACTTTTTGTGAAAAAAACAATATCAGCCGTTATACGTTGCAGGTTTATGCCACCACAAATGGTCTAAAAAAACCAGGTGAAAAAATTATGAAAATCGAACAACAAAACGAAGAGATGATAGCGGCAATGCGGAAGTGGGCGGCACTCACCCAGGAAGAGCGTAATGAAAGAAACTCTATTGAAAAATTCAGCCGTAAATACAAAGTAAGCTATGAACCTTTCCGGCAAAAGGTGATGGTCAAAAACGTGTTTAAAGATGATGGGAAGATTTTCTTACTGGGGCGCGGGATAACCAAAGAGGAAATTAATGCCTTAATTGCTCAGAGTGGGGCACCTGAAAAACCCTATTCTTTTAAAAGGATTACGACGGATATCATTGACGGATATAAAAAATCGACCAAAGAATATAATCAGCAAGCGTTCACCGAATATTGTGATCAAGTGGGAATACAGGTAAGACGGCTGGTGCGCTATATCGGTTTTACTGGCAAGCTGACGCTCAGAGGCAAAGCAAAATATAAGAAGAAGTCGTTTGCCGCCACGGGTAAATAATGAAAGGTGAGCACCAGGGTGCTCACCGATATTCTAACCCAGCACCGCCACTGTCAGGCGGGTACTACAGCACAACTGATCGCGTCCATTGCGAATCTCAATCTGCCAGCATTGATTACGCGCGCCAAGATGCAGCGGGCGGCAGATACCGCGCACTTCGCCGCTGCTGACTGCGCGATGGTGGCTGGCGCTCACCTCTATACCCACCACGCTTTTTCCCTCTTCCACGCTGAGATAACCGGCAATCGACCCCATCGATTCCGCCAGCACCACCGACGCACCGCCGTGCAGCAGACCAAACGGTTGCTGCGTTCGCGCATCCACCGGCATGGTGGCTTCGAGGTAATCGTCGCCAATCACGGTAAACACAATGCCGAGATGGGCCACCAGCGAGTTTTCACCGACTTTGTTGAGTGCATCCAGGTCGAACGATCGTTTCCAGATTGCCATGCATCAGGCTCCCAGTGTTGCGCCACCGTCGACCACAATATCCTGCAACACCACATGGCTGGCAAGATCCGAAGCGAGGAACAAAATGTTGGCCGCGATCTCCTGGGGTTTTGCGATCTTGCGCAACGGGATCCCCAGTTTGTACTGATCCTGGAAGCCGTTGATCATCTCCTGCTCGGCTTCCGGCGTATGCCACAGGCTGCGCTGCATATCGGTATCGGTAGAACCGGGTGAAACGATGTTGCAACGCACGCCGAGCGGGGCCATTTCCAGGCCGACGGTGAGGCACAGGCTGCGCAATGCCGCTTTTGACGCGCCATAGGCGGACATGCCGAGACGCGGCGCATGGGCGGCATTGGAGGCGATAGTGACGATGGCGCCAGCACGCTGCTGGCGGAACACCGGCAGCGTTTGCTGGAACATATTGAATGCCCCGCCCGCATTGACGGCCAGGCATGCCTGCCAGTCCTCAAACGCCAGTTCTTCGGTGCTGCCGATACGCAGAATCCCGGCACCATTCACCAGCACATCGAGACGTGGTTGTTCGGCCAGCAGTCGCTGGCAGACGGATTTCACCTCGGCGGCATCAGCCACGTTCATCACCTGGCAGGAGAAGGGATATTCCGGCTGATCAAAACGCAGATCGAAGCCGACTACCTGCGCCCCCGCCTGATGAAAGGCGAGGGCGGTATGGTAGCCGATACCTTTACCGGCACCGGTGACCCAGACAATTTTCCCGCGGAAATCGAAAGGCAGGCTCATTACGCACGCTCCCGTGACAGCAGCGCCCACCAGCCATCAATGCTGGGGTTTTTGGCGAGGCTGACGAAATCGATATCGCTATGCACCTGACGCCAGCGAGCGGCCAGTGCCATCACCCGCACGGAATCAAGACCATAATCAATCAGGTTCTCATCATCTTCCGGCACATCATCATCTTCCAGCAGCGGCAGGATCAGCGCACGCAGATCATCTTTGGAGAGTGGTAACGGCATCAGATCAGCGGTCATCACCACTTTGCCGCTGCGGCCTGCGGTGTAGGTCAGCGCCATCATATGTTCTTCACGGGTGAAGTCAGCCAGCGCATCCGCCACCATAAATGGCTGGATGTTGCGCATAAAGGCATCGGTCGCGGTGGTCAGGCAGCCAATATGGGCGTAAACGCCAGTAATGATCAGCTGATCGCGGCCCATCTCTTGCAGGATCGATTCCAGCGGTGAACGGTGGAAAGCGCTGTAGCGCCATTTGGTCAGCACCTGATCATCCTGATCCGGGGCCAGCGCATCGACGATCTTCTGTTGATCGGGATGTTTGTTCAGGCCCGGTCCCCACATATCGTTGAGCAGCGCGCGATCCTCATCGCTCTGCTCATTTGGCTGCGCGGTGTAGAACACCGGAATGCCTTGTGCTTTGCAGTACGCACGCAGACGCGCAATGTTTTCGACGACCTGATTCACCAGCGGGCTGTTTTCGCCCCAAAAGTTAAGGAAATAGGCCTGCATATCGTGAATCAGCAGTGCCGCGCGTTGCGGCTCCAGGCTCCACTTCACCTTGTTGACAGGCAACTCGGTAGCGGTTGGCAGCGGATAAGCGGTCAATTTTGGAATAGCCATACAATCTCCGGAACAGGTCAGGCTTGCGCTTGTTGATCGGCAAGCTGTTGGCGCAAACGTTTTTTATCCACCTTGCCAACCGGGGTCAGCGGCAGGGCGTCTACGCAGGTAATACGATCGGGTAATTTGAACTCGGCAACGCCCAGCTCGCGCAGATGGCGACGCAGCGCCACCGGTTTAATCGGCTGGCTGGCGACGATAAAGGCGCAGCTTTTTTCACCCATCAGCTCATCGTTCATCGATACCAGCGCGGCGTGGATCACATCCGGGTGCCGTTGCAGCAGGTTTTCGATCTCTTCCGCCGCGATCTTCTCGCCGCCACGGTTGATCTGATCTTTCTCGCGCCCCTGCACGGTGATGTAACCCTGTGGGTTGATCTCAATCAGATCGCCGGAACAGTAAAATCCGTCGGCATCAAAGCTGGCGGCGTTATGCTCCGGGCTGCGGTAGTAGCCACGGAAGGTATAGGGTCCGCGCGTCATCAACCGGCCCACTTCACCGTTCGGCAGGGCATTGCCCTCGGCGTCAGCCACCCAGACTTCATCATCGTCAGAAATCGGGCGACCCTGGGTGGTGAGGATGGTTTTTTCGTCATCATCGAAGCGGGTGTAATTCACCAGGCCTTCTGCCATGCCGAACACCTGTTGCAGCCTGCAACCGATTTCCTGCTGAATCCGCGCGGCGAGGGTTTCACCCAGCTTGGCACCGCCTACCTGCATACGTTCGAGTGAAGCCAGCTGTTTATTGCTGCCCCATTCCTGAATCGCCTGCAACCACAGGCTTACCGCCGGGGGGACGAGGCCGGTGTCGGTGATCTGATGTTTTTCGATGAGGGGAAAGCACAGCGTGGCGCTGGGATCGGCGGCCAGCACCACCTGGCCACCGGCATAAAAGACGCCGAGTGCGCCCGGAGAGCTCATCGGGAAGTTATGCGCAGCAGGTAACGCCACCAGATAACGGGTGCGATCCGTCACGGCGCAAATCTCAACGCTGCCACGAATGCTGTAGTAGTAGTCATTGTGGGTGCGCGGGATCAGTTTTGGCGTGCCGGTACTGCCGCCTGAAAGCTGGAAGAATGCTACTTCATCACCGGCGCTCGGCGTCGGTGAAAAGTCACCGGCAGCTTCAGCCAGTAATGCTTCGAGAGTGTTTTCCGGCTGATGATCGTTGCGCAGGATCACCTGTTGCAGCGACGGATGCGAGCGGCACAGCGTAGCGATAAAGCTGTCATCGGCAAATAGCGGATGGCTGCGGTCGGCAATCAGCAGCACCGGTTCAATCTGCGCAGCATAGGCGGTCAGTTCGGTACGCTGATGGCTGAACAGCGCATTGACCGGTGCCACGCCGATTTTGAACAGGGCAAACAGCGTCAGGTAAAAATCTGCCACGTTGCCGAGTTGCACCAGCGCAGTATCGCCGGTTTTCAGGCCGCGACGTTGCAGCGCCGCCGCCAGATTGTCGGTCAGCTGATGCATTTCGCGATAGCTGATGTGACGATCGCCATCGATAACCGCGATAGCATCATTGTGCTGCTGACGTGCCAGGATGTCGGTCATCGGCACATCGAGCCAGTAGCCTTTCTCGCGGTAACGCGCGGCCAGGGTGTCCGGCCAGCGGTTGTAGGGAATACTCATGGTCTTTCCTTTATTGCAGTCCAAAGGCGCGCAGCATGGTATCCAGCTTCACGCCGGTTTCACGCCATTCTGATTCAGGTTGAGAGTCGGCAACGATGCCCGCACCGGCGAACAGACGTACGTGCGTATCGTGCACCGTGCCGCAGCGAATAGTGACCACCCATTCGCCATTGCCTGCGTCATCGCACCAGCCCACAATGCCGCCGAATAACTGGCGATCAAATGGCTCCAGCGTCTGGATCAGTTGCTGAGCGCGCTGATGCGGGAAACCGCTCAGCGCCGGGGTCGGATGGAGCAGACAGGCCAGCGACAGGGCATTGTCGCGCTCGTCCTGCACTTCGCCGTCTATCTGGGTGGCGAGATGCCATAAGGTGGAGGTGGTAATCAGCGACGGTACCGTCGGCACCGACAACCGGCGACTACGTGGTTGCAGTGTGCCGCGCATCGCATCGGTCACCAGCTGATGTTCGTGCCGATCCTTACCGGAGTTCATCAGGGTGTCCCCAGCGGCTTGATCACGCTGGCTATCATTATCACGGCGAGCAGAACCGGCCAGCGGGCAGGAGCTGAAATCACGTCCGTGCTTACGCAGCATCAGTTCCGGGCTGGCACCGAGCAGTACCCCGCCTTGCGGCAAGGGCAGATGGAAATGGTAGCTGTTGGGGTTTAACGCCATCACCCGCTGCATCAGTGCAGCGCTATCTACCGGTTGTTCCGTGACGATATCCATCAGGCGCGACAGCACCACCTTGTCGAGATCGCCCCGTTGGGTGGCGGCAACCGCCTCGGCCACCATGTTGAGAAAGACATCGTGATCCGGTATGGCCGCGCGGCGACGCACCTCGGGCAGCGCACCGGGTGTGGCGGGCAGCGCGGCCAGCAGATCGGCGCGTTTAAAGGTTTGATGTGATTCAGGAATAAATAGCGCCGCAGGCTGGCTGGCATCAAACGGGATGGCACCCACCAGAATCGGTTTCTCAATACCTTGCTTTTTAGCCGCAGCGAAGTGCTGACGCAGCTGCTGCTGAAAATGCCCCTGTAAATCGGCAGCATCCTGCACCGGCTCAGTCAGGGTGGTGTAACAACCCTGCGTCACCAGGCTCTGCCAGGGAGAGGTAAAAAGGAATCCGCGACAAAGGGCGGAAAAATCCTTCAGCCAGGCATTTTCAAACGTGGACGATTCCACCATAATTTTCACCTATAAATGATAAGATTATTAAGAATGATTATCATTTTTATTATGGTCTGTAACCTACGTCGAATGGGCTAAATAGTCAATCGATTCGCGGGTGCTCAGTCATCTTTAGGCGCTTTCCGGCGCGCACGCCGGACGCGGAAATATGCTAAATGGTGGTTAAAAACTTATGAATAAATGCGGTTTATGGGGCACGGTTGTCCTGTTGTTCATTTTGCAGGCGTTCAGCAGCATCGCGCGTGCCGACCAGGGCTGGCCGCGCAAGATTCAAACCGAGCAGGGCATCGTCACGCTCAGCAAAGCGCCGCAGCGCATTGTCTCGACCAGCCTCACGCTGACGGGGTCGCTGCTGGCGATTGATGCGCCGGTGATCGCCTCGGGGGCGACTGCACCCAACAGCCGTCTTTCTGACGCTCAGGGGTTCTTCCGTCAGTGGGGCGAGGTGGCGAAACAGCGTGGTGTGAAGCGTCTGTATATTGGTGAAGCCAGTGCAGAAGCCGTTGCGGCGGAAGCGCCGGACCTGATTATCGTCAGCGCCACCGGCAATGACTCCGCCATCAAGCTGGTAAGCCAGCTGTCTGCCATTGCCCCGACCCTGGTGATCAACTACGACGATAAAAGCTGGCAGGATCTGGTGACGCTGCTCGGTGACGCCACCGGCCATGAAGCACAGGCGGCTCAACGTATTAAGGCTTTTGACGATCGTGAAGCGGCACTGAAAAAAGCCATCACGCTGCCACCGCAGCCGGTTTCCGCCATGGTGTGGAACGGTGACGGGCGTGCGGTGAATCTGTGGACGGCAGAATCCGCTCAGGGAAAATTGTTGCAGCAGCTCGGTTTCACGCTGGCGATGCCTCCGGCCACGATTCAGCAGAGTCACAGCATGGGGCAGCGCAAAGATATCATTCAGCTATCGGGTGAAACCGTCGCCAGCGGCCTGACCGGGCACAGCTTCCTGCTGTTTGCTGCTGATGATAAGACCACGCAATCGGTGCTGAGCAACCCTTTCCTGGCACAAAACGAGGCGGTGAAGGGCAAGCAGGTGTATGCGCTGGGGGCTGATACCTTCCGCCTTGATTACTACAGCGCCAGCAATCTGCTGGCGCGTCTGGAAAAGTTATTCGTTAAATCATGATGCGTCTTCCGCCAGCGTCGGCGCTGGCGGTTGATAGCGGCGTAAACGTCCCATCAGCAGCCACATCAGCACACCCAGCAAGGCCGCCGCGCAGCCAAACATCGTTGCAGCCTGCTGTGGCAGCAGCCAGGACCCCATCGCACCAATCATCGCCGCCCCCAACGCATCGCCGGTGACATTCTGCGCCGTCCACAAACTGTTGATACGCCCAAGGAGTGCATCCGGCGTTAACGCCTGGATCATGGTGTACTGCACCAGGCTGGTAATCGAGCTGAAGTAGCCAAATGCCACCAGACACAGCAAAGCCAGGGGGAACGTTGGCATCAGGCCAAACAGCCCCAGCGCAACGAAAGCGGTTATCGCGCTGCTGATAATCAACAGCCCCGGACGGCTGGCGTGTGCCAGTCGGCCACTGGTTAATGCACCGACCGCCGCGCCGAGCGGCACGGCGGCAAACATCAATCCCAGCCGGTCCGCGCTGACCTCCCAGTGTGGCGCCAGGGCCGGGTACAGCACACGGATGGCACTGGCCAGCGTCACCAGCGCGCCGATCAGCGCCGCCATGCCCACCAGCGGTGTGCTGAACAGGAACTGCACACCGGTTGCCAGTGATTTCAAGGGGTTCTCACGCGGTTGCGGCGGTATAGGTAATACCGGGAGTTTGAGCAGCGTCAGTACGGTCAGCAGCGTACCCGCCGCTGCCAGCGCGAAGTTCCACACCACGCCGCCGCTGGCGATCACCATGCCGGCGATTGCCGGGGAGAGAATTGAGCCGAAACGCACGGTCAGCATGGTCAGGGCACCCGCCTGCATCAGGTTTTCGCGTCCAACCAGTGCCGGTGTCGCGGCCAGCAGCGCGGTCACGCCAATCGCACCAAAGAAGCCATCCCACAATCCCAGCAGATAAACCGCCATCAGTGAGGGGTGTGGCAATGCCGCGTTAATTGCCAGCCCGACAAAGCCAAGGCCGCAGGTAGAACGAGCGAATAAAATCAGTTTCTTACGTTCATAACGATCGGCCAGCACGCCCCCGGTCAGCAAACCGATAAACATGCCGCAGGCCGCCACGGTCACCCCCAGACCGACCAGCCAGGATGACGCCGTCATCTGCTGAATTTGTACCGGTACCGCCACTGCCAGCATGCCGAGGGCAACAATCGAGATAAAACGGGCGATAAACACCGCGCGAAACGCCGGGTGAGATTTAAGCAGGGAGAGATCAATAAAGTGGGAGGGTTTGTTCATATCTTTGCCTTTTTGCACCAATTTTCCTCATCTTCCGTGAGGCGAGTCATGATAACATAGACAAATACGAGTAATAACGATAACAAATATCATTATCATATTTCCCTTACGCACGCGAAAACGTTGTTAAGTAGAAGGTTCAGAACGCTATGCGCCAGACTCGTGCACTCGCAGGATCAGGGATGCTGCTGGTGCTCCTTATTGCCCTCAGTTTAATGCTGGGGGCAAAATCTATCTCTTTTTCCGATGTTTATCATTCGCTTACTTCAAGCTGCTCTGACGCGGATTGCGTGATTGTGCGCGATGCGCGTCTGCCACGAACGCTGGCAGGATTGCTGGCGGGTGTCGCGTTGGGGCTGGCAGGCGCATTGATGCAAAGCCTGACGCGTAACCCACTGGCCGATCCGGGTATTCTCGGGGTGAACGCCGGGGCGGGTTTTGCTGTGGTGCTGGGCATTGCGCTGTTTGGTGCCGACACACCGGTCGCATGGCTCGGGTTTGCTTTTGGCGGCGCGCTGCTGGCTTCGCTGCTGGTGGCGATGACCGGGGCGATTGGCGGCGGACGCGTGAATCCGGTGCGTCTGACCCTGGCAGGCGTGGCACTGGGGGCGGTACTGGAAGGGCTAACCTCGGGGATATCACTGCTCAACCCTGACATCTACGATCATCTGCGTTTCTGGCATAGCGGCTCGCTGGATATCCGCAATTTCACCATTCTGCGTACTCTGTTTCCTGCCGTGCTGGTGGGTAGCGTGGTGGCTTTTTGCCTGTCTCAGGCGCTTAACAGCCTGAGTATGGGCGGCGATATGGCGACGGCGCTGGGAACCCGCGTGGCGCGTACTCAACTGCTCGGGCTGCTGGCGATTGCGCTGTTGTGTGGCGCGGCGACGGCAGCAGTGGGACCGATCGCGTTTCTCGGTTTAATGACGCCGCATCTGGCGCGCTGGCTGGTGGGGAATGACCATCGCTGGTTGTTGCCCGCCACCGCGCTGGTGACGCCGATCCTGCTACTGGCGGCAGATATTATCGGTCGCCTGCTGGTGCCCGGCGAGTTGCGGGTGTCAATCGTCACCGCGATGCTCGGTGCGCCGATGCTGATCGTGCTGGTACGGCGCAAATTAGGGCGAGGTGCGGTATGACACAGCGCTCACTATGGCATGCTCTCTGGTTGCTGCTGGGCTGCGGGCTACTGGCTTTTCTGGCTCTGACGCGCGGTGCGCTACCGATCACTGGCGAACAGCTGTGGCAGGTGCTGCTGGGGGAGGGTGCCAGCAACGTGAAACTGATCCTGCTGGAATGGCGCTTGCCGCGTGTGCTGATGGCGCTGCTGATTGGCGCGGCGCTCGGCATCAGTGGCGCGATTTTCCAGTCGCTGCTGCGTAACCCGCTCGGCAGCCCGGATATTTTAGGTTTTAACACCGGGGCCTATAGCGGTGTGCTGGTGGCGCTGGTGTTGTTTAATCAAAATGCCTCGGCGATAACCTTCGCCGCGCTGCTGGGCGGTATTATCACGGCTGCGCTGGTGTATGTGTTTGCCTGGCGTAATGGGGTGGAAACCTTCCGTTTGATCATTGTCGGCATCAGCGTGCGTGCCTTGCTGATGGCGCTCAATAGCTGGCTGATTATCAGCGCTTCGCTCGAATCTGCGGTCAGCGCCGGTTTATGGAGTGCCGGGTCGCTCAACGGCATCACCTGGGCGAAGACGCCGCCGGTGATTGCTGTGCTGTTGCTGAGCTTGCTGCTGGTGGCACTGCTGGCGCGGCGGATGCGTTTGCTGGAAATGGGGGATGACACCGCCTGTGCGCTTGGCGTACCGGTTGAACGTAGTCGCCTGTGGTTAATGTTGCTCGGCGTGGTACTGACTGCGGCCTCAACGGCGCTGGTCGGGCCGATTTCGTTTATCGCCTTACTGGCACCGCAGATCGCCCGTCGTCTCGGCGGCGGCATGCCACTGACCGCGCTTTGCGGTGCGTTGCTGTTGATCGCTGCGGATTTTGCCGCGCAGCACCTGTTCCTGCCTTATCAATTACCGGTTGGCGTGATTACCGTCAGCCTCGGCGGACTTTATCTGATTGCTTTACTGGTGCGGGAGGCGCGACGCCAATGACCGAAATTCCTTCACGTCTCTATGGCGAAGGGCTGACGCTGGGCTACGACAAAAAAGTGGTGGCGGAGAATTTGTCGGTGGCGATCCCGGAGGGGGAGCTGACGGTGATTATCGGCCCAAATGCCTGCGGAAAATCGACCCTGCTGCGTACCCTGAGCCGCCTTAATCCTCCGCTGAAAGGCCAGGTTTTTCTCGATGGTGATGCCATCAACCGCTATCCCACGAAAGAGGTGGCGCGCCGTCTCGGCCTGCTGCCGCAAAGTTCCAACGCCCCGGCGGGGATCAGCGTCACCGAACTGGTGGCGCGCGGACGTTATCCACATCAGCAGCTGTTTGGCCGCTGGCGTGCCGAAGATGAGGCGGCGGTACAGCAGGCGATGCTGGCGACCGGCGTGGCTGACCTGGCGCAGCAGCAGGTGGATACGCTCTCCGGTGGACAGCGTCAGCGGGTGTGGATTGCGATGGTGCTGGCACAGCAGACGCCGTTATTGCTGCTGGATGAACCCACCACCTGGCTGGATATTACCCATCAGATTGAGCTGCTGGAGCTGATGCAGGATCTGAATCAGCAGCACGGACGTTCGCTGGTGGTGGTGTTGCATGACCTGAATCATGCCTGCCGTTATGCCACGCACCTGATTGCGATGCGTCATGGACGGATTATTGCCGAAGGGAAACCGGCAGAAATTGTCACTCCGGCGCTGATTGAGCAGGTTTATGGCCTGCGCTGCGTGATTGTGGAAGATCCCGTGGCGCATACGCCGATGATCGTACCGCTGGGACGACCAAAGGCGTAAGGCCGGTGCGCTGATTAACCTGGTCGGGATAAATCCCGACCCTACGCGTAGGGTGCGCATTGATGCGCACCGGGTTTACAGTTCTGCTAACAATCGATGCAACAAGGGGCCAATCTGCTCGAACATCTGCGGTGAAATGATATCCACGTGGGCGCAATCCATCGGCCACACTTCCAGTTCACCGACATACGGTGACCAGGCGCGTCGCGCGTCCTGCCCCGGTTGCTGCGTCTGCTCCGCCAGGAACAGCGTCGCGCGTCCGGTAAAGTGGGCGCTGCGGGCGGTTGCCAGCAGGCGTACCGAGCTGGCGTAGTTGGCTTCGATGGTATCGAACATCGCCTGCATCTCTTCACCCGCCTGGTGACGCTGCGCGGCAATAAACTGCTCACGCTCACGGTTCACTTCTTCCAGCACGGCCGGATCCAGCACGTTCTCGCCACGTTTTTCATCCCAGTTCTGCGTCTCCGGCGGCCAGGTATCGAGCAGGCCAAGGAACGCCACTTCTTCACCGGCGGCCGTCAGCCGTGCGGCAATGCCCTGTGCCAGGGTGCCGCCCAGCGAATAACCAATGAAGTAATAAGGACCGTGCGGCTGCACCTCGCGCAGGGTACGCAGATGGGCGTCACAAACCTCGTCCAGATGCGTGCTCTGATTCAGCGGGCTGTCGGTATCCGGCGACTGAATACCCATCAGCGACCAGCGGGGGTCAAGATAGCGTTGCAGGATGCTGAACTGCCAGGCAAAACCGGAGGCCGGGTGGAAGCAGAACAGGTTGGGTCCATTGCCCTGACGCAGCGGCAACACCGCTTCGAAACCGGCCTGTTGGTGGGACTGCGTATCGCTCAGGAGTACCGCCAGCTTTTCAACCGTCGATGCGACCATAATCTGACCCACGGATACCGGCTGTTGCAGCTCCCGACGCAGTTGCGCGGCCAGGCGCATTGCCAGCAGCGAATGGCCGCCAAGGGCAAAGAAATCATCCTGTGCGCTGATACTGTCGCGGGCCAGCAGCTGGCAAAACGCCGCTGCCAGCTGGCTTTCCAGCCCTGGGTGAGGCGCACGTCCGGCGCTGGCCGTGGCGGCCTGCGGCAGCGGCAGGGCTTTGCGATCCAGCTTGCCGTTGCTGCTGAGCGGGAAGGCATCCAGCTGTACAATTGACACCGGCACCATATGGGCGGGCAATTGCTGAGCCAGCGCATTACGTAGTGCTTCGCCATCAACCGCATGGTCGGCAATCACATAACCCACCAGCTGACGGGCATCGCCCTGCGCCGCAGCACCACCCAGCACCACCGCGTGCGTGACTGCCTGATCAATGCCAGGCTGCGCGCACAGCACATGATCGATTTCATTGAGCTCGATACGCTGGCCGCGAATTTTCAACTGATCGTCACTGCGGCCAAGATATTCCACCGCGCCATTGTCCAGCCAGCGTGCGACATCGCCGGTGCGGTACATACGTTCACCGTTGCCCGCCGGATCGGCGACAAAACGGCTGGCAGTGAGATCAGGACGTCCCAGATAGCCATGCGCCAGCTGGATTCCGGTCAGATAGAGATCGCCAGCGACACCAGGCGGCACCGGTTGCAGGCGGGCATCGAGAATACGCAGGCCGGTGTTCCATACCGGATAACCGATCGGTACGCTGGCTCCTTCAACCGCCGCCAGAGCTTCGCCAAACGCCGGATACCAGCTGACATCCACCGCCGCTTCCGTCGGACCATACAAATTGTGCAGCGGCACCCGGGTCAACTGTTCCCACTCGCGTGACAGATCGGTCGGCAACGCTTCACCGCTACAGAAGACGCGGCGCAGGCTGGCGCAGCTCCTGATGGCCGCATCATCCTGCAATGCCGCGACAAAGGCCGCCAGCATCGAGGGAACGAAGTGGGTGGTGGTCACCTTATGCTGCGCGAACAACTGTTGCAGGGCTTCCGGATCGCGATGGGCTTCCGGCGGGGCCATTACCAGCTGCGCGCCGACCAGCAGCGGCCAGAAGAATTCCCACACCGAAACGTCAAAGCTGCTCGGGGTTTTCTGCAGCACCACATCATCAGCTTGCAGCGGGTAGTGATCCTGCATCCACAACAGACGGTTGACGATGGCTTCATGGCCAACCAGCACCCCTTTGGGACGCCCGGTCGAACCCGAGGTATAGATGATATAGGCCCCGTCCTGCGGTTGCGGCGCGCTGGCTGGGGCTGGGGCATGCAGCTCAGAGGAGAGCGTATCGAAATGCAACTGGCTGACCGGCGCAATGGCCGCGAAGCGTGCTGAGAGCGCAGCCGAGGTAATCAGGGTTTGCGGTGCGGCGTCTTCCAGCATCAGTTGCAGACGGTCGTCGGGATAACCGGTATCGAGCGGCAGATAAGCGGCACCCAGTGTCACAATCGCCTGTAACGCCAGCGACAGCTGCACCGAACGCGGCAGAGCCACCGCCACGATATCGCCACGTTGCACGCCAGCACGACTCAGCTGCTGCGCCAGCGCAAAGACCTGCTGCTGCATCTGACGATAGCTCAGCTGATGTTGTGCATCGGCCAGTGCCGGGGCCTCCGGGGTGCGCGCGGCCTGACGCGCCAGCAGTGATGCCAGCGTTTCAGCCGGTAGCGGATGCGCGGTGTGATTGATATCAGCCAGCTGGCGATGTTCCTCTGCCGTCAGCAGATCCAGCTCACCACACGGGCGCTGCGGGTCCGCCGCCAGTTGCGCCAGTAACAAGGCGAAACGACGACTATGACGTTGCAGAGTGGGCAGAGTGTAGCGCGCCGCATTCGCCAGCAGCTCCAGCGTCAGTTCACCCTGCTCGCTGATGTAGATGGCAATTTCCAGATCGCGCACCGGGCCGGATGCCAGCTGATGGGTAATCCCCTCAACACCGGCGAAATCCAGCTGGTAGTCAAACATCTTCAGGTTAATCACCGGTCCGTAAAGCGGATCGCCATCACCGAGACGCCCGAGATCGCGCATCACCTGTTCAGCATCGTAACGCTGGTGGCGGCGCATGTTCTTCACTTCATTGGCTAACTGCGTCGCCAGCGTAGCCAGCGGTTGTGCCGGATCGTAATGGATCGCCATCGGCAGCACGTTGATCACCGGACCGGTGGCGCAGAGCGCGGCCGAACCGATACGCCGCATAAAGATAAAGCCCGCGGAGAAAGCGTTTTGTCCGCTCAGGCGGGCCAGCCATAGCCCCACCAGCGCGAAAGCGAGATCGGCAGCGCTATGCTGAGGATGCTGGCTTACCAGTGTCTGGAAAGTGGCACGATCCAGCGTCAGGCTATGGCGCAGTAGATCGGTACTGGCGCTTTGTCCTGCCAGTGGCTGCGGTGACAGTGAGGCGGGCGCAGGCAGGCAGGCCCCTTTTTCGCGCCAGAACTGGCTGTCACGCGTGAAGGAAGTGGATTGCTGATAGCGCTGATACTCTTCCACCACCTCGCTAAAGGGAATAAAGGGCGTTGGCTCCGCTTGTTGCTGCTGTGCCCAGGCGCTGTACAGATTGGCGATGCGGCGCGTCAGAGCGGTAAAGCTGAACCCGTCCACCACCAGATGATGATAACGCTGATACCAGAACCAGTGCTGCTCACCCAGCCGGAACAGGCAATGATGATACAGCGGTGCACCGCTCAGCACGCGCAAATCGCCGTTCATATCGTCGCGCATCAGGGCGCGGGCTTTGCCAGCGGGGTCGGCTTCTGTACGCAGATCGATGACCTGAGGCAGGCTAAAGTTCTGCGCCTGCGGCCATTGCAGCGCCTCGCCGTCAACTTCGCCAAACGCCATGTTTAGCGTATCGGCTTCCTGCATGCCCGCAATAATCGCTTTGCACAGCAGGGTGCTATCGATATCACCCTGCAATTCAATAAAGTGTGCGACCGCATAGGCGTTGTGATGGCGAGACAGCTGATCGGCAATCCAGATACCGGGCTGTGCCGCCACCAGCGGCAGGGTTTGCTGTTCGGTGTGGTGTCGGTTCATCAGGGATTCAGACATTGTCGCTCCGGTTGGTGTCCTGCGTCAGCGGCCGGATATCCTGCCAGTTTTGTTCCAGCCAGCTCAGACAAGCGGGCTGCGGCTGTGGGCCAAACACGGTTTGCCAGCCAGAGGGGAGGGCGCTGAACGCGGGCCATAAACTGTATTGTTGCTGCGGATTGCGCAGCACCAGACAATCCTGCTGCGGATCGTCAAAGGGATTGCGATGTTCCATGTCGGCTCCTGCTTGTTTAATGCGGGGTCGGATTGCGCCACAGCGCTTGCAGGCCATCCAGCAGACCACCACGCCAGCACAGCGCATCGTGTCCGCCTTCCACCGGCTGGTAATCCACCTGATAACCGGCCGCCTGCAACAACTGCTGCAATTGCTGATTCGCCTGCAAAATCAGCCCCTCACGAATGCCGGCTTCCAGCCAGAAACGCAGTGGCTGATGTGGTGCCAGGCCCTGTTCCAGCTGCTGAAGCAGCCAGCCGTGCGGGTTGCCGCGTTCCGGCCACCAGAAGGAACCGGACAGGCTGATGGCATTGCCAAACTGCTGTGGCCAGTGCAGCGCCGCGAATACCGAGGCGAGGCCACCAAAGCTTTGTCCGGCCACCACGGTGCTATCCGCCTGTTGCCGGTACGGTGCCCACTGCGCGACCTGAGGGAGCAGCTCTTCCTGTAAGGCTTGCCAGAACAGGGCATTGCACGGCAGCTCGCGGCTGCGATGTTCGCGGTCGATGATGTCAATAAACAGATATACCGCCGCAGGCAGCGCGCCCTGGTCGGTAAGTTGTTGCAACGGACCGGCAATCGGCATGCTGTGCGCCCAGAACTGCCCATCGAGCAAAATCGCCAGCGGTCGCTGCCGGGGTTCAGCCTCGCCAGTGCAGTACAGCCAGACCGAACGGCTGTTGCCCAGTAAGGCGCTGTCCCAGCGATATTGCTGTAAGGAGATTACAGGGGCACGGCCTTCATCAATGGCGCGCCATACCTGTTGATTGGGGGCCTGTGGCAGATGCAGGGGAGAAACACCCATACCGCGTCCACCAGACCAGCCACGCAGGGCATTGAGCGGATCGGCCTGGGCGGTGGGGAATTTATCGCGCCACCAGTTGCGCAGGGCATACATGTCGGCATCACCGGCGAAATCGGTCGCCTGTGTATCCGGCATCAGACAGTAACTGCCGCGCCAGTTCGCTGGCAGGCGGGTTTGCCAGTACCAGACATCGCTATTGGCGACGCGTACCAAAGATTGTGGGGGGCGGTGCTGGTGGTGATCGGTTACGCCGGTGATATTGATCCACACCCGCTGCGTGCGCGACTGCGTTTCATTGCCCTGCGGATCGCGCCAGAAGAACGTGACCTGACATGTGCCATCCACTTCTCCCTCGACATACGGGATGCCTTTACGTTGCTGCTCCTGCCACCAGGCTTCACTGCCGGTTATCTCGTTTAGCCAGGTCATAGGTGCTGCCAGTCGCCGTTTACTCAAGGATCTTTTCACAAAGGTTACAGATAATACTATTGATAATTATTTGCATTTGCAATAGGGTGTTTCCGCTCATAAATGAGCACGCTCGTTCCGCCTGTCACCTTTCTCACAAAGGAAGGGATGCGCGACGGATGGCACTGCCAGGTTTGGGACAGGGCGACGATAAAGGATTGTGACTTTCTCACCGGCGCGCCAGTTACGTTTGCTGGCAATCCAGGAACGAAAAAATGAAAAAATATTCGCGTTTATCATTAGCCATTCTGATTGAACTGGGGCTTCTTTCCGGTACTACCTGGGCAGCAGAAACCTCCAGCAGCACGACTACCAGCACAGACGCCGCTTCCGTGGATGGGGGCACCATGATGGTGACCGCCCAACAGCAGACATTGCAGGCTCCCGGCGTTTCTACCATTACCGCCGATGAAATCAAAAAGCATCCGCCAGCGCGCGATGTGTCTGAAATCATCCGTACCATGCCGGGCGTTAACCTGACCGGTAACTCCACCAGCGGCCAGCGCGGCAACAATCGCCAGATTGATATCCGTGGTATGGGCCCGGAAAACACCCTGATCATGGTCGATGGGATGCCGATCACCAGCCGTAACTCGGTACGCCTTGGCTGGCGTGGCGAGCGTGATACGCGCGGCGATACCAACTGGGTACCGCCAGAGCTGATCGACCATATTGATGTGATCCGTGGTCCGGCAGCGGTGCGCTACGGTAACGGCGCAGCGGGCGGTGTGGTGAATATCATCACCAAGAAAAACACCGACCAGCAGTGGCACGGTTCCTGGAGTAGCTATTTCAACGTACCGCAGCACAAGGATGAAGGCGCGACCAAGCGTACCAACTTCAGCCTGCAGGGGCCGCTGGGCGATGACTTTAACTTCCGCTTGTACGGTGGCTTAGCCAAAACGCAGGCCGATGCCTACGACATCAATGAAGGCCATGCCGCCGATCGTACCGGGACTTATGCGGGCAGCTATCCGGCTGGACGCGAAGGTTCCGTCAACAAGGATATCAATGCGTTACTGAGCTGGGCGTTTGCGCCGATGCAAACCCTCGAATTGCAGGCAGGCTATAGCCGTCAGGGCAACCTGTATGCCGGTGATACGCAGAACACCAACACCAGTACGCTGGTGAAAAGCCTGTATGGTGATGAGACCAACCGCCTGTATCGGCAGAACATCTCGCTGAAATGGACCGGTGCCTGGGACAACGGTATCAGCACCAGTACCTGGGGACGCTACGAGAAAACCCGTAATACCCGTATCAATGAAGGTCTGGCGGGCGGGACCGAAGGTATCTTCTCCAACAGTGGTTTTAACACCATCCAGCTCGACGACATTATGCTGCACAGTGAAGTCAGCATTCCGTTTGAATGGTTGGTTAACCAGACCGCAACGCTGGGTACTGAGTGGAATCAGCAGCGCATGAAGGATCCTTCTTCAACCACCCAGGCAGCCAGCTACGGTAGTGTACCGGGTATCTCGAATACCGGACGCAGCCCGTATTCCCAGGCTGAAATCTTCTCGCTGTTTGCTGAAGACAACATGGAGCTGACAGACAGCACCATGCTGACGCCGAGCCTGCGTTTCGATCATCACTCGATTGTTGGCAACAACTGGAGTCCGTCACTGAACCTGTCGCAAGGACTGGGTGATGACTTCACGCTGAAGATGGGGATCGGTCGTGCTTATAAAGCCCCGAGCCTGTATCAGACCAACCCGAACTATCTGTTGTACAGCAACGGTCAGGGTTGTGCTGACGCGTCCAGCGCCTGTTATTTGCAGGGTAATAAAGACCTGAAAGCAGAAAACAGCATCAACAAAGAGATTGGTCTGGAGTGGAAACACGAGGGCTATCAGGCCGGTCTGACCTGGTTCCGCAACGATTATCGCAACAAAATCGAAGCAGGGATGGTTTCAACCGGTACCGCGTCTAACGGCACGACCAACATCTACAAATGGGAAAACGTACCGAAAGCCGTGGTTGAAGGGCTGGAAGGCACCATCAATATCCCGTTCTCTGACACCGTAACGTGGAATAACAACTACACGTATATGCTGCAGAGTAAGAACAAAGAGACCGGCGATCGTTTGTCGATTATCCCGCAATATACCCTGAACTCGACGCTGAGCTGGCAGGCAACGCAGGATCTGTCACTGCAAACCACCTTTACCTGGTATGGCAAGCAAGTGCCTAAGAAGTATGACTATCATGGCAACCCGGTTACCGGCAGCGCCACCGATCAGGTCAGCCCTTACTCCATCCTGGGTATGAGTGGTACCTATGATGTGAACAAGTACGTCAGCGTCACGCTCGGTATCGACAACCTGTTCGACAAGCGCCACTGGCGTCAGGGTAATGCCCAGACCACCGGCAACGCGACGACTGGTGCGTATCTGTATGGTGCCGGTGCGAACACCTACAACGATTCAGGTCGTACTTACTACATGAGCCTTAACACTCAATTCTAATTGAGATGATGAGGCAAACGGCAGCGGGCAATCAGGCCGCTGCCGTCCTTCCGGTTAACCAGTTCCAGGCTGCCGTGATGCATCTGCACGATACGCAGCACAATATTCAGACCCAGACCACTGCCACCGTAACGTTGATCGCGACGGCGGAAAGCCTTCGTCAACTCCTCTGCCGCACTGGCTTCAATGCCGGGTCCCTGATCCCATACCTCAACAATCACCTGGTCTGCTTCTTCGCGTAGCAACACCTTCACTTCACTGCCTTCCGGGCTATAGCGCGAAGCATTTTCCAGCAGATTACGCAGCATCAGGCGCAGCAAAACCGCTTCACCCTGTTGCGGCACATCCTCGCCCTGCGGCCAGAACAATTGCTGCTGACGCTGGGCGTAAAGTTCGGCCATTTCCGGCTGCAACGGCTGCATGATGTCCTGTCGCCAGTGCAGCTGCTGATAGTGACCGCCGGCCAGCGCCTGACCAGCACGCGACAGCATCAGCAATTGTTCAACCGTGTGCATCAGCTGGTCGATACGTTCCACCAGCATTTCACTTTGCGGGACGTTTTGCTGTTGCAGCAGCTCCAGATGCAGGCGCAGCCCGGCCAATGGCGTGCGTAATTCGTGGGCGGCATCGGCGGTGAACAGGCGTTCCTGTTGCAGCGTATGATCGAGACGCGACAGGAGTTGATTGATCGAGGTGGTCACCGCCACGATCTCTTCCATCTCGGAATAGAGCGGCAGCGGGGACAGATTATCGGCAGAGCGATGGGCGAGGCTGCTTTGCAACGACTTCAGCGGGCGGATAATCCAGTTGATGGCCCAGAAGGAGAACAGCAGCGTCAGGCACACCATCACCAGCGAAGGCAGCAGCAGTGAGGCAATGGCTTCGCGGATCTCGTTTTCGACGTGATCGTTACGTGCTTTGGCGGTGAGGGTTTCATTCACCAGGAAGCCAATCTGTTCGCGGCTTTCGTGCCACAGCCAGATGGCGCTCATGATCTGGCAGGTGAGCAGAATCAGCGCCAGCATGATCAGCAAGCGCTGACGCATGCTATTCATTCGCGTTCTTCCAGCCGATAACCGACGCCACGCACGGTCTTGATACGATCTTTGCCGAGTTTACGGCGCAGATTGTGAATGTGGACTTCCAGCGTGTTGGAGCCGGGATCATCGTTCCAGCTGTAGAGATCCTGCTGCAGGGTTTCGCGGTGCACATTTTGCCCGACACGCATCAGCAGACGGGTCAGCAGCGCGAACTCTTTCGGAGTGATTTCCAGCGGCTGGTTTTCCAGCAGCACCTGCTGAGAACTGAGGTTGAGGGTGAGGTCACCCTGCTGCAACAGGTTATCGCTATGGCCCTGATAGCGGCGAATCAAGGCCCGCACACGTGCCTGAAGCTCCACCAGCGCAAAGGGCTTCACCAGATAGTCATCAGCACCGGCATCCAGCCCATCCACTCGATCTTCCAGCGCATCGCGGGCGGTGAGAATCAGTACCGGTACGGCGATGCCATCGCGACGCCACTGACGCAGTAGCGCAGCACCGTCACGATCGGGCAGACCAAGATCCAGTACGATCAGGCTGTACTGGCCGCTGCGCAGCAAGGCATTGCTTTCTGCGGCGCTGGCGGCACAGTCGACAGCGTAACCCTGGGCGCTCAATGCCTGGGCCAGGCCCGATTGCAGCAGCGCATCATCCTCAACGATTAACAGTTTCATCAGTTGTTCTGGTAAATGTCCTTGTAGAGGCGGCTTTCAAAACGCACCAGCGGAATGCGGCGTGTCTTCTGATCTTCCGGCGGTACTGCATAACCGGACAGATACTGGACAAAGGCAACGCGCGCGCCGCTGGCAGTGGTAATGAATCCTGCCAGATTATAGACGCCCTGCAGCGAACCGGTCTTCGCCGATACCTTACCATCAACGCCAGCTTCATGCAGACCACCACGATATTGTAGCGTGCCATCGTAGCCCGCCAGCGGCAGCATGGAGATGTAGTTCAGCGTTGAATCATTTTTGGCGATGTATTGCAGCACCTGCATCATCGTACTGGGCGCGACCAAATCATGACGTGACAGGCCGGAGCCGTCTACCTGAATGGTGTTGCCGAGATCGATACCGGCTTTTTCGCGCAGAATACGGCGCACCGCATCAGAACCGGCACGGAAGGTGCCTGGAACGTTGAAGTAATGGTGGCCGATGGTGCGAAACACGGTGTCGGCAATCATATTGTCCGATTTCTTCAGCATGGTATGCAGCAAATCGTGTAGCGGTGCGGATTGCGTGGAAGCCAGCACCGTACCCGGCGACGTGACCTGCGTCTGACGCACCAGATGGCCGCTGTAGTCGATATCCGCAGCACGCAGTTCATCTTTCAGGATCTCGCCTGCCCAGGCTGCGCCATCCTGCACCGCAAAGGCCAGCGGCAACGGTTCGGCACGCTGGCGCATGCAACCGGTCAGGGTGTAGCGATTCAGTTCGCCTGGTACTACATCCAGCTCGCAATATTGTCCTTCGCCGCTGTTGGGGCCGAGGGTTCGTACCTGGCTGAACATATGCGCCGGATAATAGGAGGCGATGCGCACAAAGGCGGTTTCGCCCGGCTTGCTGGCGCTGTAGAGCGAAACGGAGAAACAGTTTTTATCGACGATGGCAGCCCCTGGTGGTGCGCTGAAGCATTGCGTCAGATCGTTCCACGGCCAGCCCGGAGCCATATCGTGGCTGGCGAAGACCGAGGTATCGATCACCAGGTTGCCTTTAATATGGGTGATGCCCTGCTTTTTCAGCGTGGCGACCATGTTGCGTAAATCCTGACGACTTAACGTCGGATCACCGGCAAAGCGCGCCACCAGATCGCCATTCAGGGTGCCATCGCTGACTGCGCCCTTGGTTTCCAGCGTGGTCTGAAAACGGAAGTCTGGCCCGAGCTCCAGCAATGCCGCCAGCGCGGTCACGACCTTCATGGTACTGGCGGGTAACGCCATTTGTTTGCCATGAAAATCGATTATCGGGGTTGATGCGCCCACTTTTTGTACCATCAGCGCCAGGTTTGCGCCGTCTGGTAAATACTGCATGTATTCCTCAACGGGGGCTGCTTGTGCCTGCAGCATAAACGCACAGGTTAATCCGGTAACAAGTCGTGAAAATCGCATAATCTCGCGGTAACTGACGGGTGAAGGCGACAATACTACGTCCCCGGACGGTGCAAAGTAAACGATGACCCACAGGGAACTCTGGGGTAAAATACGTATCAAAATGCAAAACCAATCCTGACCCGGAAAGCTTTCCGGGTCAGGATTCTTTTGCTTGTGAAAATGAGGTAACGCGCCGCAGAAGCTGTTTTCTGCTGTCACCGGTCAGGATGACGCTGTTAACCAGGAAAGATGACGAGGAGCCAAAATGAAACAGATTCCGATGACTTTAAAAGGCGCTGAAAAGCTGCGCGAAGAGCTGAACGAACTGAAAACCGTTAAGCGTCCGCGCATCATCGCCTCTATCGCCGAAGCCCGTGAGCACGGCGATTTGAAAGAGAATGCCGAATACCATGCTGCCCGCGAAGAACAAGGGTTCTGCGAGGGACGTATTCAGGAGATCGAAGCGAAACTCTCCAATGCGCAAGTTATTGATGTGACTCAGATGCCGAAAACCGGTCGCGTCATTTTTGGTGCTACCGTGCAGGTGCTGAACATCGATACCGATGAAGAATCGACCTACCGTATCGTGGGCGATGATGAAGCCGATTTTAAACAAAATCTGATTTCAGTGAACTCGCCGATGGCGCGTGGTCTGGTCGGGAAAGAGGCGGATGACGTCGCGATCATCAAAACACCGGGCGGGGATGTGGAATATGAGATCCTGAAGGTGGAATACATCTAATATATTGCTACGCTTTGAAATGCGTTGCTGCATATTGTAAAGAAAGGAAAAAGGCCGCATAGCGGCCTTTTATCCCATGCAGGAGCATGGCACTTTC
Source organism: Pantoea cypripedii (assembly GCF_011395035.1). NCBI lineage: Bacteria > Pseudomonadati > Pseudomonadota > Gammaproteobacteria > Enterobacterales > Erwiniaceae > Pantoea > Pantoea cypripedii. The sequence continues at coordinate 530,864 of NZ_CP024768.1, forward strand.
TCTGCCCGCCTTACGAACGAGGCAGAGAAATCTTGCTCTCTTTTGCAGGGCGATACAGCACCAGCGTTTTGCCGATGACCTGTACGTTGCAAGCTTTGGTTTCGCGGACGATAGCGTCAACGATCAGGAGCTTGGTTTCACGATCTTCCGAGGCAATTTTTACCTTGATCAATTCGTGATGCTCTAGCGCCTGTTCGATTTCGGCGAGCACGCCTTCAGTCAGGCCATTACCACCCAGCATAACAACGGGTTTAAGCGGATGGGCAAGGCCTTTCAGGTGCTGTTTTTGTTTGGTACTCAGATTCATCGTATTTTTTTGCTTACTTAGGGATTGAAAACGGTTCATTCTACCGCCATCTCGGGTATATCGCCAAATCAACGCAACCCATGCGTGCTGATTTATCGCTACGATGACGATTTAACTGGAAAAATTATGACGGGTAAAAAGCGTTCGGCCAGTTCCAGTCGCTGGCTTCAGGAACACTTTAGCGATAAATATGTGCAACAGGCACAGAAAAAAGGGTTGCGTTCGCGCGCCTGGTTTAAACTTGAGGAAATACAGCAGGGTGACAAGCTGTTCAAACCCGGTATGACAGTGGTCGATCTGGGAGCTGCACCCGGTGGCTGGTCGCAATATGTGGTACAACTGATTGGCTCGAATGGCCGTATCATTGCCTGTGACCTGCTGCCGATGGACCCGATTGTCGGTGTTGATTTTCTGCAAGGCGATTTTCGTGACGAAGCAGTGCTGAAAACGCTACTGGAACGTGTGGGAGACGAAAAAGTGCAGGTGGTGATGTCGGACATGGCGCCGAACATGAGTGGTACACCCGCAGTTGATATTCCGCGTTCGATGTATTTGGTAGAATTGGCGCTGGAAATGTGTCGGGATATCCTGGCTCCAGGCGGCAGTTTTGTGGTGAAAGTGTTTCAGGGAGATGGCTTCGATGAATACCTGCGGGAAATTCGCTCCCTGTTTACGAAAGTGAAAATTCGTAAGCCGGATGCTTCGCGATCACGTTCGCGCGAAGTGTACATTGTGGCGACAGGGCGCAAACTATAACCAGAATTACAGGAATCAAAGCAAGGCGACCAATGCGTTTACACCGATGAGAATTCTGACTTTCAGGGTAAACAAGCAAAATCATCAGCGCCGCGATTCCAGGTATGAAGGATATATAGTACCCTACGCTGTCTGTTAACACCGTTGTAATATGAGGTTAATCCCTTGAGTGACATGGCGAAAAACCTGATTCTCTGGTTAGTCATCGCGGTCGTGCTGATGTCAGTATTCCAGAGCTTTGGGCCCAGCGAGTCGAATGGCCGTAGGGTTGATTATTCAACCTTCCTGTCGGAAGTGAACCAGGATCAGGTCCGCGAGGCACGTATTAACGGGCGTGAGATTAACGTTACCAAAAAAGACAGTAATAAATACACGACCTACATTCCTGTCAACGATCCCAAGTTACTCGATAACCTGTTGACCAAAAACGTCAAAGTGGTTGGCGAACCGCCGGAAGAACCGAGCCTGCTGGCTTCGATCTTCATCTCCTGGTTCCCGATGCTGCTGCTGATTGGCGTGTGGATCTTCTTTATGCGTCAGATGCAAGGTGGCGGCGGGAAGGGCGCGATGTCCTTCGGTAAGAGCAAGGCCCGCATGCTGACGGAAGATCAGATCAAAACCACTTTTGCTGATGTGGCCGGTTGTGATGAGGCCAAAGAAGAAGTGGGTGAGTTGGTCGAGTATCTGCGTGAACCGAGCCGTTTCCAGAAACTGGGCGGTAAAATTCCCAAGGGCGTCCTGATGGTTGGCCCGCCGGGTACCGGTAAAACGCTGCTGGCGAAAGCAATCGCCGGTGAAGCAAAAGTGCCTTTCTTTACTATCTCCGGTTCTGACTTCGTTGAAATGTTCGTGGGTGTTGGTGCATCTCGTGTGCGTGACATGTTCGAACAGGCGAAAAAAGCGGCACCGTGCATCATCTTTATCGATGAAATCGATGCAGTGGGCCGTCAGCGTGGTGCGGGTTTGGGCGGTGGTCACGATGAACGTGAACAGACGCTGAACCAGATGCTGGTTGAGATGGATGGTTTTGAAGGCAACGAAGGCATTATCGTTATCGCGGCAACTAACCGTCCTGACGTGCTTGACCCGGCGCTGCTGCGTCCAGGCCGTTTTGACCGCCAGGTCGTCGTTGGCCTGCCAGATGTTCGTGGCCGTGAGCAGATCCTGAAAGTGCATATGCGTCGTGTGCCGCTGGCAACCGACATTGATGCTGCCATCATCGCGCGTGGTACCCCGGGCTTCTCCGGTGCTGACCTGGCGAACCTGGTGAACGAAGCGGCGTTGTTTGCTGCGCGCTCCAACAAGCGTGTGGTATCGATGGTCGAGTTCGAGAAAGCGAAAGACAAAATCATGATGGGTGCGGAACGTCGCTCCATGGTGATGACGGAAGCGCAGAAAGAATCTACCGCGTATCACGAAGCGGGCCATGCGATTATTGGTCGTCTGGTGCCGGAACACGATCCGGTGCATAAAGTGACCATCATCCCGCGCGGCCGCGCACTGGGTGTCACCTTCTTCCTGCCGGAAGGCGATGCGATCAGCGCCAGCCGTCAGAAGCTGGAAAGCCAGATTTCTACGCTGTACGGCGGTCGTCTGGCGGAAGAAATCATCTATGGTGTTGAGCACGTATCAACGGGTGCATCTAACGACATCAAAGTGGCGACTAACCTGGCGCGCAACATGGTGACGCAATGGGGCTTCTCAGAAAAACTCGGTCCGCTGCTGTATGCAGAGGAAGAGGGTGAGGTGTTCCTCGGTCGTTCTGTGGCGAAAGCTAAACACATGTCTGATGAAACGGCGCGTATCATCGACCAGGAAGTTAAACACCTGATCGATAGCAACTACCAGCGTGCACGCCGCATTCTGGGTGAAAACATGGACATCCTTCACGCGATGAAAGACGCGCTGATGAAGTATGAAACCATCGATGCACCGCAGATTGATGACCTGATGGCGCGCCGTGAAGTGCGTCCGCCAGCTGGCTGGGAAGATCCGGGCAGCAACTCTTCTGACAACAACGGTACGCCGAAAGCGCCACGTCCGGTTGATGAACCGCGTACGCCGAACCCAGGCAATACCATGTCAGAACAACTCGACAAGTAACAGGCACCAACCTCAATACAAACCCCGGCCGGTCCGGGGTTTTTTACATCCCGCAGTTCAGTCATTCCTCAAGGAGATTCTCACCATGAAGTTGTACGCCCGTGATTCCCATCTCGATCTGTCGTTTCCCCATGTGATGGGTATTTTGAATGTCACGCCGGACTCCTTCTCCGATGGTGGTAAGCATAACTCGCTGGTGGATGCGTTAACGCACACCAATGAGATGGTCAACGCGGGTGCGACCATTATCGATGTGGGTGGCGAATCGACGCGCCCTGGTGCGGATGAAGTCAGTGTTGAAGAAGAACTGGAACGTGTGATTCCGGTCGTGGAAGCCATTGCTCAACGTTTCGAAGTGTGGATTTCTGTCGATACGTCAAAAGCTGAGGTGATCCGCGAATCCGCGCGAGTGGGCGCTCACATCATCAATGATATTCGCTCGCTGACAGAGCCCGGTGCGTTGCAGGCGGCGGCGGAAACTGGCCTGCCGGTATGCCTGATGCATATGCAGGGCGAACCTCGCACCATGCAGCAGGCTCCGCAGTATCAAAATATCGTCGGCGAAGTGGACGCTTACTTCACCGAACAGATTGCACGCTGCGTGGCGGCGGGGATCAAAAAAGACAATCTGCTGCTCGACCCCGGCTTTGGTTTCGGTAAGAATCTCAACCACAACTATGAACTGCTGGCTGAACTTAGTCATTTCCACCATTTCGGTTTGCCGCTGTTAGTGGGAATGTCGCGTAAGTCCATGATTGGCCAGCTGTTAAATGTCGGTCCGGCGCAGCGTCTGACTGGCAGCCTGACATGCGCGGTCATTGCCGCCATGCAGGGCGCACAGATTATTCGCGTGCATGACGTGAAAGAAACCGTTGAGGCGATGCGCGTTGTGGAAGCAACACGCAGAGCAAAAGGATAAAAAGGCATGAGTGATCGTAAATATTTCGGTACGGATGGTATTCGCGGCAAAGTGGGTGAAGCGCCGATCACCCCTGATTTCGTACTGAAGCTGGGTTGGGCGGCAGGTAAGGTCCTGGCGCGCCATGGTTCCAGAAAAGTACTGATTGGCAAAGACACGCGTATTTCAGGCTATATGCTGGAATCGGCGCTTGAAGCCGGACTGGCGGCGGCTGGTCTGTCTGCGGCGTTTACCGGACCGATGCCCACTCCGGCGATTGCCTACCTGACACGTACTTTCCGCGCAGAAGCCGGGATTGTGATTTCAGCCTCACATAATCCGTTCGACGATAACGGCATCAAATTTTTCTCTGCTGAAGGCACCAAGCTGCCGGACGAAGTGGAAGAAGCGATTGAGCTGGAGATGGAAAAACCGATTACCTGCGTAGAATCGGCAGAGCTGGGTCGTGCCAGCCGGATTGTCGATGCGGCTGGTCGTTACATCGAATTCTGTAAAGGCACCTTCCCCAGTGAGCTAAGCCTGAATGGGTTAAAAATTGTGGTGGATTGCGCCAACGGTGCCACTTACCACATCGCGCCTAATGTGCTGCGCGAACTGGGGGCGACAGTGATTGCTATCGCGACCCAACCTGATGGCATGAACATCAATAAAGAATGTGGTGCCACCGACTTACGCATGTTGCAGCAGCGCGTGCTGGCCGAGAAGGCAGACCTGGGTCTGGCCTACGATGGTGACGGCGACCGCATCATGATGGTTGACCATCTGGGCAATAAGGTCGATGGCGACCAGATCCTCTACATCATCGCCCGTGAAGGTTTACGTCAGGGGCAGCTGCGTGGTGGCGTGGTGGGTACGCTGATGAGCAATATGGGCCTTGAGCTGGCGCTCAAGCAGCTCGGTATTCCGTTTGTGCGCGCCAAAGTGGGTGACCGCTACGTGCTGGAAAAAATGCGCGAGAAAGGCTGGCGGCTCGGTGCGGAAAACTCTGGTCATGTGATTTTGCTGGATAAAACCACCACCGGTGACGGTATCGTTGCAAGTTTGCAAGTGCTCACTGCTATTGTGCAAAACCATATGAGTCTGCACGATTTGTGTAGCGGCATGAAGATGCTGCCGCAGGTATTGGTGAATGTGCGCTTTAGCGGCGAGAGCGATCCTTTGCAGAGCGATGCCGTTAAGGCGGCCAGCGCTGAGGTGGAAAAAATCCTCGCCGGGCGTGGCCGTGTATTGTTGCGTAAATCCGGCACTGAGCCACTGATTCGGGTGATGGTTGAGGGTGAGGATGAAGCGCAGGTCACCGCGCTAGCGCACCAGATTGCCGACGCGGTGAAGGCCGTTTAAGCGCGCGACAGGCGGCAGGATTTTTCGCTTTCCGCCTGTAAAATCACCGTGATGGCGCTTTTTTCCGCAATCAGTAAGGTTCGTGAAAATTGCGCTTGCAGAGGTATGCGCCTTTGGTTAGTATTCACACCCGCTTCTGGTGGGTGATGACGAGACTCCCCATCGATACTGGTTGAAGCTTTAACTGTGCGGGTTACGCGCAAGGAAACAGGTTGATTATGTACGAAGCTCTTTTGGTAGTTTTCCTTATTGTGGCACTGGGCCTTGTGGGTCTGATCATGCTGCAGCAAGGTAAAGGCGCTGATATGGGAGCATCATTCGGTGCAGGCGCTTCTGCGACGCTGTTTGGTTCTACCGGGTCTGGTAACTTTATGACTCGCATGACCGCAGTGCTGGCGACGCTGTTCTTCATCATCAGCCTGATTCTGGGTAACCTGAACACGAATAAAACTTCCAAAGGAAGCGAGTGGGAAAATCTGACTGCGCCGGCGAAATCTGAACAGACTCAGCCAGCAAAACCGGCAACCCCGGGTAACGATATCCCGCAGTGAGATCGTCAGCTTGCAATGCGACAAAATATTGTCGCTGTCAGTGAAGTGCCGAGGTGGTGGAATTGGTAGACACGCTACCTTGAGGTGGTAGTGCCCGATTGGGCTTACGGGTTCAAGTCCCGTCCTCGGTACCAAATCTCAGTATGACTTGCAATTTTCGCAAGTTTGGCGTATTATTCGCCACGTTTTCGGACGCGGGGTGGAGCAGCCTGGTAGCTCGTCGGGCTCATAACCCGAAGGTCGTCGGTTCAAATCCGGCCCCCGCAACCACTTTCCCTTAGAGTTCTTTTTCAAATATACTGTATGCATCGACGGACGCATTCCACAGTGGTTTTTGAAAAAAATTCTTCTGGATTGTGCTCCGAGCCGCATCGCGGCATACAGGGTCCAGTCACAAAAAGCCCCGATTTTTCGGGGTTTTTTGTTATCAGGAAATCGCAACACTGGGCTATTAGGCCCTTTTTTTATGTCTTGGGGGTGGGCTTGTCCACATTAGAGCAAAAATTGACAGAGTTGATCTCTGCTCCGGTAGAAGCGCTTGGCTACGAATTGGTCGGTATCGAGTTTATTCGTGGTCGCACATCAACCTTGCGCATCTATATTGATAGTGAAGAGGGTATCAATGTTGATGATTGCGCCGATGTCAGCCACCAGGTCAGCGCTGTGATGGATGTGGAAGATCCCATCACGGTGGCTTACAACCTTGAAGTTTCCTCACCGGGCCTTGACCGTCCTCTTTTTACCGCTGAACATTATGCACGTTTCGCTGGTGACGAGGTGAGTCTGGTATTGCGTATGGCCGTGCAGAACCGCCGTAAATGGCAGGGCATCATCAAGTCTGTCGAAGGCGAGATGATCACGGTAACCGTTGAGGGCAACGATGAAGTGTTCGCGCTGAGCAACATTCAGAAAGCGAACCTGGTCCCCCACTTTTAAAAGTCCGGATTGAGGCTAACCAGGATGAACAAAGAGATCTTAGCTGTAGTAGAAGCCGTTTCTAACGAAAAAGCCCTGCCGCGCGAGAAAATCTTCGAAGCGCTGGAAAGCGCTTTGGCCACTGCGACCAAGAAGAAGTATGAGCAGGAAATCGACGTGCGCGTCAGCATTGACCGCAAAAGCGGCGATTTCGATACTTTCCGTCGCTGGCAGATTGTTGAAGAAGTCACGCAGCCAACTCGCGAGATCACGCTGGACGCAGCCCGCTTCGAAGATGAAGCATTCAATCTGGGCGAATATGTTGAAGATCAGATTGAATCGGTCACCTTTGACCGTATCACTACCCAGACCGCGAAGCAGGTCATCGTACAGAAAGTGCGTGAAGCTGAACGCGCGATGGTGGTGGATCAGTTCCGCGAGCAGGAAGGCGAAATCATCACTGGCGTGGTGAAGAAAGTGAACCGCGACAACATCTCGCTGGATCTCGGCAGCAATGCTGAAGCGGTGATTGTGCGTGAAGATATGCTGCCGCGTGAAAACTTCCGCCCGGGTGACCGTATTCGCGGCGTGTTGTATGCAGTACGTCCGGAAGCGCGTGGTGCGCAGCTGTTCGTCACCCGTTCCAAGCCGGAAATGCTGATCGAACTGTTCCGCATCGAAGTACCGGAAATTGGCGAAGAAGTTATCGAGATCAAAGCGGCAGCGCGTGATCCGGGTTCTCGTGCCAAAATCGCGGTGAAAACCAATGACAAACGTATCGATCCGGTAGGCGCTTGCGTAGGTATGCGCGGCGCACGCGTTCAGGCGGTTTCCAGTGAGCTGGGCGGTGAGCGTATCGATATCGTGCTGTGGGACGATAACCCGGCACAGTTTGTAATTAACGCCATGGCTCCGGCTGATGTGGCGTCAATCGTGGTGGATGAAGACAATCACACCATGGATATCGCCGTTGAAGCTGGCAATCTGGCTCAGGCGATCGGCCGTAACGGCCAAAACGTGCGTCTGGCTTCCCAATTGAGCGGTTGGGAACTGAACGTGATGACCGTCGATGACCTGCAGGCTAAACATCAGGCCGAGGCCCATGCGGCCATCGATATGTTCACCAAACATCTCGACATCGACGAAGACTTCGCCACCGTACTGGTGGAAGAGGGCTTCTCTTCTTTGGAAGAGCTGGCATATGTACCGATCAACGAGCTGCTGGAAGTTGACGGCCTCGATGAAGACACGGTAGAAGCCCTGCGTGAACGAGCAAAAAATGCGTTAACTACCCTGGCACTGGCGAAAGAAGAGAGCCTTGGTAATCAGGAACCTGCTGAAGATCTTCTGAATCTCGACGGTCTGGATCGTGCTCTGGCTTACCGCCTGGCGGCAAAAGGCGTTTGTACGCTGGAAGATCTTGCCGAGCAAGGTGTCGACGATCTGACAGATATCGAAGGGCTGGATGATGAGAAGGCCGGCGCGCTGATCATGGCCGCGCGAAATATCTGCTGGTTCGGCGATGACGCATAATTACAGGAAGGAACAGCATGACAGATGTAACCGTAAAATCGCTGGCCGCCGAAATTCAGACTCCGGTAGATCGCCTGGTACAGCAATTTGCTGATGCGGGGATCCGTAAGTCTGAAGACGACGCGGTGAGCCAGCAAGAGAAAGAGACCTTACTTTCCCACCTGAATCGTGAACATGGTCAGGCAGGTTCAGGTAAACTGACGCTGCAACGCAAAACACGCAGCACCTTGAATATTCCAGGCACCGGGGGTAAAAGTAAATCGGTGCAAATCGAAGTCCGCAAAAAGCGCACCTATGTGAAGGGTGATGCAGAAGCTGAGCAACAGGCTCAGGCTGAAGCAGAAGCCGAGGCGCAGCGTGAAGCGGAAGAGAAGGCGCGTCGCGAGGCGGAAGAACAAGCCCGTCGCGAAGCTGAACAAAAAGCGCAACGTGAAGCCGAAGAAAAAGCCAAGCGCGAAGCCGCTGACAAGGCGAAGCGTGAAGCAGCGGAAAATGAGAAAGTGACTAATCAACCAACCGACGAAATGACCAAGGCTACGCAGTCTGACAAAGCCCGTCGTGAAGCTGAAGCCGCAGAACTGAAGCGTAAAGCTGAAGAAGAAGCGCGCCGTAAACTCGAAGAGAACGCGCGCCGTGTGGCCGAAGAAGCCCGCCGTCTGGCAGAAGAAAAATCTGCTGAGTGGGAAAAACCCGACGAAGAAGACACCAGTGACTATCACGTCACCACCTCAACCCATGCCCGTCAGGCAGAAGATGAGAACGATCGTGAAGTTGAAGGTGGTCGCAGCCGCACGCGCACCACTAAAGCTGCACGCCCGGCCAAAAAAGGCAACAAGCATTCTGAAGCCAAAACCGACCGTGAAGAAGCGCGTGCCGCTATTCGTGGTGGTAAAGGCGGTAAGCATCGCAAACCTAGCTCCCTGCAGCAGGGCTTTAACAAGCCAGCTCAGGCAGTGAACCGCGATGTCATCATCGGTGAAACCATCACCGTTTCCGAACTGGCTAATAAAATGGCCGTTAAAGGTTCCCTGGTCATCAAAGCGATGATGAAAATGGGCGCGATGGCGACCATTAACCAGGTTATCGATCAGGAAACGGCTCAGCTGGTTGCTGAGGAAATGGGTCACAAAGTGATCCTGCGCCGCGAGAACGAGCTGGAAGAAGCGGTGATGGACGATCGTGATACCGATGCAGCGCAGGAAAGCCGCGCACCGGTCGTGACCATTATGGGTCACGTTGACCACGGTAAAACTTCACTGCTGGACTACATCCGTTCAACCAAAGTCGCTTCAGGCGAGGCTGGCGGTATTACCCAGCATATCGGTGCATACCACGTTGAAACCGATAACGGCATGATCACCTTCCTGGATACCCCGGGCCACGCCGCGTTTACCGCGATGCGTGCACGTGGTGCGCAGGCAACGGATATCGTTATCCTGGTGGTGGCTGCAGATGATGGCGTGATGCCACAGACTATCGAAGCAATCCAGCACGCAAAAGCCGCGAAAGTGCCGGTTGTTGTTGCTGTGAACAAAATCGATAAACCTGAAGCCGATCCTGATCGCGTTAAAAACGAGCTGACTCAGTACGGTATCATCCCGGAAGAGTGGGGCGGCGAAAACATGTTCGTCAACGTTTCTGCGAAAGCGGGTACCGGTATCGACGATCTGCTGAACGCCATTCTGCTGCAGGCGGAAGTGCTGGAACTGACCGCTATCCGTGAAGGTATGGCAAGCGGCGTGGTGATTGAATCGTTCCTCGACAAAGGTCGTGGTCCGGTTGCTACCGTTCTGGTGCGTGAAGGTACGCTGAACAAAGGCGACATCGTGCTGTGCGGCTTTGAATATGGCCGTGTGCGTGCGATGCGTGACGAGCTGGGCCGTGAAGTTCTGGCTGCGGGTCCGTCTATTCCAGTCGAAATCCTTGGCCTGTCTGGTGTTCCGGCTGCGGGTGACGAAGCCACTGTGGTACGTGACGAGAAGAAAGCGCGTGAAGTCGCACTGTATCGTCAGGGTAAATTCCGCGAAGTGAAACTGGCGCGTCAGCAGAAATCGAAGCTGGAGAACATGTTCGCCAACATGACCGAAGGCGAAGTGTCCGAGCTGAATATCGTACTGAAATCCGACGTACAGGGTTCTGTGGAAGCGATCTCCGACTCCCTGCTGAAACTCTCCACCGACGAAGTGAAGGTGAAGATTATCGGTTCGGGTGTGGGTGGTATCACCGAAACCGACGCCACGCTGGCAGCGGCTTCCAACGCGATTATCCTTGGCTTCAACGTGCGTGCTGATGCGTCTGCGCGTCG